>JBOHZT010000218.1:0-6184 GCA_050738535.1 Steroidobacteraceae bacterium
CGAGCTGAAGCCGCCCGCCTCTCCGCAGATCTCCAGAGAGGGAAGCGGAGTCGCCTTGCCGATGACGCGCGCGGCCATCTGATCCGCCGTGATGCCGGCACCCGTCTTGGCGTTCCAGTCCTGCGGATGCAGGCAGTTGAGCCAGGTCTCCTCGATGATGTTGTGCGGCAGCGAGCTCTCGCCGCCCTTGTTGCGCAGCCCGCTCACCACCGTCACGTAGTCGCGTACCGACTCGAGCGGCTTCAGCGGCTTCGTGTACGTGAAGTCGCGGCCCGTCTCCTTCGGTGTCCACACCGCCATGTCCGCGCCGTGCGGAAAATAGACGAAGCCGAGCCGCTGCCTCACCGCCGCGGCGGTCTTTGCGAACGCCGTGCTCGCGGGAATCATCGCGTCGAGCAGCGGCAGCGCGATGGCCGCGCCTGCGCCACGCAGAACGGTACGCCGGGAGAGGAATTTCTTGGTGAGGAACATGGCTAGTTGCCTCCGTTCTCGAGCGAAGTCTCGACGAGGGACGGGTTGTGCTGCCGCGGCGGGCGATCGGTCGCGGGGACCGAGCCGGTAGCGCGGCTTGGGGGGGTGACGAGCGATGCGGTCTTCTGCGCCGGCGCGTGGGCCGGAGCCACCGCATCGCGCCTGCGGAACTCGTGACTCATGACGACCTGCAAGACGATGTCCGCGAATCGATAATGCGGGGCCACGCTCTTCACGATGCGCCGAATGGTGGGCATGTCGTGGTAGGTGACCTTGCGGCCGAGGGCGTACGCCATCAGATTCTTGGTGAGCGTCGTCAGGAAGGTCGTGGGATGCGATGCGAGCGCGTTGCGCAGACCGGCAGGCCCTGCGATTTTCATGCGGTTCGGAAGCTGTCCCGAGCTGTCGATCAGCGCATGGGTGATCGGGTCGCGGACGTGGTACTGGCCGACGGCGTTGAAGTTCGCAAGCGAGAAGCCGAGCGGATCGATGACGCCGTGGCAGGAGTCGCAAGTCGGGTTGATGGCGTGCAGGCGCATGCGCTCGCGCATCGTGGCCGGCTTTCCCCGCGGGGTGTTCGGGAGCTTGCCCACGTTCGGCGGCGGGGTGGGCGGCGGTGAGCCGTACAGGTGCTCGAGGATCCAAGCGCCCCGCCGTGTCGGCGACGTGCGGTCGGGATTCGACGAGAGCATCAGGATCGCGCCTTTCCCGAGCAGCCCATCGCGATAGGGCTCGTCCCGCAGCGCCACGCGCCGGAACTGGGCCCCCTTCACGTCGCTGATGCCGTAGAGCTCGGCGAGCGGCTCGTTGAGATAGGTGTAGTCGGCCGTGAGCAGCGCCGTGACGGGCTGATTGCTCCGCAGCACGCTGTTCAGGAACAGCCGCAGCTCCTCGCGGTAGAGCGGCCGGGGATCCTGAGTGCCGCTCGCATCCTGAAAGAGCCGCCGATCCGGAACGATCTCATCGAGAGCGGCCACGTCGAGCCACTGGAAGGCGAAGCCCGTGACGAGCGCCTTCGAGCGCGGATCCGCGAACATCCGCCGCACCTGCTGCGCCAGCACCGCGGGCTCATGGAGCTCGTGATGCTCCGCGAGCGTCAGCAGCTGCTGGTCGGGGAGGCTGCTCCAGAGGAAGAACGAGAGGCGCGTGGCGAGCTCGAGATCCGAGATGGTGCCGGTATCGCTCACCGTCTCCAGCGACTCGGCGCCGCGGTACAGGAAAAACGGGCTCGCGAGAATCGCGCTCAAAGCGTCACGCACCCCCGTCTCGAAGCCGCCGCTGCGCTGGCCGGCTTCGTAGAAGGCCATGAGCGGACGCAGATCCTGATCCGCCACCGGGCGCCGGAAGGCGCGCTGCGCGAGATTGGCGATGATCTTGCGCGCACACGGCTCATCCTGCTGCGGCTGCTTGGGGTAGCAAATGAAGATCTTCGCGCGCGAGGGCGAGTCGCTCATCCCGGTGACTTTGAGGGGCCCGCGGATCTGCAAGGCATACGCGGACTGATCGGAGGGCTCCCCGCCGTCGAGCGCCGACGAGCGCATGCGGCTGTCGCTCTCGGCGAGGCTGCGCTGGATGAATGTCACCGCAATGCGGTGCTGTCCCTGGGTCGCATGGAAGCGGATGTTCTTCAGCCGGGCATTGATGGCGTCGACCGCCACCTGCTGCTGCTCGTCGATCCCCTTGTCGTCGGCGGGACCGCCGATGATGGTGCGATAGATCTCCTTGCCGTCGAGCAGCGCGACGACGGTGTTGCGGAACTCCATATGCGGCACGCTGCGCCCGAGCGCCATGTCGCCGATCGACAGCTGGTACTCGCCGTCGGCCGGGAAATTGTGCAGAAAGCTGATGCCGCCGCGCGTCCCGAACGGCATGCCCGGCTGGTAGTGCTCCTGCGTGCCCGCGCCGTCCGAGCCGCGCGGCTCGAGCGAGATCACCATGTACGCCACGTTGCCGTAGGTGGTGGTCACGGCCGGCGCCTTGGGGTTACCGACCGCGAGCTCGGCGACCTTGCGCGCCGCAGAGACGTACTGATCGACGAAGCTAGGCGAGATCTCGAGCGTCGAGGCGATGTCGTCGAACCCGTCCTTCTGTGCATCCGACGGCAGCAGCGAGGCGACGTTGACGTTCAGACCGAGCAGATCCCGGATGGCATTCTTGTACTCGCGGCGATCCAGGCGATGCAGCGGGATCGTGCCGGCGTAGGGCGCGACTTCCGAGGTATCCAGCGTCCGCTCGAGCCAAGTCGTGAGTCCCTGGACGGTCGCCGCATCAGGGTGCTGCTTGGCATTCGGCGGCGGCATGAACCCGCCGGTGAGCTTGCGGATGGCGTTCTCCCAGACCTTCGCATGCGCGGGGACCTGCTGCGCGGTCTGGATGTCGAATGCGACGCCGCCCGCCCAATCCGTGGAGTTGTGGCACTGCGTGCAATAGTGCTGCACGACGGTCCACTCGGCATGTGCGGTGCGCGCGGCCGGGGAGAGATGGGCCGGTGCGGAAGGGTGGGCGGAGTCGGGAGCTTGCGCAGCGCGGGCGACGGGTGTGGCAGCGGCGGTCGTGTGGGCAGATTTAGCGAGCGCCACCCCTGAGCCGAGGAGCGCACTGCAAAGAAGAGCACCAACCGAAGCGCGGTAACCGCGAACCATGCTCGAGCCCCTGACCTTCTACGGACTTGGTCGCACTTAACCCCCCGAGCGTACAAGCAATGTAACGGACTGCGCAATCCGGAAGTGCCGCAATTTTGCCGAAAAAAAAGTGTTGTGTTGTCACGGCACGAGCTGCACGGGCACCGAGATCCGCCGGCTCGGCACTCAAGGCCCCCTGATCGTAATTAAATGTAACAGTCCGCATCGACCCGGCCGTCGGGGTTTGCGCCGGTACGCCCAGACGCGCGACCATTCCCGCCATGAGTTCATCGGGGGCGGAACGAGCGCCGGCAACCGGGCGCGGACGGCTGTTCGTGATCTCGGCCCCCTCAGGAGCCGGCAAGACGTCCCTAGTGCGGGCGCTCCTCGAACGCGATCCGGCGCTCGAGGTCTCCGTCTCCTATACCACCCGCAAGCCGCGGTCTCACGAGGTGCAGGGACGGGAGTACCACTTCGTGTCGATCGGCGAGTTCGAGGCGCTTGTCGCGCGCAGCGCTTTTCTCGAGCACGCGCGGGTGTTCGACCACCTCTACGGTACCGGCCGGGAGAGGGTGGAGCGCTCGCTGCAGGCCGGAACCGACGTGGTGCTGGAAATCGACTGGCAGGGCGCCCGGCAGGTGCGCGCAGCGCTGCCCGAGTGCATCTCGATCTTCATCCTTCCCCCGTCGCGGCGCGCGCTCGAGGAGCGCCTCATGCACAGGCAAACCGATTCGCCCGAGATCATCGAGCGGCGGCTGCGGGACGCGGTGGACGATATGCGCCACTCGAGCGAATTCGACTACGTCGTGGTGAACGACCGGTTCGACAGCGCCGTCGACGATCTCGTCGCCATCATTGCCGCCCGCGGGGAGGCGCTCCGGCAAGGGCGGGAATCCCTGCGGTCGCTGCTCGGCGAACTGCTCGGCGAGCCCGCCGCGAGCTGAGCCTGCGCAGGACCATCGGCCGCCGCAGGCCGGTCGCGCCAGTGCTATACTTCAACGTCCTGCTCGGCCTTCCGCGAGCGCCTCAGCCTGAGATTTCGCGAACGCACCCATGGCACGCATCACCGTCGAAGACTGCTTGCACAACGTCGATAACCTCTTCCAGCTCGTGCTGCTCGCGTCCCAGCGCGCCCGCCGGCTCGCCAATGGCGCCGAGCCGACCATCGCGCTTGAGAACGACAAGCCCACCGTCGTCGCGCTTCGCGAGATCGCGGAGGGCAACATCACGGCGGAGATGCTGCGCGAGCCGGAGCCCGTGCCGGAGCCGCCCGCGATGCCGGACGTGGAACATCCATCCAACTTCCGCGCGCCGCAGTTCGGCCTCGGAGACTGACCGCCCGGCTCCCCCATGGACTATGCGTCTTCGCTGCTGGGACTGCTCCCCGGTGAAAGGCGCACTCCCGGGCTGAAGGACCTGCTCGGCACCGTCGGGGCGTACCTGCCCGCCGAGCAGGTCGAGCGGATTCGCGATGCGGCGGAGTTCGGCGCATCCGCCCACAAAGGACAGAAGCGTCTCTCCGGCGAGCCCTTCTTCGCCCACCCAGTCGCGGCCGCCGCGATCCTCGCGGACCTGCATCTCGACTCCGACAGCATCATCGCGGCGATCCTCCACGACGTGATCGAGGACACGCCGACGCCGAAGGATCAGCTCGCCAAGCGCTTCGGTACGGATGTGGCCGAGCTCGTCGACGGCGTCACCAAGCTCGATCAGATCAAATTCAAGAGCCGCGCCGAAGCGCAGGCCGAGAGCTTCCGCAAGATGCTGCTCGCCATGGTGCGGGACCTGCGCGTCGTGCTCGTGAAGCTCGCGGACCGTACGCATAACATGCGCACCATCGAGGCGATGGCCCCCGCGCGGCGCCGCGCCATCGCGCGGGAGACGCTCGAAATCTACGCGCCGATCGCGGAGCGGCTCGGACTGTATAGCCTGAAGCTCGAGCTCGAGGATCTCGGCTTCGGCGCCCTCTACCCGCAGCGCTACCGGGTGCTCGAGCGAGCCCTGAAGCGCGCGCGCGGTAATCAGCGGGAGTTCCTCAAGAAGATCGAGCAGCAGATCACCGCGGCGCTCCTCAAGAACGGGATCGCCGCTCGGGTGGCGACGCGCGAGAAGCACCTCTACAGCATCTACAAGAAGATGCGGCGCAAGCGCTCCATGCTCAACGAGATTGTGGACGTCTTCGGGCTGCGCATCGTCGTCGATACGGCCGACACCTGCTACCGCGCGCTCGGCAGCGTCCACAGCGTGTTCAAGCCCATGCCCGGGCGCTTCAAGGACTACATTGCCATCCCGCGCATCAACAGCTACCAGTCGCTGCACACCACGCTCTTCGGCCCGAACGGGATGCCGCTCGAGGTGCAGATCCGCACGGAGGACATGCACCGGGTGGCCGAATCGGGCATCGCGGCTCACTGGCGATACAAGACGGGCGAGGAGGTGGAGACCGCGCAGCAGGAGCACGCGCGCGAGTGGCTGCGGCACCTCGTCGAGCTGCAGGACGGCGGCAGCTCCGAGGAGTTCCTCGAGAGCGTCAAGGTCGACCTGTTTCCGGACAAGGTCTACGTCTTCACGCCGCGGGGCGAGATCCTGCGCCTGCCGAGCGGGTCCACGGCCGTCGATTTCGCCTACGCGGTGCACACGGACATCGGCAACCGTTGCGTCGCGGCCAAGGTGGATCGACGGCTGGCGCCGCTCAGGACCGTGCTGCGCAACGGCCAGACCGTCGAGATCATGACCGCCAAGGGCGCGATGCCGAGCCCCTCGTGGGTGAACTTCGTGGTGAGCGCCAAGGCTCGCAGCGCAATCCGCCATTACCTGAAAAGCCTGCGCCGCACCGAGGCGATCGCGCTCGGCCAGCGGCTCCTCAATCAATCGCTCGGCGAGTTCCACCTCGACCTCGAGGAGCTTACCCCGGAGGCGCTGCAAGCCGCGGCGGCGGAGGTCGGCATCAAAGACGTGGACGAGCTGTTCGAGAAGATCGGGCTCGGCGAGCGGCTCGCGCCGCTCGTGGCGCGCCGCCTCCTGCCGTCGGAGCCGCGGCCGGCGAGCACGGCGCCCGCGCCCCTCGCCATCGCCGGCACTGAGGGCCTCCT
>JBOHZT010000219.1:0-6178 GCA_050738535.1 Steroidobacteraceae bacterium
GCAAGCCGTGGGTGTTCACGAGCGATGCGGACATGGACCTGTACAAGGACGACTTCTCGCCCTTCCTCGGCGAGCCCGAAGCGCGCTGGGCGTCGGCCGCCGTGGCGCCCGAGACCGTCGAGCAAGTGCAGCGCATCGTGCGCACCGCCAACCGTTACCGGGCCCCTCTCTATCCCATCTCGACCGGAAGGGATCTGGGCTACGGCGGCTGCGCGCCCGTCTACTCAGGCAGCGTGGTGGTCGACCTCAAGCGGATGAACCGGATCCTCGAGGTGAGCGAGGCGAACGCGTCCTGCCTGGTCGAGCCCGGCGTGAGCTACTTCGACCTTTACCGGTACATCCAGGAGCATGGCCTCAAGGTCTGGGTGGACGTGCCGGATCCGGGCTGGGGCAGCCTCGTCGGCAATGCGCTCGACCGCGGCGGCGGCTATACGCGGCCGCAGTTCCGCAACCACTTCGATGCCCACTGCGGCCTGGAAGTCGTCTTGCCCAACGGCGAGCTCATGCGTACGGGCATGGGGGCGCTCCCGGGCGCGCAGACTTGGCAGCAGTACAAGACGGGCTACGGTCCCTGGATCGACGGGATGTTCTCGCAGTCCTGTTACGGCATCGTCACCAAGATGGGATTCTGGCTGATGCCGCAGCCCGAAGCCTTCCTCTGCGGCACCGTGCTCGCGGCGCGGCGCGACGATCTGCACGAGCTCGTGCGAATCCTCACGCTCCTCGAGAACAGCGACATCACGAACGGGATGCCCGATCTCGGCAGCCCCCTCCTCGGCATCATGACGATCGAGGAGTACGCCAAGTCGATGGCGGATCTGCCACAGCCGCCCGTCGACCCGGAGCTTCTGGCGCTGCGCGATAGGGCAGACCAAGGCGGGAACGCCGCGCTCGAGGCGTATGGGCGTCGCAAGGGTCTCGCCTACTGGACGTTCTCCCTCAAGTTCTACGGGCCCGCAAAAGTCGTCGCGGCTCAATGGGAGTACGGCAAGGAGCAGTTCTCCAAGATCGCGGGAGTCCGACTCCGCGAGAGCCCCTCGTGCGGCTGCCGCTCGACGCGCGGCAGCGGCTCGACGTGCACTGGCCGGAATTCGGCATTCCGACGCTCAACATGTACTCGATCGGCGCTCGCTCGAGCACGAACGCTCATCCCACCCACGGACACATGTGGTTCTCGCCGATCATTCCTCGCAACGCCGAGGCGGTCTTCGAGGCGAACGAGGTGTTCGCCGCCGCCGCCCGCGAGTTCGACCTGCCGGTGCTGCGCTTCAGCTTGCCGTCGTGCTACTGGGAGCGCACGTTCATTTTCATCTTCGGCTTCCCGGTCACGACGGACGTCAAGACCAACCAGAAGAACCGCGCCGCGTTCCACAAGCTCATCCGCATCGCCGGCGAGCACGGCTGGGGCGAGTACCGCACGGCGCCTGCGTTCCAGGACGCGGTGCTCGCCGAATATTCCTTCAACCACGACGCGCTGCGCCGCTTTCACGAGACCGTCAAGGATGCGGTCGACCCGAACGGCATCATGTCCGTCGGCCGGTACGGGATCTGGCCGCGGCGCCTGAGGCAAAGCCGATGAGCGCCGGCTGCGCCCGCGCTCGTGGCCGCACGCGCACGCTCGGAGTCGTCGCGCTGCTAGGTCTCGCAGGCGCTGGGTCCGCCGTCGCACTGGCGGGAAAGGCCCAAACCACGGTTGCTCCTGCGACGGACTCCGGCCAGCCTGCCATCTCCTGGACATGGACCTCCATCACCCCGAAGCCCGGCGAGCCGCATGGTTACGTGCTCTTCCAGCGCGATTGCCGGGTGTGCCACGGCAGCGGCCCGGCGACGCCAGGAACGCGCGCCCTGCGAGCGAAGTACCACGGCAAGCTCCCCGCGCTGCTCGAGGACCGTACCGACCTCACCGCGACCTACGTGGAATACATCGTGCGGCACGGCGTGAGCGTCATGCCGCCCTTTCGCAAGACGGAGGTGAGCGACGCCGACCTCGATCCCATCGCGGCGTATCTCGCGCGCAAACGGAGCGCCCGGTGATCGCGCTCACGGCCGCGCGCCCATGAGCGACGCCACCCGCTCCGCGACGCTCTCCCCGGCCCGTCTTGCCGCGTTACGCCGCGCCATAGAAGACGATATCCGGCAGCGCCGCTACCATGGAGCCGTCATCGCGGTGGCCCGCAACGGTGTTCTCGGCCTGCACACCTCGATCGGTCACGCGGACGAAGGAGCGCTGCGTCCGCTCCGGCTCGACTCCGTCTTCAGCATCTTCTCGGTGACGAAGGCGTTTACGAACGCGCTCGTGTTCCGCGCGATCGAGCAAGGACGCGTGGCGCTCACGACCAGGGTCTGCGCCGTCATCCCCGAGTTCTCGGGCGGCCTGCGTGAGCAGATCACGTTCTATCATCTGCTCACGCACAGCTCGGGATTACCGCCCGTGTTCTCGCCAATTCCGGGACAGGACGCCTATATCGACCGGCTCGATGAGGTGGTCGCCGCGATTTGCGAGCATGTCCACACGGACATGCCGCCGAACGAGCGCGTCACCTATGCGCCCCTCGTCGCCCACGCTTTGATGGGCGAGGCGGTGAGACGGACCGACCCGCAGGGCCGCAGCTTCCGTCAGCTGCTCGATGAGGAGATCTTCACACCTCTGCGCATGCACGACACGGCCGCCGGCGTCCGGGCCGACCTCGAAGCGCGGCACGTCGTACCGCATTTCCTGACCCCGATGCCTTTCAAGCATCTCTCGCACCGCGTACCCGGACCCAACGGGGCCTTCGAGGACGAGCTAGCCGAGATGCCCTGGGTCGGCTGCGTCTCGACCGTCGCCGACTTGTTTCGATTCGCGGAGATGTTGCGGCGGGGCGGCGAGCTCGACGGCGTCCGGATCCTGTCCGCCGCGATGCTCGAGCAAGCGACGATCAACCGCACGGGCGACAAGCCCAACGAGCTCTATGCAGAGCTCGCCCGCTCGCGCGGCTGGGCGCCCTACCCCGCCTACATCGGCATCGGCTTCTCGTTGCGCGGCGAAGCGATCTGTCCCCACCAGTTCGGGACGCTCACCTCACCGCGCACGTTCGGGCACCAGGGCGCGGGCAGCGCGCTCTTCTGGGTGGACCCCGAGCGCGAGGTCACGTTCGTCGCGCTCACCGCGGGCGTCATGGATGAGGCCGACAACATCGAGAGGTTTCAGCGCCTTTCCGATCTCGCGATCTCTGCCGCGGAATAGCTCGCCGAGCAACAAGGAGCGAAGCATGCCGGCTTTCAATACATTCACCGACAGGGTCGCGGTCGTCACCGGCGGCGCCTCGGGCCTCGGGAAGGGTATCGCGCAATGTCTGATCGAGGAGGGCATGCGGGTATTCATCGCCGACGTCGAAGAGCCGGCGCTCAGCCGCACGGCGGCCGAGATCGGCGCGACGGGAGTCCGCGCCGACGTGAGCGATTGGACGAGCATGCAGTCCCTTGCGCGAACCGTCCGCGATCGCGCCGGCGCCGTGCACGTCGTGTGCAACAACGCCGGCGTAGGCTCGATGGGCCGCATCGCGGAGCTGTCGATCGACGACTGGCGCTGGATGCTTGGCGTGAACCTCTGGGGCGTGATTCACGGCGTGCAGGCATTTCTGCCCCTGCTGCGCGCCAATCCGGACGGGGGCCACATCGTCAATACCGCCTCGATCGGCGGGCTCACCACGATGCCCGGCCTCGGCGCATACGCCGTCTCGAAGTACGGCGTCGTGGCCCTGAGCGAGACTCTCGCACAGGAACTTGCCGAGGACGGCTCGCGCGTCGGTGTCACGGTCCTCTGTCCGGGACCGATGCGAACCAACATCAAGCAGAGCAGCCGCAACCGCCCCCGCCAGCCGAGCGAGGCAAGGGGCCTCGTCGACGTGGACCTGGAGAAGACGGAGTTCGGGGCGAGCGTCCGCTGGCTCGAGCCCCGCGATGCCGGACGGATCGTCGTCGAGGCCATGCGCCGGGGCGAGCTCTATGCCTACACGCACCCGGAGCAGCTGGATGCCGTCGAGGCGCGGTTCGAGGCGATCATGGCCGCCGGAGGACGGCGGGCACGCCAGGCAGGCGACATTCGATAGAATGCCCATAGGTGCATGCTCGGGAGCCGGGCGGCCGGCGGCCTAGCCCGCGGTTTCGTCGAGCACAACGCTTCGTCAATGGAGGTCGGCATGAGCAAGTCCCCTGGATACCAGAAGTGGCCCGAACATCACGTGCGCGAAAGTCGCGCCGATCGGCGCATCACGGTGGAGATCAACGGGCAGCTCGTCGCCGATTCTGATGACGTGATCCGCGTGGACGAGGACGGGAGTCCGCCACGGTACTATTTTCCGCGCGCGCACGTGACGCTGGAGGCCCTCGAGCGCTCGCAGACGACCACCGTCTGTCCGTTCAAGGGCACGGCGCATTACTTCAACCTACGCTCCAATGCCGCGAAACTCGACGATGCGGTCTGGTCCTACGAGGACCCGTTCGACGAGCATCTGTCCCTGAAGGACCGACTGGCGTTCTACGACGACAAATACGGGGATATCCACGTACAGGCGGTGTGACGGCATCACAACGTCCGCCGGGCCGATATTAGAGCGCTCGCAGTGAACGCGGGCATGCTCGAGATCTGCCGTAACCGTGTAAGTGCGTTCAGCTAAACCGCGCAATTCCTCAGGCGAGCCGTGCAACCCTATCGCCGAACCGCCGCGGCAAGGTCAAGCTTGCCGCTTCGCTTGTGTGGATGGAATACCTTCATCGACACTCGTTCACCCGCGTTCCATCTTCCCCAGGGTGAACCGCTTCTCATGGCCAACGCTCCTGCCCCAGCGGCGAATGCACACCTCTGCGGCACCGGAATCGAAGGCTTGGACCGCCTCATCGGCGGCGGTCTGCCGCGAAATTGCTTCTACCTCGTGCAAGGCGATCCCGGATCGGGCAAGACGACGCTGGCGCTTCAGTTTCTGCTCGAAGGGCTGCGGCAGGGGGAGCCTGCCTTCTATATCACCCTGTCCGAGACCCGAGCGGAGCTCGAGCGGGTTGCGGTCTCGCATGGCTGGTCGCTCGAGCACGTCCCGCTGCTGGAGCTCTCCGCCATCGAGTCGCTCCTGCGGCCGGAGTCTCAGACGACCGTCTTTCATCCAGGCGAGGTCGAGCTCAACAAGGTCACCGGATTGCTGCTCGCGGAGATCCGCCAGCACAAGCCGGCCCGGGTGGTATTCGACTCCCTGTCCGAGTTCCGCCTGCTCGCCGAGACGCCATTGCGCTATCGCCGCCAGCTGCTGAGTCTCAAGCAGGAGCTCGCGCTTCATGGCTGCACCGTACTGTTGCTCGATGACAAGATGGACTCGGGCCGCGCCGGAGCCGACCCGCACGTCTGAAGCCTCGCGCATGGAGTATTCGAGCTGGAGCAGCTCTCCCCCGACTACGGCAAGTCGCGCCGCCGCCTGAAGATCACGAAAGTCCGCGGCGTCCGATTTCGCGAGGGCTACCACGATTACGTCATCGAGACCGGCGGACTGCAGGTCTTTCCGCGTCTCACTGCCGCCGAGCACCGCACGGTCTTTACCCGTGAGGCGGTGCCGAGCGGGATACAGGAGCTGGACGAGCTGCTCGGCGGCGGGCTGGACCGCGGCACTACGACGCTCGTCCAGGGACAGGCCGGCACCGGCAAGTCGACCCTTGCACTGCAGTATGCAACGCAGCTCGCCGCTGCGGGAGAGCGGAGCCACGTCTTCTGCTTCGATGAAACGGTTGGGATAGCCCTCGAACGTGCCGAAAAACTCGGCCTGGCATTCCCTCAGTACGTGCGCGAGGGCCTCATCACGCTGCAGCAGATCGATCCGGCGGAGATCTCCCCGGGAGAGTTCACGGACCGCGTGGTTCGAGGCGTGGACGTCGGGAGCAGGCTGATCGTCATCGACACCCTGAACGGCCACCTGAATGCCATGCCGGGCGAGCGCTATCTCAACACTCAGCTGCACGAGCTGGCCACCTACCTCAACCAGCGCGGCGTGCTCACGATCTTCGTCCTCACCCTGCATGGAATCCTCTCCGGGGAAGCGCCCGTCGATATCAGCTACCTGGCCGACACGGTGCTCAACCTGCGGTTCTTCGAAACCTCTGGGGCCATTCACACGGCCTTGTCGGTCGTGAAGAAGCGCAGCGGCCCGCACCTGTC
>JBOHZT010000220.1:0-6172 GCA_050738535.1 Steroidobacteraceae bacterium
AGCCGGCGACACGGGCGGAGTGCCTGTCCTGGCTCTTTTGGCAGATGGGCAGCGCGCCCTACGTCGGCGGCGGGTTCGGCCATTTCTACAACTACGCGCCCATCAAGATCGAGTACGCGATCGATCGGTATGCAATGGAGACCAAGCGGCTGCTCGATGTGCTGAATCGGCGGCTCGCCGAGAGCGAGTACCTCGCGGGGAGCGACTACACGATCGCCGACCTCGCCAACTGGACCTGGTACGGCAGCATCGTCAGCGGCGCGTACAACGCTGCCGAGTTCCTCTCCGTGAACGACTACCAGAACGTGCTGCGCTGGACGGCCGCGATCGCGAAGCGGCCCGCCGTGGCCCGCGGCCGCGTGGTCAATCGCGGAGGTGGAGACCCCGCGACCGGACTGCGCGAGCGCCACGACGCGAGCGATTTCGACAAGCTGGGGCTGTAAGCCACCGCACGGCCGGCCCTCAGGATGCCCGGATCCAGCGTTTTAAACTAGCGTTGCCATTTGGCCCGGTTCGGCATCGCGAGCGCCGCGGCGACCCCGGGGCGCGCGCGCATGCGCTCGAGCCACGCCACCGACCTCGGCGTGCGCTCGCCGTTCCAGAGGTCCGAGTGGCTCCTCGGCATCGAGACCGCCATCGCGAACACCGCGATGTCGGCGAGCGTGAAGCGGTCCGCGACGAGCCAATCGTGCCCGTCGAGCGCACGCTCGATGCGCGCGGCGGTGTCCTCGAGCTGGAACTTCCAGGTGTCGCGCTCCCGGTCCGAGAAGCCGCCCGTCGCCGCGAGACGCCACTTGTCGCGCTTCTCGCGCAGCGGGATGCGCTCGAGCCGCTTCTCGAACTCCCCGGGCGGCAGGGAGCGCGCGAGGCCCGGGATCAGCCGGTCCCACGCGAGGAAGCTCAACGCCGGCCGGAACACCTCGTCGACGTACTTGGTCCAGATCCGCATCTGCGCCTGATCGTACGGATCCTCGGGACGCAGGGGCGGTCCGGAAAAGGCACTGTCGAGGTACTCGTTGATGACGGTCGACTCGGTCAGCACCCGGCCGCGGTGCACGAGCGTCGGCACCTGGCCGGCCGGGTTGACGGCGAGATAGTCCGGGGAGTGCTGCTCGAACGCGGTGAGATCCACGTAGCGGCTCTCGAAGGCGACGCCCTTCTCGTGGATCGCCTGCAGCACCTTCAAGCTGTTCGATCCCGGCTCGGCGTGATAAAGCACGACTTCAGCCATTTCCGGTCCTCCGATCTCGTTGCTCGGCGATCGCGCGCTCGATCTCGGCATGGCGCGCCTTGACCGCATCCAGGTACTGCGGGTGCGTGACGATGTAGAACCGATCCCCGAGGATCGCCTCGACGGTCATGCGGCCAGCTTCGAGCGGATCGAGCCACGGCAGATCGGCGGGCGGCGGGGGCGGTGCCGCCCGCTCGCCGCGCTCGTGCTGCTCCTCGAGCTCGACGAAGCGGCTCCCCGTGCGCAGCTGCGCCGGCCGCGAGCGCTCGCTGTCGGCGATGTGCGTGCGCGTCGGTCCAGGCAGTAGCACCGAGACGCCGATACCGCTTCCCCGCAGGTCGAGCCTCAGATGCTCGGAGAGCGCCACGATCGCCGCCTTGGTGGCGGCATAGATGCCGCGCGTGGGCCGCGCCGGCATCAGCGCTCCGAGCGATGCCGTATTGACGACATGGCCGCCCCGGCCGTGCGCGCGGATCAGCGGCAGTCCCACGACGAGACCATTCACGACGCCGCCGAGATTGACGCCGATGCCCCAGTCCCAGTCCGGGAACGTCGCCTCGGTGATCGGCCCGGCGATCCCGACACCGGCGTTGTTGACGAGGATCGACAGCGGCCCCAGCCGCGACTGCGTCTGCGCGAGGGCGTCGGCAACCGCGGGCCGATCGGTGACATCGAGCGTCAGCGCGAGGCAGCGGCCGGACCAGCCCTCCGACTCGGCGGTTGCGCGCGCCTGCTCGAGATGATCGGCCCGCAGGTCCACGATGGCGATCCGTGCGCCGCGCTCGGCGAGCGCACGCGCGATGCCGAGCCCGATGCCGCTCGCGCCTCCCGTGACGAATGCGACTCTGTCCTTTACGGTCTGCATCGCCCCTCTATGCTTTGCTTTGCGTCGCCGGCGCCGCCTCTCTGCCGCACAGTCTCGGAATCTTACGCGATGCCCATCGCTTCCACGGCCGAGGTCTCCGGGCCGAACTCATTGATGGTCGTACGCCGCATGTCGCGACGGTAGGCGTCCGTGAGGAGCGGCGTCGCGGCGTGCATCATGCAGCGGTTGTCCCAGATCGTCATGTCCCACTGCCGCCAGTGATGGCGGTAGACATACTTGTCCTGGGTCGCATGGGCATAGAGTGCTTCGACGAGGGCGAGGCCCTCCTGCTCGTCCATGCCCTTGATGCCGACGCAGTGTCCGCCGATGAAGAGCGCCTTGCGGCCGTTCGGCATGCTGCGCACCAGCGGATGCTCGATCGTCGGGAACGGCACGATCTTGCGCTGCTCCGGCGTGATCTCCCCCTTGAAGCCGGCGAGCTGGCGTCCCTTCCAAAAGTCGTGCAGCCCAATGAGCGGCTCGATGCGGCGCTTCATGTCGTCGGACAAGTCGTCATACGCGGCACGCGCGTCGGCGAAGCAGGTATCCCCGCCCGCGCTCGGCGGCGGCGTCTCGACGCCGCGCAGGAGCGACCATTTCGTGGGCATCGAGTGGAACGAGCTGTCCGTATGGAAGCGCTCCGCGCCCTTGCCGAGGTCCTGCTCGCCAGGGCGCAGCTGGCGGATGTTCCCGTTCATGTCGAGATTGCCGGCGGCGAAGAGCTCGGGCGCCATGCGGCGCTTGAATTCCGGCCGGGGCGGTCCCCCCTTCGGCCGGCTCGGGATCTCGAGCGGACCGAACGCGCGGCTGAACTGGATCTGTTGCTCGTCGGAGATGTGTGCGTCGCGGATCACGAGGATGCCGTACTGCGCCATCGCGGCCTCGACCGTCTCGACGAGCTCCTGCGACGGCGGCTGGGTGAGATCGGCGCCGACGAGCTCGGCGGCGAAGAGTGGATGAAGCGGGCTCACTTTCATGGCGTGATCCTCCATGCCAAGCGAAGGTCTTTCAGCACATGCTGGCCATGGTAGTTCTTCAATTGAACTGTTGTAAAGGTGAACGATCCATGGCATATGCAAGGGTATGACTATTGACGGTCCGGAGAAGCTCGAGCGGGCGCAGCGAATCCCGCCGGGACCCGCTCTGCGGGGATCCTCCTCACCGGGATCAGCCCCGTCGGACGCAGCCGTGCGGCCCGCAGCGGGCTCGCCGCGGCTCGACCGCGGATTGCTCTCGGGCCACGTCGGTCCCCGTGTCCGGCTGCTGCGCAATCTCCTGATGAGCCGGGTGACCGCCGCGCTCGCGCCCTTTGGCTTGAGCCACGGCGCGCTCTCCGCGATGACGCTCATCGCGGCGAACGCGCATTGCTCGCAGATGCAGATCGCGCGCGACCTCGGCATGGAGAAGTCCGCGGTCACGACGATCGTGGACGAGCTCGTGAGGCGCCGCTTGGTCGCCCGCAGCCGCTCCGCCGAGGACCGGCGCCGTAACGCGCTCTCGCTGACGCCGAAAGGCGAGCGCACCATGCAGGCGATGCACGCCGCCGCGACCGCCGAGGAGGGCCCGATGGAGCGGGCCCTCGACCCCGGCGAGTTTGATCAGTTTCTATCGTTGCTGGACCGCGCTTACGAGGCACTCGCCGCGGCGAGGCTTTGATGTCGCAATTTGCGATATCAAAGCCGCGTGCTCTGCGGCGTGGTTCGTTCTGGCACGTGGGCCGAGATACTGGCCCAGCTCGCGGCCGAGTGACAAGATACGGGCGTGCAGCGCGGATCAATCGAGGTCTCCCCATACGAGCCGCCGCCGATCCCGGCGAGCGCGGAGGGCTCAGCGGGCGCTGTCGAACCGGGTGAGCCTCGAGCGACGTTTCCGCGGAAACGCGGGCGCGCGCTGGAATGGCTCGTCGATCGGGTCCCAGCCGCCGTGGCCGCAGCGTGCCTCACGATTCTCCTGCATGCGCTGCTGGTGACGTCCATTCTCTGGGCCGGTGGCGCACTGGTTGCGCACCGGGCGCATACGACGCCCGGTGGGGGCGCGCTTGTGCAGGGTCCTCATGACCCCGCAGTTCAGGACATCACCCTGGAGCTCATTCCCGCCGTGAATAGCCGCCGCTCGATCCGGGACGCGGACCCGAGCGTTACACCGAAGCTCGTGGCCATCAATTCAGCCAAATACCTCGCTGCAGATCTCTCGGCCACCGCATTGAGCCTCGATGCCGAGCTCGAAGGCGCATCGGCTGCGGCGGGCGATCGAGCGGCGCTTGCCGCGATGGCCGGGCGTTACGTTGGACAGATTGACGCGCGCATCGAGCGGGCCTGGTTGCGCCCGAGGACCGCGATCGGCGCTCCGGCCTTCCTCTGCCGCGTACGGATTACCCAAGACCGTGGCGGGAATGTGCTCGGGGTCGGCGTCGAGCGGTGCAACGGCACCCGGCGCTGGCAGCGCTCGCTCATCGCGGCCATCGAAACCGCCTCGCCCCTTCCGGCACCGCCCGATCCGCACGTGTTCGCCTCGGTCGTGCACCTGGGCTTTCGAGCCCTGCCGTACACGCCGGGATCACCTCCCGGGGAATACGAGCCGGAGCGGCTCGCCCAAGCCGCCGTGATCTCAGCTCGTCGATCTCGGGAGAGCGCCGATCAAGGGCTCGAGCATCTGCAGGATGCGCTGCAACATCCTCATGCGCATGAAGTCATCAAACTTACTCTCACCGGCTCGGGCGCCGAGGGTTCTGACAATCTCCCGCCCGTAGCCCCGCGACCTGCCGTACTACCGCCAATCAAATAGCGCCGCCTGAGGTATTGACAGCCAAGCTTGGGCGGGTGTAATTCTTTATGCGCGCTGCTGGAGTTCCATGCTCCGGCGCGCAGGAATAAGGCGAAAAGCCAGTGGGCTCGCCCGCACAGCGGGATGAGTCGAAGGGAGATGAGTATGAGCGCAAGGCTCGCTCCAAGGTCTATCGAGTCCCAGCCCGCAAACGGGCGCCACACCCTGTGGCTTCCTTCCTGCCACGGCCCGCCTGAACGCTGCGCGGCGACTCCGCGCCGCTAAATCTCGCCCTTTCGCATCGAAGACTCGCTCGCCCGAAGCAGCGTCACCCGGGAGGAGGTCTTTGTGGCTCGATCTATGCGAATCGATACGTTCGGCCCGGTTCTGAAGTGGGCGGCGTTGGCGGGCCTGGTATTCGGTCTCGGAACGCTCCTCGAGCCCGCGTTGGCCGCGGTGGGCCGAACGGCCGTAAACGGTAAGCCTGCGGCGTTCTTCTCCCCCCACGCGAGAGCCCGGACAATACCCGGCTTGGTCCATCACTGGAGCGAGCGATGCGGAAGGGCGGAGTACGGAGAGCGGGTGCGTCGGTCTGGCGCGAGCGGGTTGAGCAGCAGGCGGCGAGCGGACTAGCGGTCGGGGAGTTCTGCCGGCGCGAAGGGCTGAGCGTCTGGAGCTTCTACCATTGGAGGCTGCGGCTGCGGGCCGAGAACGAGGGGGCGAAGCCCGCGGCGAAGCGGACAGCGCTGGTGCGAAGGGACCCCATGGAGAGGACCGGAGGGTTCATCGATCTGGGGGCCTTGTCCTCGGCGAGCTCAGGTTGGGAGGTGCGGCTCGATCTGGGTGGTGGGATCGTCCTGCATCTGGCGCGGCGCTGATGTTCTTCCCCGAAGGGCAGATCCGAGTGCATCTGTATGGACAGCCCTGCGATATGCGCCGTAGCTTCGATGGGCTCTCTGCGATGGTACGTCACGAGCTGCGAGCTGATCCCTGCGATGGCTCGCTTTACTGTTTCATCAATCGACGCGCGACACAAATACGAGTTTTGTACTTTGATCGCTCTGGATTTTGCGTGTGGGCGAAGCGGCTCGAGGCCGGCCGCTTTTTGAGCGACTGGTCGCGCGTGCGCACGCGGCAGATGGACTTCACGGGCTTGAAGATGTTGCTCGAGGGGATAGAGCCGAGAAGAGTGCGCAAGCGCTACCGATTACCGAGCGCAGTGCAAAGCTCTGTTTCTCTTTCAAATACTTCTTCAAATACGTCCGATCCGCTACCATTGCGCCATGGATCAAGCCCCACCGAGCAAGCTCCCG
>JBOHZT010000221.1:0-6162 GCA_050738535.1 Steroidobacteraceae bacterium
AAGGTGCGCATGGTCACCTCGCGGGCCATCATGAACGTACCGACGTGCGTCATGTCAGCCTGCCAGGCGAGCTTGATCATGTCGAACTGCGTCTTCAGCATCTTGCTGTAATCGTCCGGAATGCCGGCCGGCGCATTGGGCAGCTTCATGCCCTTGCCCGAGGCGAACTTCACCTGCATGCGCTGCACGTTCTGCTCGACCTCGCGCACCGAGTCGAGATAGCTCGACATCATGCGGCGGTCGGCCGGGCCGAGGGTACGCTGGAGATCGTTCGCGCTCGTGCGCACGAAATCGAGGACGCTGCCGCGCTCGCGCAGGATCGCCGCCCGCTCCTTCGGGGTGTTGCCCTGGCCGAAGAGCTCGATGAATACCGTGCGCGGATCCTGGATCATCGGCAGCGGCTGCGTGCCGGTGCGGAAGGCGATCGTACCGGAGTACGCGCAACCAAAGTTCGGATCGCAGGCGCCGCCGCCGCCCTCGCCCGCGACTTCGAGGGAGATGAGCGGAGTCGATTTGGAGAGCCGCCGCGCCGCCACCTGATCCACCGAGGGTCCCACGTCCGGCGCCTGCTGATGGGGCGGATGCATCGCGGTGAGCCACGTGCCGGGGACGATCGCATGCGGGGCGGGGCTCTCGGCAGGCTTGTTGCGCAGATTGCTGACGACCGTCAGGTACTTTTGATAGGGCTCGAGCGGCTTCAGGATCGTCGAGATCTTGAAGTCCTTCCCGGTGCCGTGCGGCGTCCACTGGTCGTCGGTACTCAGTATGACGGCGCCATGCGGGATGTAGACACAGGCCAAATAGGGCAGCGGTTTCGCCGCCGTCTTCGCGAGCACGGTACTCGCTGGAATCATGGCATCGAGCAGTGGAAGACCGATGGAAGCGCCAACGCCTCGAAGGACCGTACGCCGGGAGAGATGCTTCTTCGTGATGAACATGGTGCTTACCTCGTCTTCGCGTGTCTTCGTCGACCGCTCAAATGTATTCGCTAGGGGACGATCACCTGTGCGGTCTTGATGGGCTTCGCCGTCAGGGCCGGCGCCGTCCTTTCCTGGAACTGAGGGCTCTCCGCGATGCCGATGAGGAGCGATGAGAACCGATAGTCATCCTTCGCCGACTTGCGCACGATCGAGCGGATTTCCGGCATGTCGCGATAATTGACGTTCCTGCCGAGCGCGTAAGTCATGAGGTTCTTGGTGAGCGTCTGCACGAAGCGCTGCGGACGCATCATGATGATCTTGAGCACATCGGCAGGCCCGTTGACCTTGTAGTCGCCGGGCAGCACGGACGACGCATCGACCGGAGTGCCGGTGATGCGGTCTTTCGTACGCCACCGCCCCACCGCGTCGAAGTTCTCGAATGCGAGGCCGATGGGATCGAGCACGCCGTGGCAGGCGAAGCAGCTCGGATTCTTGCGGTGCAGGACCATCTCCTGCCTGACGGTGAGACCCTTGCCCGTGCCGGGCGTCGCCACCGCGAGGGTCATCTGCACACCGGCCGGCGGCGGGTCGGGTGGCGAGCCGATGATCTTGTCGAGCACCCACTGGCCGCGCAGCACGGGCGCCGTGCGAGTCGGATAGGAGGTGCCCATCAGGAACGCGCCCTTGCCGAGCAGCCCGAAGCGATCGGGGTTGGTGAGCTCGACGCGGCGGAAGTTGCTGCCGCGCACGCCGTTGACGCCGTAGAGCAAGGCGAGGCGCTGGTTGAGGTAGGTGTAGTGCGCCGTGAGCAGGTCCACCACGTCCTTGTCACCGGCGAAGATGCTGTTGACGAACAGCTTCAACTCCTCCTTGAAGAGCGGTCGCGGATCGGTGACGTACGGGAAGATCTTCGGGTCGGGCTTGACCTCGCCGAGGCGCTCCACGTCGAGCCACTGGAAGGCGAAGCTCGTCGTGAGCGTGATCGCCCGCGGGTCCTTCAGCATGCGGCGCACCTCGGCCACGAGCACGGCCGGCTCGTGCAGCCGATGCTGCTCGGCGAGCGTGATCAGCTCCTGGTCGGGCACCGTGCCCCAAATGAAGAACGAGAGGCGGGAGGCGAGCTCGAGATCCGTGAGGTGGTAGCTGCTGCCGGCTTCCACGTCCCGCGGCACCGGAACGGCGCGGTACAGGAAGTACGGGCTCGCCAGGATCGCCGTGATGGCCTTGCGGATACCGCCCTCGAAGCCGTCCGTCTTGGCGCCGTCCGCGTAGATCGACATGAGCGGCGCCATGTCCTGCGCATTGATGGGCCGGCGATAGGCCTGCCGCGTGAGCGTCGAGATGATCTGGTACGCGCAGGGCTCCTGCTCGGCCTTCGTGTGGGGCATGCAGGTGAAGATCTTCTCGCGGCTCGGCGTCTCGCTCATGCCGGTGATCTTGAGCGGGCCCACGATGTCGAATGAGCGCAGCCGCAGCACCTCGTCCTGCGCATCGCCCGGCGTGAGCTGCTGCAGCCGGCCCTCGGATTCCGCAAAGTCGCGATGCACGAATGTCACGGCGATCGTGTGCGGGCCCGCAGTCGCATGGAACTTGATCTGCTTCAGGGTCTTGTTGATGGCAGTGACGGCGGGGTCCTGTTTCTGGTCGATCGCTTTGACCTGCGCGTTGCCGCCGACGTTGCCCTCCCAGAAGATCTTGCCGTCGTACGAGGCGACGATCTGGTTCTTGAACTCCTGGTTGAACACCCACAGCGCGGCGGCGAGATTGCCGACGTTGAGCTCGTACTCGCCGTTGGCGGGGAAGTCGTGTGTTACCGCGAACCCGCCGCGAGAGCCGAGCGGGAGCCCCGCCTCGTGGTAGAGCTGCTGGCCGCTCGTCGCCGGAGCGATGTACTGGACGCTGACGTTGGTGGCATCGGGATTACCGACCGCCTGGATCGCGATCTGCCGTGCGGCGGCGAGGTACTGGTTGATGAAGGCCGACGAGACCGACAGCACATCGGCGATGTTGTCGAAGCCGCCCGATTCCTCATCCTTCGGCAGCAGCTTCGCGCCGTCGACTTTCACGTGGAGCAGGCTCCACACCGCATCCGCGTACTCGGTGCGGTTGAGCCGGTGCAGGGAGACGGAGCCGACGTACGCAGGATGCTCGGCGGCCGACCGATCGAGATCGCCTTCGAGCCAGTCGACGAACTGATTCACCGCGGCCTGCTGCGGCTGCTTGTTGCCCGGAGGCGGCATCAGCCGCCCGCTCAACTTCTGGATGGCCTTCTGCCAAATCTTCCCGTCGTGCGGGATGTTCTGCGGATGCATGATGCCGAACGCGACACCGCCCGCCCAATCGTTGGTGTTGTGGCACTTCTCGCAATAGTTATGCAGGAAGCCCCAGTAGTGCTTCGCCTGCACGAGGTCCACCGGGGTCGCCTTCGCCGTGGCGCTCGCGGGGGTGGCCTGCGCGGCCGCGGCATCAGCCGCAGGAGGCCCATAGCCCCATTTGCCGCTCTGCGCGCTCCAAGCCGCCATCGTGAAGCTGCACGCTGCTGCGGCTAGCAGGAACCGGGTCAGGTGTCGTTTGCGCATCAGTCTCTTCCCGCCAATGGCTTCAGCCGCCCGAGCTCGCCTCGGTCCGGCACTGGTCGCATTGCAGTATCATAACCCTGGCCATGCGGCGGGTGTTCCAGGAACGTCACGGAAGGTGCCAGGCGTGTCATAAAATGCCCGTCGAACGTTACCAACTGTTGCTCTCCCGTGACGGCGCGCGCCGCCAGACATTGCCAAGCGCTCCTTTAATAGGTAAACGTTCGCTTGGGTCGCGCGGGCGATTCTCTCACATGGGACCACAATGACACATACCGTAGATCGCCGGGGCTTCCTGGCCACGCTCGTCGGCGGCACTGCCGCCGCATCGCTCGGGAGTCTCACTCCCGCCTTCGCCAAGACGGCCGCGCCGGCCGCGCCGGCCATCGAGTCGACGCAGCTCGTCGGGAGCCTCACGCTGTTCAGCGGCGACGGCGGGAACGTGCTCGCTGTGCGGGACGGCGCTGGACTCGCGATGGTCGACGGCGGCTTGCCGCCAGGCTCCCACGCGCTCCTCGATCGGATCCGCCAGGCGCTCGGCGCCGGGCGCGTGCACACGCTGTTCAACACGCACTGGCATCCGAAGCAGACCGGCTCGAACATCCCGATCGGCGATGCGAAGGCGACCATCATCGCGCACGACAACACGCGCCGATGGCTGTGCTATGCCAATCCGGTGCCGGAGGAGAACCGCACCTACGGACCGCTCCCCCCCAAGGCACGGCCCAACAAGACGTTTTTCTACAACACCGAGCAGGTGACCGTGGGCGGCGAGGCGGTCGAATACGGCTACATGATGCAGGCGCATACCGACGGTGACATCTACGTCCACTTCAAGAAATCGAACGTGCTGGCGGCCGGAGGCGTCGTCTCGGGCGCCGGCTGGCCGATCATCGACTGGAGGACCGGGGGCTGGATCGTTGGGATGGTGCACGGACTCGAGACGTTGATCAAAGTGTCCGACGATCAAACGCGCGTCATCCCAGCGCACGGCCCTGTCCTTACGCGCACGGATCTGATCAGTCAGCACAAGATGTACTCGACGATCGCCCGGCGGCTCCAAAAGATGATCCGGCAAGGCCTGGGGCCGCACGAAGCCGTCGAGCGCAATCCCACCGCGGAATTCAACGCAAAGTGGGGTGACCCGACGGTGTTCACGACGCTCGCGTTCCAGAGCCTGTGGGGACACTACGCGCCGGACGCGAGCTAGCGCTCCGGCTCGCCGGCGGGCGGAGCTGAGCGCGACCTAGCCGTTGCCTGGATGCAACAGCTCAGGCGGGTGGGCGGTGCCCCTCGAGGTGCTCCCGATCGATGATTCGGGCGCGCGCCCGAACCTCCTCGACCATGGGACGGCCGCCCGGGACATTGAGCCAGAGCCGCAGCAGCAGCCGGTGGTGTGCCGCGCTGTCCTGAAACGCGGTGCGCGAGTGCATTACCTGAAAGTTGTGCCAGAAGACGATCTCTCCCGGCTCGAGGACGAAGCGCGCGATGAGGTCCTCGCGCTGCGTGAGCGCATCCATCGCCGCCATCGCCTCCGTCAGTGCCGGCGGAAACGGCTCCGGCGCCTGCTGCGGCGCAAGGAAGAAGACGCGGTTGTAGAAGCAGCTCACCTTGCCTCCCGCGCAGCAGAAAATCGGCGTCTTGGCGCCCGAGGCCTGGCGCTGCAGAGGTGAGCCGTTGTACCAGCCGGCGTAGAGCGCCTGCAGAAGATCGGGATGGGACCGCAGCATCTCGTTGTGGACGGCGAGCGAGGAGACGAATCCCGATACGCCGCCGCTCTCGGGCAGCGAGACCGACGCGAGCGACATGACCTCGTGAAAGTCAGTATGCGGCCGCAGCTCCATGTCCGTCGTCGTGCCGCGCCAGGGGAGATTGGGATTGCGCTCGACCCGCGCGACATGATCACCGAAGGCGCTTTGGACCACCCCCTCCCCGAGGTGCGTGCCGAGCGCCCAGTACAGCCGCTCGTAGTCCTGCGGATCGTAGCGCGCGGGATCGAAGCCGCGCACGAGCGCGATGCCGCGGCCGTTCATGACCTCCTCGCGCACGCCCGCCATGAGCTCCGCGAGCCCCGGAGGACTCGCGTCCTTGCGCGAGATGTCGCAGCAGGCGCGTCCCCGCAGCTGCACCGCGAGCGTATCGAGCTCGCGCAACTCGCGCGCCTCGATCGAGTGCGCGAAGCGCTCTTTGCCGCCGAGCTCGGCCGCCGTCCACGCTTCGGGAAAGGCAATGACGCGCGGATAAGGAGTCTGGTCCGTGCCGTTCCCCTCAGCCGGTGCCTCGGGCCGAGCGTCACTCATGTCGCACTCTCATGGGCCGCCGCAATGGCGGTTTTGGCGATCGCGCCGGGCCGACGCCGGGTACGGGCGCGGACGGGCTCGCTTCCGGCCTGCCGCGCCACGAGGCGCAGGCACGTGATCTCGGAGGGCGCGCCGAGGCGCTTGGGCGGTCCCCAATAGCCCGTGCCGCGGCTGATGTAGATCGCGAGACGCCCCAGACGGTGGAAGCCCGCCGTGAAAGGCTGCTGGAAACGCACGAAGTGGTTCCAGGGCCAGAACTGCCCCCCATGCGTATGTCCCGAGAGCTGCAGGTCGAAGCCCGCGCGCTCCGCCGCCGGCGCCGTGCGGGGCTGATGCGCGAGCAGGACGCGGGCGCCGGCCTCGGCC
>JBOHZT010000222.1:0-6149 GCA_050738535.1 Steroidobacteraceae bacterium
GCTCGGCCCCGCCCGTCCGCTCCGCGCGGGCCGCCCGCCGCGCTCGGCCTGCCCGGCCCGGCTAGCGCCTGACGACCGCGCCGCCCGCGTAGGCTGCGGTTTGCGCGACGGCCCCGCGCCGCTCGGTGGCCCCTTGGCAACCGGCTGTGCAGCGCCCGCAGGCTCCTTGCCACCGGGGCCGGCAGCGCTCCCCGTGCCGCGGGTCGCTCTCGCGGGTGCGGTGGGTGTCTTGCGCCGATCCCGGCGTCCAAATCGTGTTCTTCTGGCCTTCAATTGACAGCTCCCGACCCCCTGCGTACATTGCGCCGCTCCCACGGGCGGCCGCGGCTCGCGTGGATTTTCCGGCTCCCTGCCCAGGTGGCGGAATTGGTAGACGCACTAGTTTCAGGTACTAGCGGGTAACTCCGTGGAGGTTCGAGTCCTCTCCTGGGCACCAGGTTCGGCAAGTCCGGGGGGACGGCGGTGCCGCGGTGGGGAATGGCTGCTCGCGGACGCCCGGCGCAGCCGGAGCCCGTCCGGCGGGCTAGCCGCGCATCATAGTGCATCGCTCGAGCTCGCGCGCGTGAACGTGCACCTCGGGTGTCCCGGCCGGTCCTGACCGTGCGGCGGAGCCCCTCATCGACATCGACGCCACCCTCTACCTCGCATCCACCTGGATCCTCCCCGCGCTGCTCGCGATCACGCTGCACGAGGCGGCGCACGGCTACGTCGCCAAGCGCTGCGGCGACGATACGGCCTGGAAGCTGGGACGCGTCTCGTTCAATCCGCTGAGGCACGTCGATACCTTCGGCACGATCGTGCTCCCGGCGCTGCTGCTCCTGACGCGCGCGCCGTTTCTGTTCGGGTACGCGAAGCCGGTGCCGGTGCGGTTCGACCGCCTGCGCAATCCTCGCCGCGACATGATCGCGGTGGCGGCCGCCGGCCCCGGCATGAACTTCCTGCTCGCCGCGATTTCGGCGCTGCTCCTGCACACGGTCGGCGCATTCCCACCGGCCGCGGGCCAATGGGTGTTCGAGAACCTCGCGCATTCGATCGAGCTCAACGTGGTGCTCGCGATCTTCAACCTGATTCCGCTGCCGCCGCTCGACGGGGGACGCATCGCCGTCGGCCTCCTCCCCGCTACGCTCGGCGCCCCGCTCTCCAGGCTCGCGCCGTACGGCATGTCGATCCTGATCGGTGCCCTCATCTTCCTGCCTCTGATCGCGGCGCGGACCGGCACGCATCTCGATCTGCTGAGCGAGGTCGTCTCGAAACCGGCGGCTGCCGTCATGCAGGCGATTCTCTTGCTGACCGGCATGCACTGAGGAGACATCCGATGAGCAGCTCTGCGGACGACTGGCCTGCGCTACCCTACGAGAGGTGGCGGGACACCGTGGCGACATTACAGCTCTGGACCCAGATCGTCGGCAAGGTCCGGCTCGCGCTCACGCCGTGGGTCAATCACAGCTGGCATGTCCCGCTCTACGTGACCTCCCGCGGGCTTTGGACCTCGCCCATCCCGGCCGGGCCCATCGTGCCCGGCGCGTCCAGCCCGTCCGCCGCATCCAGCTCATCTCGCGCCCTCCCATGCGGGAGCGAGACGTTCGAGATCGAGTTCGATTTCGTGGCGCACCGCTTACGGTTGCGCAGCAGCTCAGGCGCCGAGCGAGCCCTGGCGCTCGAGCCGCAGACCGTCGCCGACTTCCATGACCGCCTCTTCGGCCTGTTGAGCGAAATCGGCATCGAGGTCCGGATCAACGAAATGCCTAGCGAGCTGCCGAGTCCGATCGCATTCTTCCGTGACCGCTCGCACGCCTCCTACGACGCCGCGGCAGCGCACGCGTTCTGGCGCGTGCTCCTGCGAACCGACCGCATCCTCAAACTCTTCCGCAGCGGGTTCCTCGGCAAGGTGAGTCCGGTGCATTTTTTCTGGGGCAGCTTCGACCTTGCGGTCACGCGCTTCTCCGGACGGCGGGCGCCCCTGCATCCTGCGGGCATGCCGGGCCTGCCCGACGCTGTCGCGCGCGAAGCCTATTCACACGAGGTGAGCAGCGCGGGGTTCTGGCCTGGGCACGACGCCTTCCCGCGAGCTGCCTTCTACTCCTACGCCTATCCGGAGCCGCCGGGCTTCCGGGAGCGGCCGCCGACGCCGGGCGCCTATTTCGGTACCACGCTCGGGGAGTTCATCCTGCCCTACGAAACGGTGCGCACCGCGGCGAATCCGGAAGGTTTGCTGCTCGATTTCCTCGCGAGCACCTACGCGGCCGCAGCCGACGCCGGTCACTGGGATCGTGCCGCGCTCGAATGCGAGATGGGCGCTCCCGGCCGCGTGCGCCCGGTCTGATCGCGCCACGGCTCGATTCGCGTTCGCTGGACGAGCGGAACTGTCAACGACTCGCGCAGTCCACCGAGATAGGAAGGGACTGCCACGCTATTGCTGCCGCGGCGCGCACTGTGCGCCTGCGCGCGAGGGATCGGAGCGGCCGCCCCGCAAGGAGGGCAAGCGCACAGCGCCACGATCGTGATCGAGTCCGCCTCCGGGAACTCGAGGTCTCCAAATCCCGCAGTGGAAGGTGATTTTTCGCCGCGGAAGCTCAAGATCGCGGCCGCCATCCTCATCGGTCAAACCTTCGCGACCAGCATTCTGCCGTTCAGCGCGTTCACGCTGCTGATGCTCCCGATGACGCATCAGTTTGGGTGGTCGCGCACCGATTTCTCCTTCGCCACCACGTTTCTCTTCATCTTCGGCGCCGCGAGCCTCTGGCCGATTGGCCGGATCGCGGACAAGGTCGGCGTGCGACCGGTGATCCTGATCGGGACGACGATCGTCGGGCTGCTCACGCTGGCCATGTCGCTGCAGACGCGCAGCCTCTGGCAGCTCTATGGGTACTACACGCTCCTCGGGATGTTCGGCTCGACGGGCGTCGCTTACAGCAAGGTGGCCGCGGTCCTCTTTACTCAGAATCGCGGCAAGGCGCTCGCCATTCTCGGCGCCGAATCCACCGTGGCGGCGGCCGGCATTCCGCTGCTCACGAACTGGCTCATCCTCGATTACGGCTGGCGGACGATGTACGTCGTCTTCGGCGCGATCATCCTCGCCGTCGTCCCGGTGCTCTTCTTCACCATCGAGGAGCCCGGCCAGGTCGGCATCCACTTCCGCCCCCGCTGGCGGCGGCATGCCGGTCCGGCCTCCCCGGCGCGCGCGGCGCGGCCCGCGCGTCCGCCGCGGCTCGAGGGCATGATGCTCAAGGAGGCGTTGCACGACGGGGTTTTCTGGCTCATCACGGCGGCCTCCGTCGCCGGCATGGTGATCGCGACCGGCATGATCGCGCACATGGTCCCAGCCCTGATCGGCAAGGGCTTCAGCCAAACTCTCGCCGCGGAGATGATCTCCGTATTCACTCTGGTCGGAGTCGCGGGGGCGCTCGCCGGCGGCTATATGGCGGACCGCTTCGAGACAGCCAAAGTCGGCGTGCCGTTCAGCCTGCTCTCAGCCGGCAGCGCATTCCTGCTGATGATCGTGACGTCGAGCTACGGCGGAGCACTGCTGCTCGTTCTCGCCATGGCGCTCGGCGGCTTCTCCTTTGGCGCCGCCAGACCGATGGGACAGTACTTCCACACCCGGTTCTTCGGGCTCGGCTCCTTCACCGAGATCGTCTCGTTCCAGTACCTCATCACCAATCCGATCTCGGCCTTCTCGGCCCCGATCATCGGCATGATCTATGCCCGCACGCACTCCTACCAGCTACCGTTCCTCCTGATGGCGATCTCACCGCTCATCGGCGGCATCGTATGGCTGGTGCTGCCGAAGTACCGCTACTCCGCGCACATCGGGGAGATGCCCGCGCCGCGGCCGGCCGCGAAGCGCGCAGCCGCAGGCAGCGCAAACAAAGAGAGCCCGCCGGAGGGCGGTAAACCCATCCGGCGGGCTTCGAGCAAGTGCGACTCGGCGGGCTCCTCGCCCGCCCGAGCCACGACGCATCGCTAGAGCGCTAGGGCGCGCTAGGGACCGCCGCAGCGCGCCAGCCGCCCGGCGCGTAGGAGCTGCGCACGACCTGCGTGTAGGGCGCCGGGCTCACGATCGCGCGGATCTCCGCCTGCACGTGCGGCTCGACGGTCGGCTTGGTGGTGCCGCCGTTCGGCTCGCCCCAGATGAGCGTCACCTCGTTGCCCGGCTCGGCATACTCCGGCTCGAGCACCGCGAGCGTCAGCATCTTGCCTTCGTTCTGGCTGTAGCCGATCCAGGTCGACACGCCGGCCGGCTTGCTGCCCGAGAGCACCCGGTCGAACGGATGCATCGAGTACACGGCCGAGGGGAAGTCGAAGTACTTGCCGCGGATCTCCTTGTTGAACATCGTCCCGAAGGTACGCACGATGTCCTCGTTGTTGAGCGCAAGCGTCACCTTCTTGCGATGCTTGCCCTGCGCTTTCTTCTCCAGCGCCTCGCGGCCGATGAAATCGTGATCGAACTTCACGAACCCGCCGTAGGCGAGATCCCACGGGCTGAAGTAGTAGTCCTCGATCTTGTCCGAGATGAAGCTGCCGCCGAGCGAGGCGCCAGCCTCGTAGCTCTTCGCCGTGAGCCACTTGCGGTAGGGCTTCATCTTCTCGCCGGAATAGACGGCGGGCAGCGGTGAGGGGATCCAGCCGGACTCGAGCGCATTGGAGGAGTACGCGCGACCGCCGCACTGGCGAATCCCGAATTCCTCGCCGGCGCGCACGAGCGCCTCGCGCACGGCCTCGCCGTCCTCCCAGGGTCCGAACAGCTCGAATCCCGGCTGGCCGGCCATGCCGTGACGGAACGCATGCAGCGCCTTGCCGGCGATCGTCACGGTCGCCATGTGGAAGAACTTGAGCTCGGGAGGCGCCTTGCCGAGCGCCTTCTCCATGACCTTCATGGCGTTCGGGCCCTGCACCTGGTAGCGGTACACCTTCCGCCGGCCGTCCTTGCGCAGCGCGGTGCGCTGGTCGAGCTCGACCTTCACGTCGTAGCCGCCCGTCGCGGCATGGAACTGGACCCACTCGAGCGCGGGCGCGCGTCCGACGAGATTGAACTTGTTCTCACCCAGGTAGAACAGGATCACGTCGCCGATGATGTAGCCGTCGTGGCTCACCGGCGCGAACTGCTTGGCGCGGCCCGGCTGGAAACCCTTGAACGAGTTGAACGCCAGATACGACAGCATCTTGAGCGCATCGGGCCCTTCCACGGCGAGATCCGCCATGTGATAGGACTGGTTGAAGAGGACGCAGCTCTTCTGCCAGGCCCGCTGCTCGTCGCGCCAGTTGGTGAATTCCGGGGGAACCCCCGGATAGACGTTCGGCCCCGCCTGGGAATTGCGGAGCAACCGAACCGTGTCCCCGGCGCCCTGCAGGATGTCCTCCAAACTCTTCTCGCTCAATGTAATCTCCCGATCGATGTAACGAAACCTACCAGGGCACGAGCCCGGATCCCGCCGGCCGGCGCGCCGCACGGCGGCAGGCGCCGGTCGGACGGTACTGCCCGGGGCGCAGCAAGCCGCGGTGGGCACTCCACCGCGGCGTTGCGCACCGGTGAAAACCTTCTTGACGCGGGCCGAGCCTCGATCGCCTCGAGCCCTCTCCTGGCTTGCGGCGTCGCAGCAGCGTTCGGTGAGATCGGCTTCGGGCCGCGTCACGGAGAACGCGGACTCCGCGCCGCCCATCCTCGGGCGGCGCCGGATCGAGGCCGTTCCACGCGGCTGCGCATTTTACACGTTGTGGTGCGGCGGCACACGGTCCCCTACTGCGCGCCGGGCATGCGCCGCCCGAGCCGCTTCCTGCGCTCGTAGTCCGGATCGTGCTCGTACTGCCTCAGCGCCGCGAGCACCTGCTGATGGTACTGCTCGAGGGTCGGAATGAACTCCGGATAGGGCAGGATCCAGAAATCGTTGCGTTTGACGGCCTCGAGGACGATGCGGGCGAGATCGATCGGATCGAAGCCGCTCTCGATCACGGTCTTCAGCCGCTTGAATACCTCGCGATCGGCGCCGTAGTAGCCGGTGTCGGCGTACCTCTTCGGCCGGGAGAGCACCGACTCGTGGATGTTGGTATTGACCCCGCCGGGGCACAGCAGCGAGACGCCGATGTGGTACTTCTCGAGCTCGATGCGCAGCGATTCCGAGAGGCCGCGCGCCGCGTACTTGGTGGTGCAG
>JBOHZT010000223.1:0-6129 GCA_050738535.1 Steroidobacteraceae bacterium
GTGCTGCGCATGCTGAGCGGCATCAACAGCGCCGTGGTCCGCATCCACGACCGCACCGAGCTGCTGCGCGAGGCTTGCCGTCTCGCCGTGGGCGTGGGCGCCTATCCGGCCGCGATGGTGGCGCTGCGGCAGCCGCGCTCCCGGTCGCTCGAGGCCGTCGCGTGGAGCGGGATCGAGGCGGACGAGGCGGCGCAGCTGTGCGAGGCGATCGCGACACAGAGCGCCACGCGACGAGCCGCCATCCTGCACGCGGCGGTTGCGGGCCGGCTCGTGACGGCGCTGCCGCTCGCCGTCGATGGGACGAGGATCGGGAGCCTCGCGGTCTGCGCGGGGGAGAGCGGCCGCCCGGGCGAGGAGGAGTCGCGCATGCTGCGGGAGGTCGCCGCGAATCTCTCGTTCGCGCTGCAGTACTTGCAGCAGGACAGCAGGGTGCGTCTGCTTTCCTATTTCGACGTGCTGACGGGTCTCGCCAAACGCACGCTGTTCTGCCAGCGTCTCGAGCGGCTGCTGACGGACTCCGCGAGACTCGGCAGCCGGTATGCCATTGCGGTCATCGACATCGAGAACCTCAGCGTCGTGAACGATTCGAGCGGGCGGCATGCGGGCGACCTGCTGCTGCAGCTGCTCGCCGACCGCCTCAAGCGACGCTGCCGCGACACGGACCGCCTCGCGCATCTCGGCGGCGGAACCTTTGCGCTGGCCGAGCCCGCGGGCGGTGAATCGGAGTCGTGCATCGAGAGCCTGACGGCGCAGCTCACCGAGCTGCTCGCCGAGCCCTTCTCGGTCGAGGGCAAGGAGCTACCCGTTTCGGCACGCAGCGGAATCGCGATCGCTCCGGAGGACGGTCGCGAGCCCGAAGTGCTGTTGCAAAAGGCGGAAGCTGCGCTGAGGAGCGCCAAGATCTCGGGGAACAGGCACCGCCACTACAGCGCCGAGCAGCACTCCGCGCGACTCGCACGCGTTGCGCTCGAAGGCCGATTGCGGGTCGCGCTCGAGCAGTGCCAGTTCGACTTGCATTACCAACCCAAGGTCGCCGTGAAGACCCGCCGCATCGAGGGCGTGGAGGCCCTCATCCGCTGGAACGATCCGCAGGCGGGGCTCGTGTCTCCGGGCGAGTTCCTGCCGGTGCTGGAGCAGAGCGGGCTCATCGTCGAGGTCGGCAGCTGGGTCATCGAGCGCGCCGCCGCCGATTGCCGGGCCTGGCAGCGGCTCGGGCTGCCGCCGGTGCGCGTGGCGGTCAATATCTCGCCGCTGCAGCTGCATCTGCCGGATTTCGTCGGGCGCTTTCTCAGACACACCGAGGGGTGGGCGACCGCGGACTGGGGACTCGACGTCGAGATCACGGAAGGGGCGCTGATCGACGAATCGGCGGCGGCGGTCGGCAAGCTGAAGATGCTGAGGGCTGCCGGCGCGAGCGTCGCGATCGACGATTTCGGTACCGGCTACTCCTCACTGGGCCGGCTCGCGCACCTGCCGATCGACACCTTGAAGATCGATCGGATCTTCGTCGACCAGATGGTGGCCGACACGCGCGGCCGCAAGCTCGTCTCGGCCATCATCGAGATCGCACGGGCGTTCCGGATGGAAGTCGTCGCGGAGGGCGTGGAGAGCCAAGAGCAGCTCGATGCGCTCTGGCAGCTCGGTTGCGATCAATCGCAAGGCTTCCTGCACAGCAAGCCCGTGACGCGCGAGGCGCTCACCGAGCTGCTCCAGCACGGCAACGGGCGTTACATCCTGCCCAAGGAAGACCCACAGTCTGACGCTGGCGGGGTGTGCGGCGCGTAGGCGACCCCCGCCACCACCAGATCCCCGTCGAACGCATAGCGGCCCGTCCACGCTCCTGGGACGAGCGCCTCGATCGCAAGAGTTCGCGATGCGCTGAAGCGCACGCTGCCGGCCTCGGCGCTCACGCTCACGTCGGCGAAGGCGAGCCACTCGCGAGTGAGGGGAAACTGCGCTTTGAAGAATGCTTCCTTCGCGCTGAAGATCACAGCAGCCATGTCGCTCGCCCGCTCGTGCGGCAATCCCTCGAGCCAGACGCGCTCTGCCTTGGTCGTGATGCGGTGCCACAGCCGCCGATGAACGCGCCCGCGCCGCTCCGCGTCGATCCCGAGGCACAGGAGCTGCGACTGCCGTGCGACGGCGGCGCCGCAATAACCTGCCGTATGCGTGATGCTGCCGACGACGCCTGCGGGCCAGGCGGGCTCGCGGTTCGGTCCGGGCCGCAACGCGAAGCCTGAGATGCCGAGCGCCGCGAGCGCCGTGCGCGCGCACGCGCGGCCGGCCGCGAACTCCGCTGCGCGCTTCGGCGCGGCGTGCGTGACGTAGCGGGCCTCCTGTGGGTCGAGCGTCGCCGGATCTATCGGCTCGCGTGTCTCGAAGGCGGCGACGTGCGCCGGCAGGAGCGCGGCCAGCAGTGTCGATGCGCGTGGGTTCTCGACGCTCAAGGATGCTTCAATCCGCCTCAAATCCGGAAAGCAATCACGGATCTAACAGCAAAGATGTCATTGGGAGCGAGGGCTTGCAAAGTGTTCAATAATGTGTTTCTGCTTCGGATTAAGGGTGGGAACGCCCTCGAATGGCACAAATCGGCCCCGAATTGCGGCGAAATGACCATGTTTTGCGGCCTGTGCCGCACAAACAAACAGACAAGAGCCGCGCCAGGCGTTAAGATATTAGAATTGGATAGCATTGGTTGATGCTAATCTAGATCCGAGAACGAGTCATCGATTGGAGCTTGAACATGCCACGTCCACGTCGAAAGAGAGTGCTTTGGACCGCCGATGAGTTGAAGACGCTGCGGAAACTCGCAGGCCGTCAGGGAGTGCGCCGCATCGCCCGGCAGCTGAAGCGCAGCGAGGCCGCGGTGCGCTTCAAGGCTTGGCAGAAGCGCATCAAGCTCGCCGTCAAGAAGGCCTGACGGCGAATGGGCTGCGCCCCGCCAGGTACGGTGGGGCAAGCCTGCCGCGGTTGCAGACGCGGCTGCGCGGGGCGATGATGTCGAGGTGTGCGATCGCGGCAGGGTGAGTTGCCCGCCGCGTCGTCTGTTTCGGAAGGCCGCTTTATCTCGAAGGGATCTTCCGACAGGAGGGTACATGCGCGCCTTCATCGTTGCCGCTCTCCTCGTGATGCTCGCTCCGGTCGTGAACGCCAAGCCCCCGAATTCCGCGTCGGTCGCGCGGGCAAAGGCGTGCAATGCCGCGACGGACGGCAAGCATCTCTCCGAACAGCAATATCGCGATTACCTGCGCAGGTGTCTCGTCTCGAAGCGGCCGCCCGGAGAGTTGTTTGACTCCGCGCGTACGATCGAGCGGCGCTGCAATACCATCGCGAACGCGAGGCAGCTCACGGCGACGAATCGCGTCCAGTTCATGCAGAGTTGCCGCCGCAAGGGCGGCTGAGCGTCCAGGGGCGCGCAGGGGGGGCTGTCGCCCGCCTGCGACACGCGGCCGGCGCTGTGAGAAGATGAGCAGATGGCGGTCGGAGCATCCGATGGTTTGATGGCCTCCATGCGAGGCTGGCTGCGCGGCCGGCGCGCGACGGTGGCGCGAGTGCCTGCGCCGCAGGTCGCGCCGCGCGCGGATGAGCCCGCGCCCACGGATCGGCGCCTCGAGGTGTGGCTCGCCGAATGGCAGGATGTCCGCGCGAGCTTGAGGCATGCATCGAGCGAGCGCCTCGGCCGGCTTGCGTTGTTCTGCATCGCGTCCGGAGCGCTCGCCGCGGGGTATCTCGCCACGCTTTCGCAAGCGCGTCCGCTCGACATCGTGGGCTGGGCGCTGCCGGGGCTCGGAGTCGCGGTGTGCCTCGTGTTCGTGGCGCTCGAGGCGGGCGCTGGCGCCTACCGTCGGGCTTGCCTCGAGCGGGGCCGGCAGATCGAATTGGCCGTGCAGATCCTGCTGCCGGGACTGGGACGCGTCAAATCGCTCGCGCTGCTCGCAGATTTCCATCCGGATGACGGTGGCCAGATGCTGTGCGGAAGTGGCGCGCCCGTGGCGCTCTATGGCGTCGTGGGGCTCGCATGGATCGCCGCGCTCACGGCCGCGGCCCTGGGGTTTCATGCGCTGCTCTCGCCGGGAAGCGGCTTGCCATGATCACCTCGCGCTGCGCCGTTGCATGGCGCCGGCTCGCGGTTGCGGCCGTGGCCGGGCTTTGGGCGTGTGCTGCTTTTGGGCCCGCGCGGGCCGCAGCAGGGCGCGATGCTGCAGCGCTAGCGGCGCGGCCGCAGGCGAGGACGCTTCGGATCGGCATCATCGGCGCCGGACACATGGGCGGCACGCTCGCGGCGCTGTGGGCGAAGGCCGGGTACGCCATCATGATCTCCTCGCGGCATCCGGCCGAGCTCGAGCCGCTGGCGCGCAAGCTCGGGCCGAAGGTGCGCGTGGGCACGCCCCGCGAGGCTGCCGTCTTCGGCAACGTCGTCGTCGTCTCGGTGCCCTACGGCGCGCTGCCGGCGCTCGGGCGCGAGCTCGAGCGGCAGCTCGCGGGGAAGGTCGTGATCGATACCGGCAATCCCTACCCGAGCCGCGATGGTCCGATGGCGGTGCGAGCGCGGCGCGAGGGCACCGGCATCGCCTCCGCCGGGTACCCTGCCGGGCACGCGGCTCGTCCGTGCGTTCAACGCCATCAGCTGGATCGCGCTGCGCGACCAGGCGCATCGCCGCGGCGCGCCCGTGGCGATTCCGATCGCAGGCGATGATCCACGGGCCCTCGCCGTGGCCGAGCAGCTCGTGCGCGCCGCAGGCTTTGAGCCCGTCGTGGTGGGCGATCTCGCGAGCGCCCGCAAGTTCGACGTGGGATCACCGGTGTACGTGAAAGTCCTCACCGCGCCCGAGCTGCGCAAGGCGCTCGGGTTGCGCGCCCCGCGCGCGCCGAGGTGACATGTCAACGGAGGGTGCATGGCAGTCGAGCTCTATTTCTTCCAGCCCCTGGGAACCAACTCGGGCAGGGTCTACCTGACGCTGCTCGAGAAGGGCATCGATTTTATCGGACACGAGCTCGACGGGCGCGCATTCGAGCACCTCGGTCCCGCCTATCTCGCGATCAACCCTAGAGGGCAGGTTCCTTCGCTGGTGCACGACGGCGTGGCCTTCACCGAGGGCGCGGCCATTTGCGAGTACCTCGACGAGGCGTTCGAGGGGCCTGCGCTGCGGCCTGCCGACCCGGGGGAGCGCTGGAGCATGCGGCACTGGTGCCGATACATCGAGGCCGATGTCGGCCGGGCTTTGATGATGATCCACTGGAATCGCATCGTCCCGAACTTCGTCGGCGCGCGGACGCGGGAGGAGGCCGAGGACGTCATCGCCAAGGTGCCGGATCCCGATCGGCGCCGCGCGTGGCGCCGGGCCTACCTTCAGGAGACTCCGGCCGTGGAACTCGCCGAGTCGCATCGGCGGGTCGCCGACGCCGCGCGCCGCGTCGAGGCGGCTCTGTGCCGCCGCGCTTGGATCGCCGGGCCGAGCTTCTCGCTGGCGGACATCGATCTCCTCAATTTCTATGGATTCATCGGCAGGTGGTCTCCGGAGATCGTCAATGCCGAGGCGACGCCTCGTACCGTCGCGTGGCTCGAGCGCATGGAGGCGCGTCCGGCGGTGCGTACGATGCGCGCCCGAGCCCGCATGCCGCAGGCCCCGGCCGCGGCGTCGGCGTGATCGGGGCGCAGGAGGGCGATCGATGCTGGAGCTGTATCACTGGGAGCCGAACGGCGCCTCGGCGCGGGTCCTGATCGGCCTCGAGGAGAAGGCGATCGGCTACACGAGCCGCTATGTCGATCTGCTCGCGCTCGAGCAATTTCGGCCGCAATTCTTGCGCGTCGAGGCGACCGGCGAGGTCCCCGCTCTCGTGCACGACGGGGCGGTCCTCACGGGAGCGAGTCCGATCTGCGAGTATCTCGAGGAGCGCTTTCCGGCGCATGCCCTCATGCCCTGCGACGCCCGCGGGCGTTGGCAGGTGCGCGTGTGGCAGAAGCTCGTGGACGATGGCTTCGCCGCTTCGGTGAGCGATCTCGCTTGGGACGCGTATGGCCCGAGCGGATCGAGCCCGCTCGCGCGCGGGGTGCTCGACGCCGAGATCGCAGGCATCGGCTCGCCCGAGCAGCGGGTCGTGTGGCAGACCGCCCGCGCCGCATACGGC
>JBOHZT010000224.1:0-6112 GCA_050738535.1 Steroidobacteraceae bacterium
CGATGAGCCGGCGCGCAGCGCGCGCCGCCGCCTCTCCCCCGACGCCGCTCACACCGACGAGCGTGCCGTCCGCGAGCCGCAGGAGCCCCGCGCTCGCTCGCGCAGGTCCGAGCCCGCGCGCTTCCGCCGCGAGCGCTGCGACGATGCCGACCACGCTCTCGCGCTCCCCGCCCGAGCGCGCCGACGCGCGCCGGCCTTGCGCCCGAGGTCCGGCGCCGATCAATGCAGCGCGCCCCCGCGGGAGCGGTTGCGGTAAGCGGCGAGCGCCCACAGCGGGAAGTACGCGCAGTAGCCGTGATACTTGAGATAGAACACGCGCGGGAACCCCGGCGCGGTGAACGTCGGATGCGACCACAGTCCGTCCGACCCCTGGGTGCGCAGCAGGAACTCGACGCCCGTGCGCACGCAGTCGGAGCCTGCCTCGCCGGCCGCGATCAGCGCGAGCACCGCCCATGCCGTCTGGTACGCATTGCTCGCGGCAGGCCCTCCGGCGAGCGTGCGATTCGTGTAGCTGTCGTTGCTCTCGCCCCAGCCGCCTTCGGCGTTCTGCTGGTCGAAGAGCCAGCGGACGGCGCGCCGGATCGCGGGATCCGCGGGGGAGATGCCGGCCTGGGCGAGCGCGGTGAGCACCGACCAAGTCCCGTAGATGTAGTTGGTGCCCCAGCGTCCGAACCAACAGCCCTCGGCCTCCTGCTCCCGGCGCAGGAAAGCGATCGCGCGCTCGAGGCACGCCCGGTCCTGCGGCCGGCCGACCCGCCCCAGGACGGCGACGACCCGCGCGGTGACATCGCTCGTCGGCGGATCGAGCAGCGCGCCGTGATCGGCGAAGGGGATCTCGTTGAGATAGTAATGAGTGTTGTCGGCGTCGAAGGCGGCGAAGCCGCCGTTGTGGCTCTGCATGCCGGTGAGCCAGTCGAGCGCGCGGTCGATCGAGTCCTGGAATCGCACGCGGCGCGCGGAGGCGTGCATGGCCCACACGACCGCGGCGGTATCGTCGAGATCGGGGTAGGAGCTGTTCACGAACTGGAAAGCCCAGCCGCCGCCGGCGAGTCCCGGCCGGCTCGCTTGCCAGTCGCCAGGGGCATCGAGGACCTGCAGCGGCACGAGCCACTCGAGCGCGCGCCCGGCCGCGGCGCGCGCCGCTTCGCTCCCGTCTTCCTGCATCGCGAGACTCGCGAGCGCGCTGTCCCACACCGGCGACACGCAGGGCTGGCAGTAGGCCGATCCGTCCTCGATCACCAGCAGCTTCTCGATCGCCCGCTTGGCGGTGACACGCCGCGGATCGTCCGGCGGGTAGCCGAGGAGCGCGAGGATCTCGAGCGCATTCACCATTGCCGGGAAGATCGCGCCGAGCCCGCCCTCGCCGTTCAAGCGCTCGAGCACCCAGTGCTCCGCGCGCGCGATCGCCTTCTGCCGCAGCGCCTTCGGAACCATGGGATCGACGAGGCGCCCCAGCCGGTCGAGGATCAGGAACACCCGGTTGAGCAACCCCGTACGGCGGAAGTAGTGGCGCTCCTCGGCCGCAGGCGTCACGAACAGCTCGGGGATGCCGATCCCGCGCGGATTCTTGGCGAGCGGCTTGAGCGTGGTGAGGATGAACAGCGGCACCATCACGGTCCGCGACCAGTACGAGACCTTGTGCGTGTGGAACGGGAACCACCGCGGCAGCAGCATGATCTCGACCGGAATGTACGGTACGCCGCGCCAGGGGATCTGCCCGAACAGCGCGAGCGCGATGCGGGTGAAGACGTTCGCCCGCGCCGCGCCACCGCGCGCCAGGATCGCGGCCCGCGCACGCACCATGTGCGGCGCATCCGCAGAATCGCCTGCGAGCTTCAAGGCGTAGTAGGCCTTGACGCTCGCGCTCAGATCCAGCGCGCCGCCGTGGTAGAGCGGCCAGCCGTCATGCGCGGCCTGGCGGCTGCGCAGATACACGGCGAGCTTGCGCTCGAGCGCAGGATCGATCTCGTCCATGAAGTGCATCATCATGATGTACTCGGCCGGGATCGTGCAGTCGGCCTCGAGCTCGAAGAGCCAGTACCCGTCCGGGCTCTGAGCCGCGGCGAGCGCGGCGCGCGCCGCATCGATGCTCCGCTGCAGCGCCGCTGCAGGAGCGCTCGGTGCGTGAGCGCTCGGCACCGGCGAGCCTCCCGGGGCGGCCTTGCCGCGCGCCTCGTGCGCATCCCGCGCCTGCGAGGCCGGCTTCATCGCGCGGATCCTCCGTCGGGGCGCAGCGAGCGCTCGAGCCGCGCCTCGAGGCGCGCGCGCTCGCGCCCGCTGACCCTCGGCTCCTCGCTCGCCGCTGCGGCTGCGGCCGTCGCCGCGCGGCTGTGACCTCGCACCTCCGCGGGCGCCGCGAGCGGCAGATCGCCGGCCGCCCAATCGAACAGCCGCATCAGCACCCGATCGTGGCGTACCGCGAGGCTCGTGGTGAGGCGTGTGAGCGCCACCGAGGCATGCGAGACCTTGACCTCGAGCCCTGAGGTGAAGTCGAGATTGCGCTCGATGCGGCGCAGGGTGAGCACGGCGAGGCCGACGGACCACAGACAGAACCGTCGGATCCCGGACTCCTCGCGCGGAATGAGCAGCGTGAAGGCGATCGCGTTGCGCAGGTGAGCGTGCGCGACGGCGATGAGCTCCGTGAGGCCCGCCCCGAACCGGGCATCGAAGGGCTGCGGCCGCAGCTCGACGAGGTCGACGCCGTGACGCGCGAAGACGTCCCGGGGCAGCCAGCAGGCGCCGCGGCTGCGGTCCTCCCACTGGTCTTTGAGGATGTTCGTCATCTGCAGCCCCTGGGCGAAGGAGGTCGAGAGCTCGGCGAGCTGCGCGCGGCGCTCCGCGGCGGTGCTCGAGTGGGCGCAGAAGAGCTCGGTCAGCATCTCCCCGACCACCCCGGCCACGTAGTAGCAGTAGCTGTCGAGATCGCTCGAGCGCGCAAGCCCGCTCAAGCTCGCCGTCTGCTGGAAGTGGTGCATGCCGCGGCACATGAGCTGGATGCAGCGCTCGATGGCGCTGCGCTCGGCCGGGCGCATGGTCGCCGTCAGCCGCACGACCCGCGCCATGTTGCTCACCAGGTCGCGCTCGGCCCCGAGCGTCTGCTCCGAGAGCCGCGGGGCGACCTCGCGCGCGAGCGCCTCGGCGTCGCCCTGCCCCGCGACCACCGCGGCGAACCGCTCGAGATACACGTGTGTGTCCGCCGGCGAGAGCGCGGGCTCGTCCTCGATCGTGTCGGCGATCCGGCAAAGCAGGTAGGCGCTCGTCACGGCGCCGCGCAGGCCCGCGGGCAGCTGCGGAATGGTCAGGGCGAAGGTCCGCGAGACGTGCGGCAGGATCCCTTCCTGGTAGGCGTCATCGGACACGTCCGTCATTGTGTGAAGCTTGTGCGGGACATCGTGTGACACGGCAGGTGCGGATCGCGCCTCGGGTACATCGCAAGGGGCGCACACTAACACTTCGGGAACCGTGGCAGTTCCGCCCTTCCTCCCCGGCGCCCATGTTGCCCTATTTGCAGGGGGACGTACTAGACCGGGGCAGGCGGCACGGCCTCCAGCCGGTCGATTTTGCGCCAGCCCCGCGGCAGCGCAACCCCGCGCTGCCCGCGCTCGCCCCGGAAGGCCGCGAGGTCCTTCCACGCGAGCGGCTTGCGCTCGCTGCCGGCGCACAGGACGAGACTGCCCCCTGGCGGCACGACCGCCATCCCCGCGAGGAACTCCTCGCGCGTCGCCGCGCGCTTGCCGGGGATGCCGTAGAGCTTGACTCCCTTGCCGCGCGGCATCTCGGGGATCTCGGAGGCCGAGAACGCCAGCATCTTGCCCTCGCTTCCGGCCACGGCGACGCAGGCGTCGGCGCAAGGGATGAGCGCCGGGGGCAACACGAGCGCACCCTCCGGCACGCTGAGCACCGTCTTGCCCGCTCGCCGGTCCGTCGCCAGCTCGCCGAGGCGCGCCGTGAAGCCGTAGCCGGCATCCGTCGCGAGGAGCCACAGCTCGGTCGGCTCCCCGAGCATGCACCCCATGAACCGCGCGCCGTCCGGTGGGTTCAGGCGCCCGGAGAGCGGCTCGCCCTGGCCGCGCGCCGAGGGCAACGAATGCGCCGGCAGGCTGTAGGTCCGCCCGGTGCTGTCGATGAAGACCGCGAGCTGCAAGCTTCGCCCGTGCGCGGCGGCCAGGAACTCGTCGCCGGTCTTGTACGAGAGCGACCGGGGATCGATGTCGTGACCCTTCGCGGAGCGCACCCAGCCGCCCGTCGACAGCATCACCGTGACGGGCTCGTTCGCGATGAGCTGCGTCTCGTCGATCGCCTGTGCCGCCTCCCGCTCGACGATCCGGGTCCGCCGTGCGTCCCCGTACTCGGCGGCATCCTGCTCGATCTCCTTCGCCACGAGCTTCCTGAGGCGCGCCTTGCTGCCGAGCAGCGCGGCGAGCTCCTTGCGCTCGGTCTCGAGCCCGTCGGTCTCGACGCGGATCTTCATCTCCTCGAGCCGCGCGAGATGGCGCAGCCGGGTGTTGAGGATCTCCTCGGCCTGCTCCTCGGAGAGCGCGAAGCGCTCGATGAGCACCGGCTTCGGCTCGTCCTCGCGGCGGATGATGCGGATGACCTCGTCGAGGTTGAGGTAGGCGATCAGGAGGCCCGCGAGGATGTGCAGGCGCCTGTCGACCTTCTCGAGGCGGTGCTCGAGGCGGCGGGTCACCGTCGCGATACGGAACTCGAGCCACTCGGCGAGGATGCCCTTGAGGCCCATGACCCGCGGCCGGCCGTCGAGTCCGATGACGTTGAGATTGACACGGTAGTTGCGCTCGAGATCGGTCGTGGCGAACAGGTGATTCATCACCTCGGTCATGTCGACACGGTTCGAGCGCGGCACTATCACGAGGCGGGTCGGATGCTCGTGATCGGATTCGTCGCGCAGGTCCTCGACCATCGGGAGCTTCTTGGACCGCATCTGCTCGGCGATCTGCTCCTGCACCCGGGTGCCGGAGACCTGGTACGGGAAAGCGGTGATGACCGCGTTGCCGTCCTCCATCCGGTAGGTCGCCCGCGCCTTGAAGCCGCCCGTGCCCTTCTCGTAGATCTGCTTCAGATCCGCGCGCGGTGAGATGATCTCCGCGCCCGTCGGCAAGTCAGGGCCTGGGACGTGCTTCATGAGGGCGGCGGTCGTCGCCTCCGGGTCCTCGAGCAGGTGGACCGCGGCGGCCGCGATCTCGCGCAGGTTGTGCGGCGGGATGTCGGTCGCCATGCCGACCGCGATCCCCGAGGTGCCGTTCAGCAGCAGATTGGGCAGCCGGGCGGGAAGGATCACCGGCTCCTCGAGCGTGCCGTCGAAGTTCGGCTGCCACTCGACCGTGCCCTGCTCGAGCTCCCCGAGCAGCAGGGCCGCGTAGCGGGTGAGCTTCGCCTCCGTGTAGCGCATGGCGGCGAACGACTTCGGGTCGTCCTGCGATCCCCAGTTGCCCTGGCCATCGACGATCGGATAGCGGTAGGCGAACGGCTGGGCCATGAGCACCATCGCCTCGTAGCAGGCGCTGTCCCCGTGCGGATGGAACTTGCCGATCACATCGCCGACGGTGCGCGCGGACTTCTTGTGCTTGTTGCCGGCCGCGAGACCGAGCTCGCTCATCGAATAGATGATGCGGCGCTGCACGGGCTTCAGCCCATCCGCGAGCGCGGGCAGCGCGCGGTCGAGGATGACGTACATCGAGTAGTCGAGGTACGCCTTCTCGGTGAAGGCCTTGAGCGAGCGGCGCTCGATGCCCTCGAAGTTGAGCTCCTGAGTTCTCAAAGATCGAGCTCCTGGATTCTCAAAGGGCGCATTCCCGGGTTCTCACACCTGTACCTCGGCAAGGTTGCCCTTCTCCTCGAGCCACTCGCGCCGGTCCGCCGCGCGCTTCTTGGCGAGCAGCATGTCGAGCAGCTGATCCGTGCCGTCCGCACCGTCGATCGTCAACTGCACGAGGCGCCGGGTGCGCGGATCGATGGTCGTCTCCCGCAGCTGCCCCGGATTCATCTCGCCCAGCCCCTTGAAGCGGGTCACGGTGGGCTTCGACCGAGGGCTCGCCCGCTCGATGCGCTCGAGGAGCCGATCGCGCTCGGCGTCGTCGAGCGCGTACTGCAC
>JBOHZT010000225.1:0-6108 GCA_050738535.1 Steroidobacteraceae bacterium
CGGCGGCAGCGGTCGCGGCGCGGCTCGCGCCGGCCGCCACGGCGACCGACACGGGCGGCTCCATCCGTCAGCCCGCCGCGCTGTGCGGCGTGACCGGCATCAAGCCGACGTACGGGCGCGTGTCCCGGTACGGGATGATCGCGTTCGCCTCGAGTCTCGATCAGGGCGGGGTGATCGCGGCGAGCGCGGAGGACGCGGCGATCGTCCTCGCGGCCATGGCGGGGTTCGATCCTCGGGACTCGACGAGCGTCGACCGTCCCGTGCCCGATTACCGGGCCGGCCTCGCGCGGCCGCTCGCGGGCCTCACGATCGGCGTGCTCCAGGAGTTCTTCGAGGAGGGCCTCGCCCCGGAGAGCGAGCGCTCGGTGCGCGCCGCGCTCGAGGTCTACCGCGAGCTCGGAGCGCGGTTGACGCAGGTGAGCCTGCCGAGCCTCGCACTGTCGGTCCCGGCCTACTACGTGGTGGCGCCGGCCGAGTGCTCCTCCAATCTCGCGCGCTACGACGGCGTGCGCTTCGGATACCGCTGCAAGGATCCCCGCGACCTCGAGGACCTGTACCGGCGCTCGCGCGGGGAGGGATTCGGCGCGGAGGTCAAGCGCCGCATCATGACGGGCACCTATGTGCTGTCGGCAGGCTACTACGACGCCTACTACCTCAAGGCGCAGAAGGTCCGCCAGCGCATCGCGAGCGACTTCGAGCGCGCCTTCGCGGGCGTCGATGTGCTCGCAGGACCGACGACGCCCACGCCGGCCTTCGAGCTCGGCGCCAAGACCGCCGATCCCGTCACCATGTACCTCAATGACATCTACACGATCGGCGCCAATCTCGCGGGCCTGCCGGCCCTGTCGATTCCCTGCGGCTTCGCCGCGGCGCTGCCGGTCGGATTGCAGCTGATCGGGCCGCATTTCGCGGAGGAGCGGCTGCTCAACGCCGCGCACGCGTTCCAGCGCGAGACGGACTGGCACCGGCGCATTCCCGCAAGCTATGAGTAACTCCGCGCAGGACGGCTCGTGGGAGACGGTGATCGGGCTCGAGATCCACGCGCAGCTCGCGACCGTCTCCAAGATCTTCTCCGGCTCGCCGACGGCGTACGGCGCGCCGCCCAACACACAGGCCAATCTCGTCGATCTCGGCTATCCGGGCGTGCTGCCCGTGCTCAATGCCGAGGCGGTGCGCATGGCGGTCAAGTTCGGTCTCGCGGTCGGCGCGCGGGTCGCGGAGCGGTCCGTCTTCGCGCGCAAGAACTACTTCTATCCGGACTTGCCGAAGGGCTACCAGATCAGCCAGTACGAGCTGCCGATCGTCGCTCACGGGGCGCTCGACATCGCGCTCGAGGACGGCACCCGCAAGCGGATCGGCATCACGCGCGCGCATCTCGAGGAGGACGCCGGCAAGTCGCTGCACGAGGGCCTCGCCGGCGCAACCGGCATCGACCTCAATCGCGCCGGCACGCCGCTCCTCGAGATCGTCTCGGAGCCGGACCTGCGTTCCGCGCGCGAAGCGGTCGCGTACATGAAGAGGGTGCACACGCTCGTGTGCTACCTCGGCATCTGCGACGGAAACATGCAGGAGGGCTCGTTCCGGTGCGATGCGAACGTCTCGGTGCGCCGTCCCGGCGAGCCGTTCGGGACGCGCACGGAGACCAAGAACGTCAACTCCTTCCGTTACGTCGAGAAGGCGATCCTCTACGAGGTGGCGCGGCAGATCGAGCTCATCGAGTCCGGCGGCAAGGTGGTCCAGGAGACGCGTCTCTACGATCCGGACCGCGGCGAGACCCGCTCGATGCGCTCGAAGGAGCAGGCGAACGACTACCGCTACTTCCCCGATCCGGACCTGCTGCCGCTCGTTGTCCCGGGAGCTTTCATCGAAACGGTGAGGCAGAGCTTGCCGGAGCTGCCGGACGCGAAGGCCGAGCGGCTCGCGAGCCAATACGGGCTCAACGCATACGATGCGGGCGTGCTCACCGCGAGCCGCGAGCTCGCGGACTACTACGAGGAGGTCGTGCGGCACGCGGCCGGCGACCCGAAGCTCGCCGCGAACTGGGTGATGGGCGAGCTCGCGGCGGCGCTCAACCGCGACAGCCTCGACATCACCGCGAGCCGGCTTGCGCCCGAGCGGCTCGCCGGCCTCGTCGAACGCATCCGCGACGGCACCATCTCCGGCAAGATCGCCAAGGAGGTGTTCGAGGCGATGTGGGAGAGCGGCCGCGACGCCGCTGCGATCATCGCCGAGAAGGGGCTGCGGCAGCTCTCCGATCCGGCCGCGATCGAGCGGGTGATCGACGAGGTCATGGCGCGCAGCCCGACCCAGCTCGCCGACTATCGCGCGGGCAAGGACAAGCTGTTCGGATACTTCGTGGGGCAGGTCATGAAGGCCACGCAGGGCAAGGCCAACCCGGCGCAGGTGAACGAGCTGCTGAAACGCAAGCTTCCCGGGGCCGGCTAGCGCACCCAGGCTCGGCGGACGCCGAGCCTCGATGCTCGCCGGCGCTCGGCGGACGCCTAGGCGCGACGCGCGGAGACCACCTGGATGTCCTCGGCCGGGACGTCCTCATGACCTTTGCGGCGGCCCGTCTTCACGGTCGCGATGCGGTCGATCACGTCCATCCCCGCGCTCACGCGTCCGAACACCGCATAGCCCGCCTGGCCGGCGCGCGGATTGAGGAACTCGTTGTCCGCGAGATTCACGAAGAACTGGGCGGTCGCGCTATCGGGATCGTTCGTGCGCGCCATCGAGAGCGAGCCGCGCTCGTTCTTCAGTCCGTTGCCGGCCTCGTTCTCGACCGGCGGGTGCGTCGGCTTTTGCTGCAGGTCGGAGGTGAGGCCGCCGCCCTGGATGACGAAGCCGGGGATCACGCGGTGGAACACCGTACCGTCGAAGTGCCCCTCGTCCACGTATTGCAGGAAGTTCGCCGCCGTCTTGGGCGCCTGCTCCGTGAAGAGCTCGACGGTGAAGCTGCCGTGGGATGTCTCGAAATCGACGTTCACTCGTGCCTCCGGTGTTCAGCCTATGCGTGCAGCGCCTCGGTCACGCGCTCGAGGCCTGCGAGGTCGCGGTACGAGCGTACGTGAGTGAAGCCGCGGGCGGCAAGCGCACCGCGTACCGCGCGAGCCTGCGCAGCGCCGTGTTCGAGCAACAGCCAGCCGCCGTGCTCGAGATGCTCCGGAGCCGCCGCGATGATTCTGCGCAGATCGGCGAGGCCGTCCGGGCCGGATGCGAGCGCCGTACGAGGCTCGAACCGCAGTGGAGCCGAATCGAGCGCCGGATCGGCGCTCGCGACGTACGGCGGGTTGCTGAGCAACAGGTGGAGCTGGCGCCCGGCGAGCGGCGCGAGCCAATCGCCGGCGAGGAACTCGACGCTCGTGATGCCGAGGTCCGCCGCATTGCGCCGCGCGATGCCGAGGGCCTCCTCGGACACATCGGTGGCCGTGATGCGCCATCCCGGGCGCTCGCGCGCGAGCGCGAGCGCGAGCGCGCCGGAGCCGGTGCCGAGGTCCGCGGCGTCGATCGCCGCCTCGGGGAGGAGCGCGAGCGCGCGCTCGACGAGCAGCTCCGTCTCCGGGCGCGGCACGAGGACGCCGGGCCCGACGCACAGCTCGATGGACCAGAAGGCCTTGCGGCCGACGAGATAGGCGAGCGGCTCGCCGCGGGCCCGGCGCTCGACGAGCGCGACGTACCGCTCACGATCGCCGGCGGAGCGCGGTTCCTCGGGATGTGACTTCAGCCGCGCTCGGGGGACGCCGAGCACATGGGCGAGCAGCAGCTCCGCATCGAGCTGGGGACGCTCCAGGACCTGCGCGAGCCGGCGGAGGGCCTCCCCGAGCAGGGTGCCGGTCGTGCGATTGGCTTCCATCCCGTAGAATTGTAGCCGTGCACCTGCTCCTCATCGAAGACGACCAGGAGGCCGCGCAATACCTCCTGAAGGGGCTGCGCGAGAGCGGCTACGTTGTCGATCATTCGGCCGACGGCAAGGACGGACTCTCGCAGGCCTCCAAGGGCCGGTACGATCTCATCATCACCGACCGCATGCTGCCGCACCTCGATGGGCTCGGGGTCGTCAAAGCGTTGCGCGAGCAGGGGTCGCGTACCCCGGTGCTGGTTTTGAGCGCGCTCGGCACCGTCGACGATCGGGTGCAGGGCCTGAAGTCCGGCGGCGACGACTATCTCACCAAGCCGTTCGCGTTCTCCGAGCTGCTCGCGCGCATCGAGGCGCTCCTGCGACGGAGCACCACGACCGATGCTCCCACGCGCCTGAAGGTCGCCGATCTCGAGATGGACCTGCTCTCCCGGCGCGTGACGCGCGAGGGGCGCGAGATCGAGCTCACGGCGCGCGAGTTCAAGCTCCTCGAGTTCCTGCTGAGCCACGCGGGGCAGGTGGTCACGCGCACCATGCTGCTCGAGCGCGTCTGGGATCTGCATTTCGATCCGCAGACGAATCTGATCGACGTGCACATGAGCCGCTTGCGGCAGGCGGTCGACCGGGGCTTTGCCCGGCCGCTCATCCATACGATCCGCGGGACCGGCTACGTGATCCGCGATGCAGATCAACCCGCTTAGAACCTCGGCTTTTCGTCTCGCGCTCGGCTACAGCGGGATATTCACGCTCGGCGTGGCCCTGCTCCTCATGTCGATCTATCTGCTCACCAAGACCGCGCTCAGCAACGAGATCGATGCGGTCATCTCGGCCGAGATGGAGGGGCTCACCGACGAGTATCGCCGCGGCGGCCTGACCGGGCTCGCGGACGAGCTCACGTGGCGCGCCGACAGCTGGGGACGGACCGGCGCGGTCTACCTGCTCGTGGATTCGAAGCTTGCGAAGGAGGGCGGCAATCTCGCGAACTGGCCCTTCAACGGAGTGCCGACCGAGCGCTGGACCGAGTTCCCCCTCGATGCGCGGGGCCCGAACGACGACCCGGTGCGCCATCCGGTGCGCGCGAGCGTGATCCTGTTGCCGGACGGCTACCGGCTGCTCGTCGGCATGGATGTGAGCCAGCAGCGCCGCTTCATCGCGACGTTCCGCAAGGCGACGCTCTGGGGCATCGGGCTCACGGCGCTCTTCGGAGTGCTCGCCGGCAGCTGGCTCAGCAAGCGGCTCACGCGCCGGGTGCAGGATGCGGCGGAGACTTGCGATGCGATCGTCGGAGGCGATCTGTCGCGGCGGCTGCCGGTCAAGGGCTCGCGTGACGAGTTCGACGTGCTCGCGCAGGCGGTCAACTACATGGTCGACCGCCTCGCCGAGAAGACCCAGGTGCTGCGCGCGACCTTCGACAGCGCAGCGCACGATCTGCGCGCGCCGCTGTATCGGCTGCGCGGCCGGCTCGAGGATGCCGCGCGCAATGCGGCGGCGGATGGCGCCGTGCGTGAGGGGGTGGAGGCCTCGCTCCTGGAGCTCGAGCACGTCCAGCGGACGCTCTCGACGCTCCTGCAGATCGCGCAGGCGGAATCCGCCGTCTCCGTCGCGAACAGCGCGGCGGTGGATCTCGCCGAGCTTGCCTGCGACATGGGGGACCTCTACGAGCCGGCCGCTCGCGAGCGGCAGCTCAAGCTCACGGTGTGTGCCGATCCCGCCTGTGACGTGCGGGGCAACCGCCAACTCCTCGCGCAGGTCGTCGCGAACCTGGTCGAGAACTCGCTCAAATATGTGCAGCCGGGCGGCCGCATCGAGGTGAAGGTGGAGCGGCTCGGGCAGGGCTCGCGCCTCACGGTGGCGGATGACGGGCCGGGAATTCCGGAGAGCGAGCGGGCCCATGTGCTGCAGCCCTTCGTCAGGCTGCCCGAGGCGGCGTCCACGGCCGGCACCGGGCTTGGATTGAGTCTCGTGGCGGCGATCGCGCGGCTGCACCACGCGCAGCTCGGGCTGCAGGACAACCATCCGGGACTCAAGGTGATGCTCGACTTCGCCCCCGGCACCGGCAGCGGCACTGCCGCTGTGGGTCCTAGCGCCGCGGGGACGCGCGTCTCCGGGGATGCGCCAGCAGCCCCGTCAGGGCCTCGAGCTCGATCGGCTTGACCATGTGAGAGTCGAACCCGGCCTCGCGGGTGCGCCGGCGGTCGTCCTCCTGTCCCCATCCCGTGAGCGCGATCAGCTGAATCGACTCGCCCCAGGGC
>JBOHZT010000226.1:0-6092 GCA_050738535.1 Steroidobacteraceae bacterium
GGGCTCATCGCCTCGGCACAGGGGCGCCGCTTCGGGAATCTCCGGCCCCTCGGTGGCGCGGGGTTGCTGATGGTGATCGCGGCCATCCCGCTGAGCGGTGCCTACGGCTTCCTGGGCTTCGGCATCGCCGGCATGCTCTACTATTTCGCATGGTGCTATTCGCTCACCTATCAGTTTGCGCTGGTGAACGCTGTCGATCATACGGGCCGAGCCGTCGCGGTCACGGGCGCCTGCGCGTATTTCGGCTCCGCGGCTGGAGCCGGTTGTACTGCGCTCTTCGTGGCGCCGCATGATTATCATGCCGTGGTATGGATCGTCGCGATCTGCGCGTGCATCAGTCCTGCGATCTACGCGCTCTCATCCGCCGTGCACAGGCGGGCCTGAGAAGAGGGCTGCGGCGTCGTGAGCACCGGCAACCGACAGCCCGATGAGAGCGAGAGCGAGGTGGGGAGCCAGGGGCTCTTCCGCGCGATTCTCGCCGGTCCCGGTCACACTCTCGCCGAGGCATTCGCGAGTCTCGAGCGAGCGCCGCATGTCGAGCGCATCCATCGCCATCCGACGCTCGATCTGCTTCGCGCGCGGGTGGCGCTTGCGCCGGGAGAGGGCGAGGGCTATTGGGAGCTCACGCGCATCCGCGGCGAAATCTACGTGGTGGTCGCCAACTTCGTCTACAAGGACCCGCGGGTCGAGCTCGTGCCGGGCGATGGACTGGTACAGTTCAACTTCAAGATCTCGGGCGATATGTCCCTTGCGGTGAGCCGCACCGAGCCGCTGCGATGGAACCGCCCGTCGCTGCTCGTCTGGTCCCAGCCCAAGGGAGTGGATATCAGGGAGTGGACCACACCGCGCGCCCGCGAGCAGTTCATCATCGTCAGCATGCGGCCGGAGTATCTGGCGCAGACATTCCTTCCCGCGGGTATGGAAATACCGCAGCAGCTGAAGGCCTTCGCCTCGAGCACCGACGAGAAAATCAACTACTATCAGCACCCGCTCTCATCTCAGGCGCTCGAGGCAGCCACGCGGCTCATCAACAACCCCCACACCGGGCCGCTCGCGCTCGTTTATACCGAGGCGCTCGCCATGGAGTTGGTGTGCAACGCGGTGGCGGGACTTTCCTCGCTGACGGGTGCTCCGGCCGAGGAGTACAGCGACCGGGAGTTGCGCTGCCTGCACGCCGCGCGGGCGATCCTGATGCGCCAGTTCGCGCCGGCGCCGAAGATCGAGAAGCTGGCCCGCTCGGTCGGCATGTCGAAATCGACGCTCACCAAGGGTTTCAAGGCCGCCTTCGGCGAGACGATCTTCGACTTCAGCCTGCGCTGCCGGATGCGCCACGCGCTCACCCTGATGCGCGACCAGGGGTGGTCCGTGGAGCAGGCAGGAGAGGCGATCGGATATGCGCACCCCACCTCCTTCACGACGGCCTTCCGCCGGCATTTTGGCATGCGCCCGATCGATGTCAGGCGGACGAAGTCGCGCTAGCGTTCCCGGCCGAACTCCTAGCAAATCCGCTGCACGAGCGAAGGCGGCTGCGACCGCTGCGCGCTATCTTCACCGCTGATATTCGTGCCGGGGCGGCCCACAGCGATGTTGGGCGGCCCGCGCGAGGGCAGGGTCGCCCGATCTCACACGGCATCAGAACCTCGGGGGGGCGACCTACATGAGAGACTTAGGCTCGAGTCGCGGCAACGCCAAGCCGGAATTTCCGCCACAGAGGCGGGCGCTGACCGCTGTGGGCGCCGCTGTTTGCCTGGCCCTCTACGGGCAGGTGCAGGTGGCCCGGGCGGGGACCGGTGAGGGCGCTCAGGCGGAGGCGGCGAGCGTATCGGCGCCGGCGCCGGGCGGCGACAACGGCGAGGCGGTGCTGCAGGAGATCACGGTCACCGCCAACCGCCGAGTCCAGACGGTCGAATCGGTTCCGTACAGCCTGACCGTCATCACGTCGAAGCAACTCTCGAATGCGGGCGTCACCGATATCGCCTCCCTTTCGAACGAGGTGCCCGGCCTCAGCATGTACGATTACGGTGCGCGACTCTCGGGCGCCACGGTACCTATTATCCGCGGGATCAACGCGACCGGAGAGCCGATCCGGGGCTTTCGCAGCTTCGAGCAGAGTCCCGTCGGCGTATACATCGGCAACTCCCCCGTCGATGGCTACATTCAGCTCATCGATCTGCAGCGTATAGAGGTGCTGCGCGGCCCGCAGGGTACGCTCTACGGCGCCGGATCGCTCGGTGGGGCGCTGCGGCTGATTCCCAACGATCCCAAGCTCAATACCGTCTCCGGCAAGGTCGAGGTGGGCGGCGACAGGATGGCCCACTCGAGCGGCACCGGCTACACGCTCGATGGCATCGTCAATCTGCCCATCGGCAGCACCGTGGCGTTTCGTGCGGCGGCCAAGTACGACTACGAGCCAGGCTGGATCCACACCTACGGTTTGCTGCAGCGAGCGAGCCCGGGGCTGACGGGCATTCCCGATCTCGCCAATCCCGCCGATCCGATCGGCAGCTCCGGCGTGTATTACGATCGCGCCGACTGGAATTCGCAAAAGACCTTCACCGGCCGCGCATCGCTGCTCTGGAAGCCGTTCGATTCCTTCAAAGCCGTGCTTGCGCTCCTGCATAACAGCCTACGGGGCGACGGCGGACCGCAGGTCAACCCGGACTTTTCGGGCGGCGTCTCGCCGCTCGATCCCAACGAGACCCTGCCGGCGGGCACTCCCTACACGGAGTTCTCTCAAGTCGACCAGCCCTATTCGCGCTACACCAACCTGCTCAGCCTCGATATGAGCTACGACGCCGGGTTTGCAACCCTCTCATCGACGAGCTCCTATCTCACCACCACCGGACACCTCCTCGAGGACGATACGTACCGTCTGGCGGGCGTGGACGGCGGTGCGTACCTCGCGTACTATGCGGGCGCACCCGTCAATCCGCGGTTCGTCTACGACTACGAGTTCGACGACTCATCGCGCGCGTTCTCGCAGGAGCTGCGACTGGTGTCGAATACACGACTCTGGAACCTCTTCGATTACGTGGTCGGTGTCTTCTACGACAAGGAGACTCGAGCAGGCCTTTGGAATATCGCCAACCCGGGCTCGCCCGAGCGGTCGCTCGCAGAGGGTTGTACGAGCGCGGTTTACGACGGATCTACATATCCCGAGTGTCAGGTAACGAGTGGACCCGACGATGTCGTCTTCACACAGGCCGATACGCAGCGCTTCGAGGAGAAGTCCGTCTACGGCGATCTCACCTGGCACTTCGCCGCGCATGCCTCCTTGACGGGAGGCATACGCCACTTCCAGGAGCAATTCACCGATGCCCAGCTCTACGAGGACTACGCGTTCCCGACTCTGATCCCGGCGACTCCGCACCACGCGCCGGCCTCGACCACCATCGGCAAGATGGATCTTTCCTACGAGTACGCTCACGATCAGTACGTCTATGCGCTCTGGTCCCAGGGATTTCGCCGCGGCGGCGCCAACTCCGTGCCGCCTACCGGCCCATTCAGGGAGAGCCCGCTGCTCGCGACATACGCGCCCGACCGGACGAACAATTACGAGGCCGGATTCAAGGGGCGGCTGGCGATTGGGCTGACCTACTCCTTCGACGTGTTCGACGTCAAATGGGACAAACCGCAGATCTCATCGAGCCTGCCATCGGGAAACCTCGCTGTCTACAACGCCGACACGGCGGAGTCGAAGGGGTTTGAGCTGCAGTCCTCAGGGCCGCTCGTCGTGCACGGCTTGAGCTACAACGTCGGGGTTTCCTACGCAGATGCAAAGCTGACCAGCGATTTCTCGCTGCCCGCCAACGACGGCACGGGTACCATCGTTCCGGGGCTGATCTCGGGAAAATCGGGCGAGCAGCTTCCGGGCAGCCCCAAGACCACCATTACTGCGGCGTTGGACTACGATCGAATGCTCGCCTCGGGCTATGGACTATCGCTTTCCCTCAACGGCAGCTATCACGGCGCCGTCGAGCTCGGGCTGACCAACGCCGAAGGCACGACGACGATTCCGCAGTCCTCGAGCTACCTGGTCATGAATGCCTCGGTGACATTGAGCCGCGATCCGTGGCAAGGCACGCTTTATGTGACGAACATCGCCGATAAGCGGGAGATCCTCTCGCCGCCGACGCTGGTGGGTGCGCTCGATAACCTGACGGATGACTATGTGGTGAATCCACCACGGGTGATAGGGGTGCGCCTGACCTATAACTTCTGACTGTGATATCAGGCACCATCCGGCAGCGTCATCTGCCGGCGGCGCAATCCTTCGATGAGCGGTAGGAGGTGAGCGCGGTAATGGCGCCAGCGTCCCGAGGAAGAGCCATAGATCGGCCTCCTGACCTGGGCGGCGCTTGCGGTGAGCGACACCGCGGAGTTCCTCTCGACCGCGATGGCCTCGTCCCGCCAGGGGAGTCCGCAGGCGCGCGCGGCTGCCGAGCCGGTGCCGATCGGGTCGCTCACCAGTTGCTCGTAGGAAACTTCATGGAGGGCTCCTCCGAGGGTGGCGCGCCAGTGCTCCATCAGCCGCGCGTACGCGGCGTAGTAGCGGGCGAGATCCTGCAAGTCATAGCTGAATGGGTAGGCTTCGCCGAAAAGCGTGCGGTACATGGCGAAGCAGCTGTCGAGCGGCGCGCGGGTGACCAGCAGCAGTCCCGCTGCGGGCAGCGCGCGCTGGATGGCGCCGAGATAGAGGTAATTCATCGGCAGTTTCTCGAGGATCAGCCCGCCGGACCGCTCGGCGCCCGAGAGCTTGGCGTATCGAGCCGCCACCGCGGCGGGATCGGCCGAGGCCGCGCGCTCGAACACGTCCGAGCGAGCGGCGCTGCCCGGGGCGTCTTCCGCAGGAGAGGCGGCGAGCAGCGCGCGTGCGAAGAAGTCGGTCTCCCCGTTCGAGCGCACGCCAGGCAGATTGGTCAGAATGCGCTCGAGCAGTGTCGTGCCGGAGCGGGGCAATCCCACGATGAAGATGAATCGCCGCGACTCGTTGCCCGCAGAGTTGGGACGCGACGATTGCCGTGGGAATACTTCCGCGATCCGCAGGAGCTTGCGCTCATCGACAGCGACATCGTACGCCAGGTGGCGTCGGCGGGTGCTTGCGGCCTCGGAGAACCAGCGGAACGCCTCGTCGTACTGTCGCAAGTCATCGAGCTCCTTGCCGAGGGCGTAACCGAGGCATACTCGCGCGCGACCTTCCAGTGCCGGTCGGGCAAGCGCCCGCCGCAGCTCCTCCACGTGATTGGCCTCGGGCGTCTGCACCCGTAGCTCGGAGCGCAGCAGGTAGCTCGGATATTCCCGCGCATCGAGCGCGATCGCGCGGTCGCAGGCGGTCTCGGCCTCCGCGAGCCTGCCGAAGCTCCGCTCGCTCGAGGCGAGGTTGTACCACAGCCGCGGCGTGTCCGGTCCGAGCTCGACGGCGCGGCGATACAGGGCATTGGCGCGCTCATGGCTTCCCAGATTCAAAGAGACGTAGGCGAGGGCGTCGTAGGCGTCAGCGATTCCCGTCGCCAGCCCGAGCGCGCTCTCGATGACAGCATCCGCTTGCGCTTGCCGGCCGAGCTGCAGGAGGATGGTGGCCAACAGGCCGTGCGCCGGCGTGCACTCAACCTTGCCGGCGACCGCCTTCTCGGCGAGCGGCAGAGCCGCCTCGAAGCGGCCGGCGCGCATCAGTCGGAATGCCTCGACGTCGGGAGAGGATGGGCGGGCGGGCATATCGCGCGAATCGGTTGGCCTGCGCGCTTATACCGCGTCACCGCCGGCGGGTCGAGCGCCCGAAGGAAAAGAGCTGATTTCCTAGCATCCGCGTGCAACAGCCGAGGCCAGGAGGGCGCCTGGGCGGCTATCGTTGCGAGACGCCCTATGCAGGGAGTGACCCTGGCGATGTTGACCGACCCACTGCTGCAGCCGTTCAGGCTGCGCCACCTGACCCTGCGCAACCGGCTGATGACCACCGCGCACGAGCCGGCTTACCCCGAGGAAGGTATGCCGAAGGCGCGCTATCGCGCCTACCACGTGGAGCGGGCGAAAGGCGGGATCGCGCTCGCTATGACGGCCGGCTCCGCGACGGTCTCCCGCGACAGCCCTCCGGC
>JBOHZT010000227.1:0-6066 GCA_050738535.1 Steroidobacteraceae bacterium
CGCCGCGGTTCGCCCGCGCGGACCGGGTTCGCATCAAGGAGTTGCTGCCCGGCGTGTACGCCGTGACCGCGTACTTCGGGTTCATGGAGACGCCCGACATGAAGGAGGCGCTCAGAGCCTGCCGCGCCCGCGGCCTGCGGGTGTACCTCGAGGATTGCTCGTTCTTCATCGGCCAGCATGTGGTGATCGCGCGCCCGCGGCCGGGCTGGCAGGGCCTCAAGCGGCGCTTGTTCGCGCGCATGCAGCGCCGCAGCGCGAGCTCCGCGGAGTTCTTTCGCATGCCGGTGCGGGACGTGGTGATTCTCAACACGGTCGTCGAGATCTGATGGCGGGAAGGCGCCGGCCGCTGCTGTCGCTGCTCGTCGCTGCCGCGGACAATGGCGTCATCGGCCGCGACGGTGGGATGCCGTGGCATCTGCCCGACGACCTGAAGCGGTTCAAGGCGCTCACGATGGGCAAGCCCATGCTGATGGGACGCAAGACCTTCGAGGCGATCGGCAAGCCCTTGCCCGGGCGCACGAATCTCGTGCTCACGCGCTCCTCGCAGTGGTCGCGCCCGGGCGCGGTCACGGTACATTCGATCGAGGAGGCGATCGAGCAGGCTGCCGTCGCGGAGGAGCTGGTGGTGATCGGCGGCGACGAGATCTATCGGCTCACCTTGCCGCTCGCCGAGCGCATCTATCTCACGCGGGTGGCGGCGCGACCGCAGGGAGATGCGTGCTTTGCGGTGCTCGACGAGCGCGAATGGCGCGAGGTCGAGCGGCAGTCGTTCGGGGCGGATGCGCGGAACGAGTTTGCGACGACTTACAGCGTGCTCGAGCGGGTGCGAGCGGGCACGGGGGGTGAGGCGGCGTGAACGGCTCGCAGCCGGCTCAAGGGAGAACGGCCCGCAGCCGCCCAGGGGTGAGCGGCCTGCGGTGCGGGAGTGAGCGGCTTCGCCCGTCCGCTCGACGAGTATCTTAGTCAGCGAGGTATTCCGTAGCGGAGGCCGGCATGAGCGGACAGAGCGCGAGCAATCGGCATGACGGAGGCGGTGCGCGCCGCGGCGCGCAGGTGCTGCAGCGCCTGCGGGAACGCCCGCCGGCCCTGTGGTACCAGGGCGAGCGGGTCGCCGATGTCACGGCGCATCCTGCCTTCAAGGGCGGCGTGCACACGCTCGCCGCGCTCTACGACCTGCAGTGGGGGCGCCCGCAGATCTCCCTCTACGACTCGCCGAGCAGCGGGAAGCAAGTCGCCCGCTCCTTCATGATGCCGCGGACCCAGCCTGAGCTCGCGAGCGTGAGCGCGGCGATGCGCGTGTGGGAGGAATACACGCACGGCATGATGGGGCGCGTGCCGGATTATCTGAGCCGCGCGATCACCGGATACGCGGCCGGCGCGGCGTTCCTGGCGGAGGCCGATCCGCGGTTCGGCGCGAACGCCGTGCGGTACTACGAGTACTTGCGCGAGAACGACCTGTGTCTCACGCACACGCTCATCCCGCCGCAGGCCAACCGCGCGGTGAGCGCCGCGAAGCAGGCCGATCCCTACCTCGCCGCCCGAGTGAAGGACGAGACCGACGCCGGAATCGTCATCCGCGGCTGCCGCATGCTCGCGACGCTCCCGGTGTCGGACGAGATCATGGTGTTCCCCTCGACGCTGCTCAGGAGCCGCGAGGAAGATGCGCCCTACGCGTTCGGGTTCTGCATCCCGAACGACACGCCGGGGTTGAAGTTCCTGTGCCGCGAGAGCGTCGATCACGGCCGTTCGCACTTCGACCATCCGCTCGGGTCGCGCTTCGAGGAAATGGATGCCGTCGTCGTTTTCGACGACGTGCTCGTGCCTTGGGAGAACGTATTCCTCTATCGGGACGTCGAGCACTGCAACCAGGCGTACGCCCGGACCGGAGCCGTCGTGCACATGACTCACCAGGTCGTGGTGAAGAACATCGCGAAGACCGAGTTCCTCCTGGGGCTCGCCGCCGCGCTCGTGAGCGCCATCGGCGTCGAGGTCTTCCAGCACATCCAGGAGAAGCTCGCCGAGATCTGGGTGAACCTCGAGACGCTGAAAGCGCTCCTGCGCACGGCGGAGGCGGACGCCGCGCTCGACGAATGGGGCGTGATGCGTCCCGCCTGGAACCCGCTCGATGCGGCGCGCAATCTGTATCCGCGGCTCTATCCGCGCATGGTCGAGATCATCCAGCAGATCGGAGCGAGCGGGCTCGTTGCCATGCCGAGCGAGGCCGACCTGAAGGGTCCGCTCGCGGAGGACGTGCGCAAGTACTTCCAGGCCGCGCGCGCGGAGGCGTTCGACCGGATCCCGCTGTTCCGGCTCGCCTGGGACACCGCGATCTCGGCCTTCGGCGGGCGGCAGGTGCTCTACGAGCGCTTTTTCTTCGGGGATCCCGTGCGCATGGCGGGTGCGCTCGTCGCGGGGCACAATGCTGAGATTCAGCAGTACGCGGAGAAGGTTCGCGAATTCGTCAGAATCGGCCGGGATGAAGCGCTCGGCGGCGGTTGATCCCGGCGGCTCCGCCCCACCCGGGACGGGTGAGCGCGACCCGGCGCGGCTCGATCTCGATCCGAGCGAGTACCGGCGGACCTTTGGACTCTTTCCCAGCGGGGTCGCGGTGATCGCGGCCGAATTCGGCGGTACCGTGCATGCCATGACGGCGAACGCGGTGATCTCGCTTTCGCTCGAGCCTGCGCTCGTGCTGTTTTGCGCGAGCCGGCGCTCGAAATTTGCATCCGGACTTCACCTCCCGCCTGGCGCCAGCCGTCTCGAGGGCTTCTCGATCAACTTCCTGCGCGAGGACCAGGAGGCCCTCGCGACTTACTTCGCGGGGGCCTGGCGCGCGCCCCTCGCGCCGCCCTTCCGGCTCGTTGCGGGGAGATTCGCGCCGCGCCTCGAGGGGAGCCTCGCCTCGGTCGATTGCGAGCGGCACGAGATCCTCGAGGGCGGCGATCACTGGATCGTGATCGGCCGTGCGCGGGGAATCCACCGGGGGATCGGGCCGTATCGGCCGCTGCTGTTCTTCAGGGGGCAATACCGGCGAGTGGACGAGTCGCCCGGCCAGCCCGCGCCGGATCTCGCTGCGGTCCGCGAGGAGCCCGCGCATATCAACTACGAACGCTGAGGGAGGCGCGCCTCACCGCGTCACCGCTCCTCGAGGCGATGATACGCAATGGATGGAGCGTCCTGCACCGCCGAGACGTGCGGATTGAGCTCACGAATCAGCGCAATCTGCGGGTGACAATCCAGCACGAAGGCCATCATCGCGGTCGCGTCCCGGCTCGCGTAGAAGTCCACCATGCGCGAGTTGAACGCGGTGGCGCGGATGGCCGGGATGCTGATGGCATCGATCCCGTCCACCATCAGTACGCCGTTCATCATGAAGCGCGACGTACGCTTGTTGCCATCGAAGAAGAACTGCTGCAACGCGCCGAACAGGAAGAAAGCGACAGCCCGCTCGAAGGAATTGCCGACGTCCTGTTCCAGTGCTCGTAGTCCATCCACGAACACTTGATTCAGACGCTTCGCGCCGGGCTCGGTGGGGGGCGGGGTGTACCGGCCGCGCTCCCCAAGCGCGACATCTGGGGTGTAGTGTGCTTCGGAGCCCTCGCCGCGGAAATGCCCCCATTCGAGTGCCTCGTTCCGCGCCACGCGCGCATGGAGCTCGCAAAAAGTGGCCTTGTCGAGCTTGAACTCACCGCGCTTCAGGAGGTCGAGGAGGTATCTCGAGCTCGCGGCGAGATTCAAGATCTGCTCCTGATCCGAAAGCTTGCGACCGCCTACGGTCACGCCTTCGAGCAGCGTCTTCACCTCGGGGAAGGTGAACGGATTGCCCTCGAGAACGCCAGCGTCCCACACATACTCGGACAACATACGGCTGAAGCGGAACACCACCCGCTCCAGGGAAGCACGCGGCAGCTCCCGGGGCACCCAATCCCGGTTCCAATGAAAGCCCAGAGTCTCGAAGAGCGCCACGCCAGAATTCTACGCCGGGTCGAGCTCCGCGGCTGGTAGCATATCCGGATAGCGAACGGGCCTCAGGCTGAAGGGGCCGAGCGGAGGTGCCATGAGCCAGCCATCATCCGGCGCGGCGATCCCTGCATTCGAATCGGCGACGGCGCTCGTCGAGCAGCTGACATCGCGCAAGCTCGGCGCGCGCGAGCTGCTCGAGTATTTCATCGCGCGGGTCGAGCGCTATGACGGCGCCGTCAATGCCGTGATCGTGCGGGATTTCGAGCGGGCACGCGTACGGGCCGACGAGGCCGACCGCGCGCTGAGCCGCGGCGCACCCCTGGGGCCACTGCATGGGCTGCCGATGACGGTGAAGGAAGCCTTCCACTTCGAGGGCACGCCCACGACCTTCGGGTTCCCGGAATTCCGCAACAACCTCGCGACGACGAACGCCGTCGCGGTGGAGCGCCTCCTCGAGGCCGGCGCGGTGATCTTCGGCAAGACGAACGTTCCGCCGGGGCTGATGGACGGGCAGAGCGTCAATGAGATCTACGGCCGCACCTGCAATCCCTGGGACACGTCGCGGACGCCGGGCGGATCCTCGGGAGGCTCGGCTGCGGCGCTTGCCGCGGGGCTCACCGGGCTCGAGCTCGGCAGCGATATCGCCTCCTCCATCCGTAATCCATCGCACTACTGCGGCGTCTTCGGCCACAAGCCGACTCATGGGGTGTGTCCCGTGCGCGGCCACATGCTGCTCGAGACGCTCCAGGCCGAGGACATCGGCGTCGTCGGGCCGCTCGCGCGCAGCGCCGCGGATCTCGAGCTTGCGCTCTCCGTCATCGCCGGGCCGGCCGGGGAGGAGGCGCGCGCCTACTCGCTCGCACTGCCGCCGGCGCGCCAGAAGGCGCTGAAGGAGTTCCGCGTCGCGCTGCTGCTCGATGATGCCTTCGCGCACGTGGACGCACGGGTGCAGGAGCGGCTGGAGGACCTCGGAGCATTCCTTGCGAAGGAGGGCGCGGCCGTGTCGGTCGGGGAGCGTCCCGGCTTCGACGGGGAGGAGTACTACCGGCTCTTCATGGTGCTGCTGCGCGCCGCCGGCGCGGGCGCCGTCACGGACGAGGAGTTCGCGCGGGATGCAGCGCGCGCCCAGGGCGTCAGCCTCGCGACGCGCGAGATGGGCCGGCTCAATGCCTACGGTGCGACGCTCTCTCACCGCGATTGGCTGCGGCTCGACGCGAAGCGCCTACACTTCGGCGAGCTGTGGCGGCGGTTCTTCGAGCGCTTCGACCTGCTGCTGTGTCCGACGCTCGCGACGCCGGCCTTCCCTCACTCGAGCGTCCCGCCGCAGTTGCGGACGCTGACGGTGAACGGGCGCGAGGAGCCTTTCGAGAACCAGCTTTACTGGGCGGGACTCGCGGGCGTCGCCTACCTGCCCGCAACCGTGGCGCCCATCGGGCTCACTCAGGAGGGCTTGCCGGTGGGCGTGCAGATCATCGGGCCGAAGTACGGGGATTTGACGTGCCTCGCGCTCGCGCGCTTGCTCGAGGAGCGCTATCGCGCGTTCGTGCCGCCGCCCGGCTTCGCGGATTGAGGCTACAGCCGCTCCGCGATCAGCCGCTCCGCGAGCGCCGCATCGAACGGCCTCGTGCCGCCCGCGTTCCCGGCGCTGCCAGGGTTCCCGGCATCGCCTGCGCCCCGCGAGTCGGGTGCGCGGTCGAGCTCATCGAGAATCTCCTGCTGCACCTTGCCGCGCCGCAGCGCCTCGCGGTAGGGGATCTCCGGATGGAACATCACCATCGAGTACCGCGGGATGAACCGGCCGGGGAAGCGTCTCTCGAGCTCGAGCGCCCAGGTCTTCAGGCGCAGGAACCGCGGGTCGAGCACGCGCTCGCGCATCTCGCCATAGTTCTCGACGGCCATCGCGGCGATCGCTTCGGCGTCCGGCCGGCGCTCCGCCTCGAACGCGGCGTAGAGCTCGGGCCAATGCTCGTGGCGGTCGAGCAACGCGTCGAACAGGCTGCAATCCTCGAACGCGGCGTTCATGCCCTGCCCGTGGAAGGGAACGATCGCGTGGGCCGCATCGCCGAGCAGGAGAGCCTGTCCGGCCGTGTGCCACGGCCAGGC
>JBOHZT010000228.1:0-6045 GCA_050738535.1 Steroidobacteraceae bacterium
GAGCAAGAATGCCGGAACGAGCAACGCAAAAAGGAACGAGCGATATTGTCTTCTCATGGTCGTCAATCCCTCGTATTCAAAGATGGCCCCGCACCTTCGCGGCAGAGGATAGCGCAATTGACCTGCGCCCAGCGCATATCAGGCAAACGTGCGATCCGAGGCGCTCGAATCCGAACGAAATGGCGGAATTTCGAAAAGGTCGACGCATCCTGATCCGACACTTTCACGGTCCGCGACATTCGCGACAGGAGGAGACCTAAGTAATTGATTTCACTAGAGTCCCTGGAATCGTAGCCAAGACTCCTGCGGACCACACCTGGAAAGGCCCCGGCAGTTTCCCACCGAGCCTCCCGCTTTCGAACGAAGGAATAGTAAGGCTGCGTGTTGCATGCCCATGTCACCCGCGCGGCAAGTGCGTTTTTCCGGCGCGGAGGGGAGTCTTCCCAGGTGAGGACCCCGCGGCGTGGGGATAGCCCGCGAGTGGTCGGTGTACCCGAAATTCGGGTCCGCGCGCAGGGGACCTTGGTCCGATTCGCATCGGCTGACCAGCAGTAGACCCCAGGGACCGGCCGTTGGCTTGGGCGTGAACATTAAGTATCGCCGGGAGTCGGGCTACGGTTGCTTTGGTCTGTCCGCTTTGCCTCGCGTAACCATGCCGGTATCCCCGTGCCTGCAGAGGACGGCTTGTCGGCATAGGGGATTCGGACGGCTGGAAGGCAGAGCGGCCCGGCCCCGCTCGTCGGAGAAGGTCGCAGCCAGGTGAAGGTCAGCCTGGCGGGGTGTGCAGGTACGCCGACGGATCGAGACCATTGGCGCGGGCGCTGCTGACCAGGGAGAACAGGTTCGCGCTCGCGTGGGCACCGCGTGGATTGTTCGCGAAGAGCCACACTCGGCGTCCCTGGGCGATGGGGCGGATGATGTTCTCGACATAGTTGTTGTGTGCCGGCACATCCCCGTTCTCGAGGTGCAACACCAAACTTCTTCCATTGGTTATGCGTATAGGAGAGCGCTTTGCCGAGCGCGCTCTGCGGGGGCGTTGCGGGCAGAAGTTCCTCGACCCACTTGTGGAAGGCGGCGAAGAGGGGCGCGGACTTCTCCTGCCGACGCTTGAGGACCTCTTCGGCGGACAAGATGCCTTCCGCCCGTGCGCGCACCTCGCGCAGCTCGGTCAGTTCCCGCTCGACCTCGAACACCCGCCCCAGGTAGTCCTCCATGGCCACGCGCGCGCGCGAGCGCCCCGAGGGGAGCTCCGTCACCTTCAGCGCTTTGTGAAAGTACGTGCGGCAGTGCTGCAGGCATCCAAGGACGCCTCAGCTGTTATCCCCGATTCATTCCCTCAGCTGCTCGCCCAGCGCGACGCCGAGCACGCGATCGGAAGCCGCCGGCGGCCAGCCGGCCTCATCAGAGACGACCGACTCACCTTCCACGATCGTGTTCTCAAGGCGACCGAGTCCTTCGACCTCGACCGCGACGACATCGCCGGGCTGCACCGGCCGAGAGTTGGCTGGCGTGCCGGTCATGATGAGATCGCCTGGGACGAGCGTCATCATGCGCGCGAGATCAGTAACGAGATATGCCGTATTCCAAATCATCTGGTCCACGCTCGATTCCTGCACGACCCTGCCGTTGACGAGCGTGCAGATCGCCTGCCGCGCCGGCTTCCATCCGCGCATCAGGCCCGGCCCGACGAGTCCGAGCGTGTCGGCCCCTTTCACGCGCACCATCGAGCCGCGGTCGGCGTCGCGGAAATCGTGCAGCGCATAATCGTTGGCCAAGGTATAGCCGGCGACATAGTCCTCCGCATCGGCCAGCCGAATGTTCCGCGCCGTGCGCCCGATGACGATCGCAACCTCGCCCTCGTAGTTGAGGTACTTGCAGCCCTTCGGCCGCACGACCGCGGCTCGGTGGCCGGCAAGGCACGATGGCGGCTTGTAGAAATAGTTTGGCGCCGGTGGACAGGTCGCCTTCAGCTCCTCGAGGCGATTGCGATAATTGAGATGCGCGCAGATGATCTTGCTCGGCTCAACCGGCGGTAGATGCACGGCGCTCTCGCACGCGATCCGGCGGCCATCCTGAGCGAGAAGATCGTCCCCATGCCGCACAACCTCCACTACGGCGCCGTCGAGCAGAATCCGCCGAGTGTCGGTCATGGACATGGGCAAGGCGCCACGAGCGGGTAGCCGCGACCGGCGTAGTCGAACCCACCCAGCTCGAAGACTTTGAGCGTCGGATCCTGTGGCGATGCGTAGTACGCTCTGATCTCCTCGATCAGCCCGCGCTCGCTGAAGACATACCACTCGTCGCCGCGCAGCACGACGCCTTGGGCGCGCTTGAAATGCGTCCACTCGATCACCGCGCGACGCGTCCGCAAATCGCAGATGACCTGATCGACCGTCCAGTAGGAGCCGAGATTCTTCACGGCCGCGCTCCACTTCGCGGCGATCGTTCGCGCGCCCCGGAACGGTCCCTCGTAGGTTCCGGGTGGAAAGTAGTGAGTGCCATACGGCTCGAAATTGGCCGCGATGCGCTCCACGTCGCCCGAATTGCAGTCGTCGAAATACTGCCGCACCCGCAGCTCCATCGCCTCGCAGGCGAGACCCGTTCCCTCACCGACTTCGCCGCGGCCCATTAGGCGGCTCCCGCCATCGATTTGGCCGCGACTTTGCTTTTCGCCGATACCGGCGGTGTGGGCCGCCACGACTTGCCTCGCTGGAGCGTGAAGGTATGCTCCAAGCTGTACCATGGCCCCTTCACGTCGGGATCGGCCGCCGGCTCGTTCTCGTGAAGGACATAGTGTCCGACCGCGTTCGTCTTGAAGCCATCTTTATAGATGAGGGCGTGCAGATGCGCGGGTCGGAACGGATGCCGGTGCTGTACGTCGAGCAGTATCTCGGTCGGCCCGCCAGCGGGGACCGGATAGCCGGAAGGCTTGATCGAGCGATACCAGAAATCCCCGTTCTCATCGGCTGTGAGCCGTCCGCGGAGCCCGAGCGAGCCTGCAATCAGGCGCGTCTCGTTGTGGCTCTCGGTCGTGCGCTGGCCAAGCGCAGTGACGAGATTGATCGCGGTGTTGAATTCCTGCTCGGTGAGCCGCACTTCGCGCGCGAATCCATGCAGGTGCCGAATCAACGGCTGAATGATTCGCTTCAGCCGCGGATCCTCGATCCGCTCGGTCTCGGCGAGCACCGCGTCGGTGACCTGCTCTTCCCGCTCGATGATCATGATCGCACCTCAAGCCTTTCGCTCGCGTCGAACCCGGTCGCCGCGGCGCCTCACCGGGACTGGCGGACAAGCCTAGGAACCGCGTCCGGAGTTGTCAACGCGAGTCCGACGAACGTTCTGAACCGCAATCGCTTCCGGCAACGAGATTCTCGCGGCCGACGATCTCGGCCAACCGAACGATCCGCTGAGCGACCCGCTTGCCCTGCTCCTTGGCATATATCAGCTCCACCGGCTTGTCCGTTCTGGGAAGGCTCCCGGTGGATTCTGCGGCTCCGAGCACCGCCGGCGGCAGCGCGAGCGCCATCACCGGCTACATTGACTCTTCATTCATGCAGGCAAGTGACGGATAGGCGGGAAGCAACGTCGAGGTGTACACGCCGGATCCTCTCCATACGTCCCAGGAATTTCTGGTCGTCAACGGCCTTTCCGTTCCGGAGCCGTCGACTCTCGCGCTCTTTGGCTTCGGTATTGCTGCAGTCTTCGGATGGGCGGTAGTGCGCCGCAGAAGCGGTGCGACGCGCTTGTCGCTCTGAGTGGCACCGACGGTCGCAACGGCCTATTATCGACACTTGTAGTTGACTTGACCGCTCGCGCGCACGATGAGAGTGCGCCCGATATTTGAGGCGGCTCCCGGGTAATTCCGATCACGGTTCGTGAGGGAAGGCAGCGGATCGCCCTCACGGAGCGTGATCTTGGGAGCGGGGCCGTTGTCGTGCAGAGGGCCAGGTCGGGGGCGGGGAATCTAGTTCGTCGAACATCTGCTCGAAGGGTTTGCACCGACCAACCTCGGTCAACTCCTTCCGGTATGTCCCTGGACGGCTGGCGTAGGCGCTGCCATCCAGAACCTTGCTCACTTCGCTCATCGCCCTCCGATCTGCGTGCACTTCGAGCTCTCCCGTAGACAAGCTCCAGAATCCGGACGTGCCGCTCAAGGATTGCATTTGAGCCATAGGCCCGCCCGCGCATCTTTCATTCTCTTGCTGGCCGCGATGGGAGCGATCGCACCGCTTTCGATCGACACTTACCTGCCGAGTCTCCCGACCATTGCGCACGAGCTCGCGGCGAGCGCCCGCGCAGTTCAGGCGAGCGTCGCCATCTTCTTCGCGGGCATGGCCGTTGGCCAGTTGTTCTATGGTCCGGCATCGGATCGCATCGGCCGGCGGATCCCGGTGATCCTGGGGCTTGCTGTGTACTTTGCAGGCTCGGTCGGGTGCGCTCTCGCGCCGGACGTGGGGATGCTGATCGCGGCCCGGCTCGCCCAGGCTCTCGGCGGCTGCGCCGGCGCCGTCATCGTCCGCGCGATCGTTCGGGATCATTTCGAGCATCAGGAGGCTGCGAGATTCTTCTCGCTCCTCGCCCTGATGACCGGTATGGCGCCCATCCTGGCGCCCCTCGGCGGCAGCGCTCTCCTTCAGCTCTCCGGGTGGCGAAGCATATTCGGCTTTCTGGCGGCATATGGCGGTGTGCTGTGCTTCGCCGCGCTCGTGATGCTTCCCGAGAGCCGCTCCGCGGAGATTGCGCGCCATGCGCGCGATGAGCATCCGCTTCGCTCCTACGTTGCGATCCTGCGTAATCGTCGCTTGATCGGCTACATCGGGGCGGGTGCGTTCAACGGAGCCATGCTATTCACCTATGTGGCTTCATCTGCGAGCGTGCTCATGGGACCGTTCCGCATCTCTCCCCAGCGCTACGCGGTCCTCATCGGTCTGAACGCCGTAGGGCTGATCGCGGCAAGCCAGCTCAACCGGATTCTCCTGCGCCGCAGGAGCGCCGACCGCGTGCTCTCGGCGGCGACGATCGCATCGGTCGCTGTGACGGCTCTCCTCGCAGCCGTCTCGATGACCGGCATCGGAGGACTCCCAGGGCTGCTCGTACTGCTGTTCTTGACGATCGCGAGCTTCAGCCTCGTACAGGCGAACGCCATGGCCGGCGCCCTTTCTGTCGACCCTATGCGCGCAGGAGTCACCTCGGCATTGTTCGGCGCTTGCTCGTTCGCGGCTGGAGCACTCGCTGCAGCTCTCGCGGGCGCGTTGTTCGACGGAACGGCTCGGCCGATGGCGTTCGTCATCATGGCATGCTCGATCGGGTGCGCAATCAGCGCGCGTTCTCCGGCGGTTGCGGAACAGCACCCGCATTCGAGAGGCCGAAACCGTGCATCTTGAGGCGCGCTGCCGCTCGGGCATCTTGCCATTACTTGCAGTCGACATATTTGTCGATTACGAGTAATGAGTACGCGGCCAGGAAATAGTCCGTTGCAGTCAGACGGTCAGAGGCTCTTGAGGAAGGCGAGTGGATTATCGTCGGGTCGGTACCGCCCGGGCTTTCCGTCGGGAGGGATGATCGTGTCGAGGACCCGCTGCGTCAGTTCCGGCCTGCGCGATCCGTGCTAGCGTCTCGTCCGACGGGCTTGGACCCGCGACGCGCTTCGAGGGCGCGATATAGAAGCCGCGGTCCTGCGGATCGATGTCTGCGAGCGCTCGAGCGAGCTCGTCCGCGGACCAAGGTCGCCGCCCGTTGTTGAAATGACGCTCGGCGCTCCAGCCGTCGAAGAGGAACAGATCGTCGCCCTCGATCCCGAACACCCGGCCGGTGAAGCGACAGGACGCGGATGCCAGATACAGGACAAGCGCCGAGACGTGCTCCGGTGCAATGCGATCGAATCCCCGCTCGACCGGCTTCAACACCTCATCATGTGCGGCGACCGCAAGCGTCATGCGCGTGCGGGCCATGGGTGCGATTGCATTGACCCGGACGCCCAGGTCCGCGAGCTCCGCCGCTGCCGCGATGGTGAGCGCGGCGACGGCTGCCTTGGAGGCGCAGTAC
>JBOHZT010000229.1:0-6041 GCA_050738535.1 Steroidobacteraceae bacterium
TCTCGATGGACCGCTCAGAAAATCCAGGTTCGCCTTCGATGGCCGCACGCCAGTTGAGCGATCTCATCAACGGCTTCTGGGCCGCGCAGGTCGCCAACGTCGCGGCGCTGTTGGAGATTCCCGATCGCCTCGCGCAGCGATCGCAGACCGCTGCGGAAGTCGCGTCTGCGGCTGGAGCCCATGCGCCCTCCGTCCACCGACTGCTGCGCGCCATGCAGACGCTCGGGCTCTGCACGGCGGCGGCGGACGGCACGTTCACGCTGACCGAGGCCGGTCATCTGCTGCGAGCCGACGTTCCTGGATCGATGCGGGGCCGGGCCTTATTCACCGGAGACATGCTCTGGAAACAATTCGGCGATCTCGAGTACGTCGTCCGGACGGGCGAGCGCACTCGGGCGGTCGTGAGCGGCCCCGAAGGATTCGCGAGCTTGGCGGCCGATCCCCCGAGGCTCGATGCCTTCCAGAACGCGATGGCCGAAGGCAGTGTACGCGTCGCGCATCACGCACTCCAAGTCTACGATTTCAGCCGATTCGGCAAGGTGCTCGATCTCGGGGGCGGCTACGGCGGCGTGCTCGCGGTCTTGCTTGGGAAGTTTCCGGCAATGAGCGGCGCCATCTGCGATCTTTCCTACCTCGAGGAGGGCGCGAAGCGCTATCTCGCACGGGCCGGTGTCGAAGCGCGCGCGTCGTTCATCGGAGGAGATTTCTTCGAATCCGTGCCCGCAGGCTATGACGCGTACGTCATGAAGTTCATCGTGCACGACTGGGACGATGCCCACGCGCTACGCATCCTCACCAACTGCCGCACGGCCGCGGCGCCGTCGTCTCGCGTCATCCTGCTCGAGCAGGTCGTGCCCGACCAACTGGGGCAAAATCCGGCCGACCGGGCCGTCATTCGTGCCGACCTGACGATGATGAGCGTGGGTGGTAAGGAGCGCACTGCCGAGGAGTACCGCGCACTGTTCAAGCAGACCGGCTGGCGACTCTCCGGCATCACGGCAGCGGCCGAGGGGTTCAGCGTGATCGAGGCGGTGCCGGCCTAGGCGCCGGCGGATACCCGGTGGGAACCACGTACGGGGTGGTGTCGCGGTGCTCTCAGCACAAACTTGACGCGGATGGTGAACGTCACGGCATGGCCGGTCGGATTGCTGTATCGCAGAGCATGAGCGGCGGCCTTTGCGGCCGCCCCGAATCCCATGTCGAGCGGATGCTCCTCGAGCACCTTGGCGTGCGTGGGCTCGCCGGCTGGATTCAGCGTCACCGCCAGTTTGACGACTCCCTCGCCAACGCCCTTGTGAATGGCCTCTTGCGGGTAATACGCGGCAAGCGCTCCCCAGCTCACGACGCGAGGGTGCTGAGAGCCCGCGCTCCCGGTCCCGCCCACCGGCGTGGCCGCCAAGGCGACGGCCGGTAGGATCGCCGTGAGAACGAGCGCCAGCTGCCACCGCTTCAGTGCCGGAGACAGCGCGCCTCCCGAGAGAATGCGCTCTATCCGGCTGGACAGGCTCGGGCGTGAGATCGCCGCGGTGAGTGCGCTCTGGCGCGACGCCTGGAATTGCAACAACAGCTCCGCGTAGTCCGTCCGGCTGCCGAGGCGCTCCACGGCCGCCTCATCGCTCGTCCGTTCCGCAAGTACCCCGAGCCGCCGCGCGATCCACCAAGCCAGCGGATTGAACCAGTATGCGCACCTTGCGAGGCGCGCGAGCCAGAGCGCGTAGCAGTCACGATGCAGGACATGCGCGCGCTCGTGTGCGACCGCAGCGGCGAGCTTCATGGCGCTCCACGTCGCGAAATCCGCAGGCAGCAGGATCGACTTGCCGAACGTGACGGGGCTGGGTACGGACGCGCTGGCCCGGACATCGAGCCCGGCGGTCCATGGCGCATGGACCACCCGCGCCTCGCGCTGGATGCGCCGCATCCGTGTCCAGCCCCACACGAAGCGCAGCAGGAGGAGCGCGGCCGGCACGAGATAGGCAACGGTCCATATCGCATGCAACGCGGTCGCGCGACCCGGCGCAGGCGCGAACGGTCCGGCGATCACCTGCGCCATGGGCGCCGTGAGGATCGGCGCGACGCGGATCTGCAACAGCAGCGGCATCCCGAGCGATGCCGCGGTGAGTGCCGTCCACATCGCCTTCTCGACGTGCGGGCTGCGCAGGCGCCCGAGGGCGAGCACGAGTCCGCCCACGATGATCAACAGTGACGACCGCACGGCGGCATGTAGGAGGATGTCGATCATGGCCGATCGCCTCCTTTTGCCTTGGAAATCGCCTCGGCGAGACGCTCGAGCTCTCCCCGATCCAGGATTCGAGCGTCCACCATGCCGGCGAGCACCTCTCGCACCGATCCGTTGCAGAACCGATCCGCGATCCCCTTCACGGCGCGGGCCGCCGCGACTGCGCGGCTCTCCTTCGCTTTGTAGATGAAGGCGCGCCGCTCGATCGTGTGCTTGAGGTAGCCCTTCGCCTCGAGGCGCTTCAGCACGGTACGCACGGTCGATTCCTTTAGCGCCCTCCCGAGCTGCCGCTGGACGGCATCCGCGGCGATCGAGCCATGCTTCCACACGAGCCCGAGCACCTCGCGCTCGAGCTCACCCAGGTCGGTGATCTGATGCCGCATGCGTCCCTACCTCATTCATCTACGCTTCGTAGCGCTACTACGTGTAGCACACATCGGGGGTGCTGGCAACTGCGTAGGCCGACTCCCTCGCGCACACCCGGAATCGGGTAAGCTGCGCCCGATTGCTCGTAAAACCGCGGCTCCCAGGAGCTCGAGAACACGAGGGGGATCGAGCATGTCGAAGCACTATCAGCGCATCTGCATCACGCTGCTCGCGCTCTGCGCCTTCGCGGAGATCGTCACCGCCGCAACACGCGCCGCGACCACCGCACCCCGAGCCACACTGCCGGGCAACTGGCCCGAGTACAACCGGACGCTCGCGGGCGATCGGTACTCGCCCCTCACCGAGATCACCCCTTCGAACGTTGGAAAGCTGAAGCTGCGCTGCGCATACACACTCCCAGAAACGGTCTCCTTTCAGACCGGACCGCTCGTCATCGATGGAACGATGTACTTCACGACGTTCGAGGGGTCTTATGCAATCGATGCCGCGACTTGCAAGCTGAAATGGAGCCACCACGAGAAGAGCGTCGGCCCGCCGGGACTGGCAGTCAATCGCGGGTTCGCCTACCTCGACGGGCGGCTGTTCCGGGGCACGTCCGATGCCCACGCCATCGCCCTCGACGCCAAGGACGGGCACGTACTCTGGGACCGTGCCCTCGAGATCGACGGGCCGGGGATCTCGATCCCGATGGCGCCGATCGCGGCGAACGGCCGAGTCTACGTGGGCAATGCCGGAGGGGACACGGTGGGCGTCACCGGGCACGTCTATGCGCTCGACGCCCGCGACGGCCATGTGCTCTGGCGCTTCGACGTCGTCCCGCCGCATGGATACGCGAGAACCACGTGGACCAACCGGCGCTTGCCGATCTCGGGCGGTGCGTTCTGGACCTCCTTCACGCTCGATGAGTCGAGAGGCATTCTCTACGTTCCCGCCGGTAATCCTGCGCCAGACTTCGACACGCTCGATCGCACGGGGAAGGATCTCTACGCGGATTCGGTGATCGCCATCGATGCCGCCACCGGCCACCTCCTCGCCTACGATCAGCTCGTCAAGCACGATAGCCACGACTGGGACGTCGACAGCGCACCGACCCTCGCGACCACCCGCGCCGGACGCAAGATCATCGCTTCGGCCAACAAGGATGGCCTCCTCTCGATTCTCGACCGCTCGCGAATCAGCACTGCGGCCGTCGCAGGCGACCAGCCGGCGCCCATCATTCCGCTCCTGTCACAAAACCCGACGACCACTCGCACGAACGCGCGAGCTGCGCTCTCGAGGGAGCACGCCGTTCACTTCTGTCCCGGCATGGGCGGAGGCACCGAATGGAACGGCGCCGCCTACAGCCCGGCGACGGATTCCCTCTTCGTCGGTGCGGTCGATCTTTGCGCGCGCGTGCGGCTCGTGGGCCGGCTCGAGGTGCCTCGACCCGGCCAAGTCTGGTTCGGAAGCACCGGCTCGATGGCCGAGATGACCGATCCGGCGAGCACGGCTCGCGGCTGGCTCACGGCGTTCGACGCGGAGAACGGGCACGTTCGCTGGCGGTTCAAGGCGCCCCATCCGATCGTGGCAGGCGTGACGCCAACGGGAGGAAATCTCGTATTCGCGGCCGATCTCAGCGGAAATGTCTTCGCGCTCGATCAACGCAACGGGCTGGTGCTGTGGCAGACGAGCACCGGTCAGTCGATCGGCGGCGGCCTGGTCGTCTATCGCGCAGGTGGCCAAGAGCTCCTCGCCGTCGCCTCCGGCATGAAATCGTCCGCCTGGCGAGGCTCGGCCAATGAGAGCCGCATCCTCGTCTATGGATTGCGCTGAGAGCGCCCGCCGAGGCGGCCCGAATCCGCAAGCCCTCGAGACCACGATCAGGGAGATGAGGCGCTCGCGCGAGTCACAACGCTCGCGGCCTCAATGAAAATCCCGCGACCGCCATCCCGCGGCGAAGCCCGCCGCAAGCTCCGACCGATCGATGAGCCGCTGCGCCACGACGTGCACGATCTCGCCCTGCCGCTGCAGCTTGCCGCGCACCTCGAGCAGCCGCGACTCGACGAGCGGCCTGCGCTGCGCCTCTCCCACCTGTTTCCAGACGATGAGGTTCACCTGGCCGGTCTCGTCCTCCAGCGTCATGAAGGTCACGCCTTTCGCATTATCCGGATGCTGGCGTAGGAGCACGATCCCGGCAGTCCGCACCAGCCTGCCGTGCGGCAGCGCTGCAAGCTCAGCTGCGGCGAGGATCTTCTCGCCGCGCAGCCGTTCCCGGAGCAACGCCATCGGGTGACGCCCGAGCGTGAGCCCGAGGGAGGCGTAATCCGCTCCGATACTCTCCTCCTCCGTGGGAGCGATGAGGAGCGGCCGGCCTTCGCCCGAGCGGGCCTCCTCGCCAACGGATTCGAGCGCGAGCGGTCTCTCGATACCGGCGACCTCCCAGAAGGCGAGATGGCGGTTGCCGGTGAGAGTCGCGAGCGCTCCGGCCGCGGCGAGCGCCTCGAGGTCGCCCCGATCGAGCGACGCGCGTTGCGCGAGATCCTGCACGCTCGTGAAGGGGCGTTCCGCACGAGCTGCCGAGATTCGTTTCGCGGCCGCCTCCGAGAGGGATTTCACCAGGCGCAGACCGAGACGCAACGCGAGGCTGGAGACCCCGCAAGGCGCCGGCAAGCGAGCCTCGCAGGTCTCCAACGTGCAATCCCAGTCGCTCGCATCGACGCTCGCGGGCCGCACCTCCACCCCATGCTCGCGCGCATCGCGCACCAGCTGCGCCGGCGCGTAGAAGCCCATGGGCTGGCTGTTGAGCAGCGCGCAGGTGAAGGCCGCCGGCTCGTGGCATTTGAGCCAGCCGGAGTCATAAACGAGCAGTGCGAAACCACAAGCGTGACTCTCTGGAAATCCATAATCCCCGAATCCCTCGATCTGCCTGCAAAGCCTCTGCGCGAACTCCTCGGAGTACCCCCGCTCGCGCATGCCGTTCACGAGCTTCTCCTCGAAGCGGTGGATGTCCCCGTGCCGCTTCCAGGCGGCCATGGCACGGCGCAGCTGGTCCGCCTCGCCAGGCGTGAAGCCTGCCGCTTTGATCGCGAGCTGCATGACCTGCTCCTGGAAGATGGGCACGCCGAGCGTGCGCTCCAGCACCTCCCTCACCTCCGGGCGCGGGAAATCCACCTTCTCGCTTCCTTCGCGGCGCCGCAGGTACGGATGCACCATATCGCCCTGGATGGGCCCGGGGCGCACGATCGCGACCTCGATGACGAGGTCATAGAACTCCTTGGGCCTCATGCGCGGCAGCATGGACATCTGCGCGCGTGACTCGATCTGAAAGACGCCGACGGTATCGGCGCGCGACATCATCTCGTAGACCCGCCGGTCCTCCGGCGGCAGATGCCCCAGGGTCCAGCGCGTGCCGCGATGCCGGTTGACGAGCTCGAGCGCG
>JBOHZT010000230.1:0-6018 GCA_050738535.1 Steroidobacteraceae bacterium
GGGTGTCCCCGGCCGCGCGGCGGGCGCTTGCCGCCGCCGCCCCTCGAGGGGCCCGATCGACCTCGCGGCCCGCCGTGCCCCCCATGATCGTGAGTGCGGCTCGGCATCACCGGTTCGGCGAGCAGCTCGGGCGCGATGCTTGCGGCGGGAATCTTGTGACCGAGATAACTCTCGATCTCCGGCAAGGAGACGGCGTATTCCTCGCACGCGAAGCTGATCGCGTCGCCTTCGGCTCCTGCGCGGGCGGTCCTGCCGATGCGGTGCACGTAGTCGGCCGGGTCCTGCGGCAGGTCGAAATTGAAGACGTGGCTCACGTCCGGGATGTGCAGCCCCCGCGACGCGACGTCGGTGGCGATGAGGACAGCCAGTTCCCCGTCGTGGAATTCCCGCAGGAACCTCAAGCGCTTCGGCTGCGGGACGTCTCCGGAGATCGCCTGCGCCTCGAACTCGTTCGCGCGCAGGACGTGCTCCAGGCGCTCCGCGGTGCGCTTGGTGTTCGTGAAGACGAGCGTGCGCCGCGCCTCGGTCTGGCGCAGCAGCCCAATGAGGAGCGGGATCTTCTCCTCCGTCGCGGGGTAGTAGATCACCTGGCGGACTTCGTCGACGGTCCGCTTGTCCGGCTCGATCCGCACGAGCTCGGGCGCCGCCATGTACTCGTAAGCAAGCTCGAGCACCCGGTAGGAGAGCGTGGCCGAGAACAGCATCGAGAGCCGCCGCTCCGGAGGAGGCAGCCGTCGCAGCAAGTAGCGGATGTCGGCGATGAAGCCGAGATCGAACATGCGGTCGGCCTCATCGAGCACGAGGACGTCGACGTGCCGGAGATCGAAGACGTGCTGCTTGAAGTAATCGATGATGCGCCCCGGCGTGCCGATCAGCACGTCGGTTCCGGCCTCGATCTGGCGGCGCTGCTTGTCGTAATCGGTGCCGCCGTAGGCGAGCGCGAGCGCGACGCCCGTATGCCGCCCGAGAATTTCCGCATCGTGGTGGATCTGGACCGCGAGCTCCCGGGTCGGCGCGACCACGAGCGCGCGGATCGAGGTTCGAGCGCGTCCCGGGGACGACGGACGAGTGGCGAGGGCATGGAAGAGCGCGACGAGAAACGCCGCGGTCTTGCCGGTCCCGGTCTGCGCCTGGCCGGCGACATCCTGGCCGGCGAGCGCGATCGGCAGTGTCTGCGCCTGGATGGGGGTGCAGTGCATGAATCCGGCATCGCGGATGCCCTGCATCAGTCGAAGCTCGAGCCCGAGGGACTCGAAGGTCACGGAGCTGGGAGGCCGGTCCGTCATGGGCTGCGGCCGCAGTCGCGCGGGGCCGGCGCGGCCGACCCGATCCACGTTGCCAGGAAATTCATAGTGCTATGATGCGGATCACGGTAGGGGCTGAATTCGCCGAATGGGGCCTTGAAATGCGCTCTCGGAAGCGCTACAAAGGTACCAAGACAGCGAGACCCGTGCGATGGCTATTCCGCCAGGGTCTCCACCTGCCAATCCAGATTCTCCTTGAATGGGCTTGATCTCGGTACTCACTGAAGACGTAGTGTAACCGTTTGTCGGGTGCTTCTGGCACGGCTTTCGCCGTTCCGCCCCATTTTCCGTCTAAAGGCTCGACGCCTTTGTCCAAGTAACCTAGCTCTCCTAAGTGGAGGTTCAACCGCGTGACCAATCCGCACATCGTGCACACCAGCGATGCCAAGTTCAGCGAGGATGTCCTGAAGTCCGAGAAGCCCGTGCTGCTCGACTTCTGGGCGGAGTGGTGCGGCCCTTGCAAGATGATCGCCCCGATCCTCGAGGAGATCGCCGACGAGTACCAGGACCGCTTGACGATCGCGAAGCTCAACATCGACGAGAACCCGCAGACGCCGCCGAAGTTCGGCATTCGCGGCATCCCCACCCTGATCCTGTTCAAGGACGGCAGCGTCGAGGCGCAGAAGGTCGGAGCACTCTCGAAGTCCCAGCTCTCCGCATTTCTCGACAGCAACCTGCCGCTTCCGCAGGCGGGGGAGCAGCACCGGTGAGAGGCTATCTCGGCAACCAGGGCCGCAATCGCCCGAAGGGCCCGCGTCACGGCAACCGCGACGGCAATCGCGGTAACGGCAATGGCAACGGAAATGGCAACGGCCGGCCGCCCGACGATCTGATGGGCGACGCCGATGTGTTCGACGGCGGGGACGACGCGGAGGTCATCAGCCCCGCGGAGCTCACGCAGTCGCGCATCTCGATGAACCTGACCGAGCTCAAGCAGAAGCCCATCAGCGACCTGGTCAAGCTCGCCGAGTCGATGGGCCTCGAGAACCTGGCCCGCTCGCGTAAGCAGGACATTTTTTTCTCGATCCTGAAGGCGCACGCGCGCAACGGCGAGAACATCTACGGCGACGGCGTGCTCGAGATCCTGCAGGACGGCTTCGGCTTCCTGCGCTCGGCGGACAGCTCCTATCTCGCCGGGCCCGACGACATCTACGTGAGCCCGAGCCAGATCCGGCGCTTCAACCTGCGCACCGGGGACACCATCTCCGGGCTCATCCGGCCGCCGAAGGACGGCGAGCGCTACTTCGCGCTGCTCAAGGTCGGCGAGATCAACTTCGACTCCCCGGACAGCTCGCGCAACAAGGTCCTGTTCGAGAACCTGACGCCGCTTCATCCCACGAAGCGCTTGAAGCTCGAGCGCGGGAACGGCTCGACCGAGGATCTGACCGCCCGCACCATCGACTTGGTCGCGCCGATCGGCAAGGGCCAGCGCGGACTCATCGTCTCCCCGCCGAAGGCGGGCAAGACGATGCTGCTGCAGAACATCGCCACGTCCATCACGGCGAACCAGCCGGAGGTGTACCTCATCGTGCTGCTCATCGACGAGCGGCCGGAGGAGGTGACGGAGATGCAGCGCACCGTCAAGGGCGAGGTGGTCTCGAGCACGTTCGATGAGCCCGCCGCGCGGCACGTCCAGGTGGCCGAGATGGTCATCGAGAAGGCGAAGCGCCTCGTCGAGCACAAGAAGGACGTGGTGATCCTGCTCGACTCGATCACGCGCCTCGCGCGCGCGTACAACACGGTCGTCCCCTCGTCCGGCAAGGTGCTGACCGGCGGCGTCGACGCGAACGCCCTGCAGCGGCCGAAGCGGTTCTTCGGCGCGGCCCGCAACATCGAGGAGGGCGGGAGCCTCACGATTCTCGCGACGGCCCTCATCGACACCGGCTCGAAGATGGACGACGTGATCTACGAGGAGTTCAAGGGCACCGGCAACTCGGAGATCCACCTCGACCGGCGCATCTCGGAGAAGCGTGTGTTCCCCGCGGTGAACATCAACCGCTCGGGCACCCGCAAGGAGGAGCTCATCACCGATCAGGGCGAGCTCGCCAAGATGTGGATCCTGCGCAAGCTCCTGCACCCGATGGACGAGCTCGCAGCGATCGAATTCCTGCTCGACAAGATGAAGGACACCAAGTCGAACTCCGTGTTCTTCGAGGCGATGAAGCGCTAGGGCGGTGTGTTCGCCGTATCGGACGCGCAGCCGGGTGCGGCATTTCTACGGATTGCTGCAAGGCTTGCCGGCTGAGCTCTAGCGCTCAGTCGGCCCTCGCGTGCGCGCATAGCAGTACCAGTCGACACAGCCGCAGGCCGGATCGACCGCGGCTTGCGTGTCACCAACGCCGGTTAGCGACACCGGAGATCACCAGCCCGATCAGCGAGCCGGAAAAGATAACCCCCAGCAATACACGGTACGCTATGCCCCCCCAGCGCCACCGCACGATACGGACGCCATACAGAAACCACGCGATCGCCGCGGCAAATAACACCGTACCGCAAGCGACCCAATCAAAGCGATCGTCGAGGGTTCCAGCAATCACCGCCGCATTGCCGAGGTTGTACAGCGCCCATTGGCACCACGCCACACGGCCGGACGGCGGATCTCGCGTCAACCACGCCTGTCCTGTCCCGAGCCCGCACTGCATGACTCCCACTACCAATACCAGGTAGGCCACCATCCAGATCAGATGTTCGGTCGGGTGATAAGCAACCGCCGCCGCGGTACCGCCGCCGGCAATAACAGCCGCAACGCCTAGCACCAGGAACGGCAACCCGGCCAGAGTGCGTCGACTCAGCACTGAATTTCGTTCATGTTGTATTGCCATGAGCTTTCCACGTCGTCCAAAATCCGAAGTCTTCCGGATCGTCTTGGACCCGCAGGATGGGCTGACCGTGTTCGTTGGTCACTCGTTTTCCGGAATGATTCTTACCGAGGCCGGCGTGCATCCGAGGGTGTCGCGGCGCTGGTGTCTGTCGCCGGCCGTGCCCTGGGACGTGCTTGAGAAAGCGTAAGGCTCATCCAGCCGGGGTATAATCCTGCGTCGGTCGTATTGCGAACGTGAGGAGCTCGACATGAGCAAGGCAATGGACAGGAAGAAAGAGACCAAGAAGAAGCCTGCAAAGAGCCTGCAGGAGAAGCGCGCCGCAAAGAAGGAGAAAAAGGTACACGGCCGCATGGCGTGAAGCGGCAAATGAAGAAGCTCAAGCACGAAGCGGAATTGTTCAAGGCGGCCTTGAACTGCGGCGTCGAATACGCTGAACGCCGCAAGGCAGTCGAGTTCGAGCCGACGGATTCGACGAGCGCCAAGGCGCTGTACATCTATCGGCTGCTCGTACACGACAAGATCATCTCGCCCATGCCGGAGAGCGAGGTCGCGGAGAAGACGATTCGCCATCGCCTCGCGGCTTGGTACGCCCACCAGTTGCCCGACGGGCATCCGATGCTGGATTAGATAGCAGGCGAACCCTGGGGATCGGCGCGCTCGGCGAGTCCGAGTGTGGGCGGGCGCTCCCACGTCGCGCCCGCGAGCGCCCGGCCGCCGATGTCCGTGCGGAACTGCGCCCCCTCGAACCGGATGTGCCCGACGGCCTCGTAAGCGGCTGACCGTGCGGCCTCGAGATCACGGCCTACCGCGGTCACGCCGAGCACTCGGCCGCCGCTCGTCACGATCTCGGCGGCGCGCGCGGCGGTTCCCGCATGGAAGACCTTGATGCCAGGTAATGAGCCGGCTGCTTCGAGGCCGGAGATGACCTTGTCGCGCGCGTACGCCTCCGGGTAGCCGCCGCTCGCCATGACCACGCACAGGCTCGCCTGCGGATCCCACTCGAGCGCGACTCGATCGAGGCTGCCGCCGCAGCTGGCTTCGAGCAGCTCGAGGAGATCGCTTCGCAGGCGCGTGAGATAGACCTGGGTCTCGGGATCGCCGAAACGCGCGTTGAGCTCGAGTACGCGCGGGCCGCTCGCGGTGAGCATGATCCCGGGATAGAGAATGCCGCGGTACTCGATGTCTTCGGCGGCGCAGCCGCGCATGAACGGCTCGAGGATGCTCGCTTCCACGGCGGCGAGTTCGGCGCCGCCGAGGAATGGCGTCGGGGAATACGCGCCCATGCCGCCGGTATTCGGGCCGCGGTCCCCGTCGAGCGCGCGCTTGTGATCCTGCGCCGTCGGGAAGAGCCGCGCGCGCTTGCCGTCGCAGAGCGCGTGCAGCGAGATCTCGGTGCCTTCCAGGAATTCCTGGATGACGACGCGCGCGCCCGCCGCCCCGAAGGCGCGCTCCACCATGATCCGGTCGATGGCCCGGCCTGCCTGCTCGGATCCCTCGCACACCACCACGCCCTTGCCGAGCGCGAGGCCGTCGGCCTTGACGACGCAGCGCTCGCCGAGCGATCCGGCGTAGCGCTTCGCGGCCGCGGGGTCCTCGAACGTGCCGGCGGCGGCGGTGGGGATGCCGTATTTCTCCATGAAGCGCTGCGCGAACACCTTCGAGGACTCGAACCGCGCTGCGGCGCGGGTCGGTCCCCAGATCGCGAGTCCCTGCGCCGCGAACAGATCGACGATGCCGAGCGCGAGCGGATTGTCCGGACCGACGATCGTCAGATCGACGCGGCGCTCGAGCGCGAGCGCCAGCAGCTCGGGGAGGGCATCGGCGTCGATGCCCACGCACTCCACAGGCGCGCCGCTTCCCGCGAGACGCTCGGCGGCGATGCCGGCATTGCC
>JBOHZT010000231.1:0-6018 GCA_050738535.1 Steroidobacteraceae bacterium
CTGAAGCTCGCCGCGGACTACTACAGGATCGAGCTCTCGAACGACATCATCTCGGCCTTCGAGGCGGGCGGCCTAGCCGACTTCGCGAGCCTCGTGCGCGGGTCACCCGCCGCGCTGTCGTACTGCACGGCGGACGGCGACTGCGCGAGCACTCGCATGACGCCCGTCGGACTGCCGATCTTCGCCGAGTACGCCTACGTCAATGCCGGGGAAACCCGCACCGACGGCTGGGACCTCGATGCCCGCCTGCCGCTCGACCTCGGGGCTGCGGGACGTCTCACCGCAAGGCTCGACTATGCGCACACCATGAGCTACGTCGTGAGCTTTCGCGGCGCCTCCTACGAGCTCGCCGGCACGCACGGTCCCTCCGGCATCTCGGGAGATACCGGCAACCCGAAGGACCGGGCGATGCTCGTCCTCACGTGGGCCCGCGGGCCGCTCGCCGTCACGGCGACGGTGCATTACACGGGCTCGTTCAGCATCACGGACCCTTCAGCGGGTCTCGACACCTGCGTCGAGGCGCTCACCGAGTCGGGTACCGCGGCGTACGGCGTGCGATTCAGCGGGTCGAGCCCCATTCCAGGCACTCTCTGCACGGTGCACAGCTTCACCGGCGTCGACCTGCATGCGCGCTACGCGCTCGGCGAGCACGTCTCCGTCCATGCCTCGGTGCTCGATCTCCTGGATACGCCGCCGCCGCTCGACCTGCAGACCTACGGCGGCGGTGGCGAGCTCGCCTACGACCCGGCGTTCGCGCAGGCGGGCGCGATCGGGAGATTCTTCATGGTAGGTATGACGTACACTTTTTGAGCGGGCGCGCAGCGCGCGCCCCATGCGCGGCCGCGGCCGCTCACGCGGCAGCAGGCGCGCGGCTCACTCCTCCTCGCTGCGCGGCCGCCAGGCCTGCTCGAGCTCCTGCTGACGCCGCGGGGTCACCGGCTCGTAGTGATCGAGATCCATGGCGTAGACGCCGGCGCCGCCGGTCAGCGCCTTGAGCCGCGACGGATACTCGCCGAGCTCCGCGAGCGGCACGAGCGCCGACACTCGGGCGAGCCGGCCCGCAAACGCGTCGTTGCCGCTGATGCGGGCGCGCTTGGTGGCGAGGTCGGCCGTGATATCGCCGATGGCGGCGCTCGGCGCCGAGATCTCGACGCGCATGATGGGCTCGAGCACCATGGGACTCGCCTTGCGCAGCGCGTCGATGAACGCCTTGCGCCCCGCGGCGACGAAGGCGACCTCCTTCGAGTCAACGGCATGATGCTTGCCGTCGTAGACCGTGACGCGCACATCTTCGATCGGGAAGCCCGCGACGGCGCCCTCGCCGAGAACCTGGCGAACGCCCTTCTCCACGGCGGGAATGAACTGCCCCGGGATGGCCCCGCCCGCCACCTCGTCCACGAACTCGAATCCGGCGCCGCGGGCGAGCGCCTCAACGCGCAGGAACACCTCGCCGAACTGGCCTGCCCCGCCGGTCTGCTTCTTGTGCCGGTGATGGCCCTCGGCGGCACGCAGAACCGTCTCGCGATAAGGAATGCTCGGCGGGCGAGCGCGCACGTGCACGCCGTAGCGCTCGGTCATGCGCTCGAGCAGCACTCGCAGGTGCAGCTCGCCCATGCCGTAGAGCACGGTCTCGTTGAGTGCCGCATGGCTTTCGATGCGCAGGGTCGGATCCTCGGCGAGCAGCTTGTGCAGCGCATCGGCCAGGCGCTGCTCATCGCCCCGGCGCTGCGGCTCTATCGCGACGCCGAGCATCGCGCGCGGGAAGCGGACCGACTTCAGGTGGAACTGATCCTCGTCGTGCGAATCGTGGAGCACCGCATCGAGATGCAGCTCGTCGACCTTCGACAGAACGCAGATGTCGCCGGGGATCGCCTGCGGCACCTCGATCGAGTCCTTGCCCATCGGCCGGTAGAGATGCGTCACTCTGAAGGGCTTGCGCGCATCGCCCACGAAGAGCTGGCTGCCGACGCGCACCGTCCCCTGATGGACCCGCACCACGCCGATCTTGCCGACGTACGGATCGATCGCGATCTTGAAGACGTGCGCGAGGACGTGCCTCGAGGGATCCGCGGTGACGGCCACGCGCTCGACATCGTCGAGCGGTCCCTTGAGGAAAGGCGGCGGATTGCCCTCGCAAGGGCTCGGCAGGAGCCGTGCAATCACCTCGAGGAGCTCGGCGATCCCGGCGCCCGTCTCGGCGGACGTGAAGCAAACGGGAATCAGATGCCCCTCGCGCAACGCCTTCTCGAACGGATCGTGGAGCAATTCAGGAGAGAGCGCCGCGCCTTGCTCGAGATAGCGCGCCATCAGCGCCTCGTCGAGCTCGACGACCTGGTCGATGATATTCGTATGCGCGGCCTCGACCGAGGAGAAGTCCGGCCCCGGGCCGGCCGACGCCGGCCGCGCACCCGCCGACTCCGGCTGCTCGCCGCCCGGTCGAAAGAAGCAATCGACGACGCTGCGGCCGCCCCGCGCCGGAAGATTGAGCGGCAGGCACTCCGGGCCGAACGCCTCGCGCAACTCCCCGAGAAGCCGCTGCGGCGCGGCATCCCGCGCATCGATCTTGTTGATGACGACGAGCCGGCACAGCTCGCGGGCCTCGGCCAGATCCATCAGCCGGCGGGTCACCGAATCGATGCCGCTCGCCGCGCTGAGCACGACGGCGGCCGACTCGACCGCCTCGAGCATCGCAAGCGTGCGACCGAGGAAGTCCGGGTAGCCCGGCGTATCGATGAGATCGAGGCGCAGCCCGCGCCAATCGAAGCTGCAGACCGCCGCGTCGAGCGAGTGCTGGAGGCGCTTCTCCTGCGGGTCGAAGTCCGAGACCGTCGTGCCGCGGACGAGGCTGCCGGCGGTCCGGAGCGCGCCCGCGCCCACGAGCAGCGCCTCGAGGAGCAGCGTCTTGCCGGCTCCCGCCTGGCCCACGAGTGCGAGGTTGCGAATGCCCTGCGTCGTATAGCCCATGATGCGTTCGAAGGGATGTCGCTGCCGACGAGCCTACTCCTGCACAGGCGCCCGCGGCCAGTGTGACGCACCGCGATCCCGTGAAGGAACCGCGAAAATCCGGCGCCGGGCCCGCGCGCGCCGGGGTCAGGACGCCGAGAGCTCGAGCGCCGAGCCGTGCTGATCGGCGGTCTTGAGGATCACGGGACGGCGCCACACGCGTCGCACATAGTCGAGAACCCTGCGCCCGCGCTCCAAGTCGAGCCCCCGCCCGTCGGTCGCATGATCGTGCGCGAGCTCGAGCGTGCCGTCGTTGCGCACGTGCGCCGCCGACACGCTCGGGGCGCCGAAGTTGTACTTCGAGGCGAGCATCAGGTCTCGGAGCGAGTGCACGTCGTGCTCGAGGACCTTGACGTGCCCGTCGCTGCGCGCATTGAAGCGGAACAGACCGAGCTCCTCGGCGAGCTCGCGCGTCAGGTGGTTGCGGACGAAGCTGAAATCATCGTCCTGCTGCATGATCGCGCGCGCGCTCTCCAGGCCCTCCTTCTCCACGATCCGCTCCCACATCGAGAAGCCGAGATGATAGGGATTGATGGCGAGGGCGACCTGCTGGCCGGCGGCGATGGGCCGTACCACGTCCGAGTGGCACTTGATCGCGTCGAGGTAGGCCTGCTGCGGGATGAAGTCCGCCTCGCGCAGCAGGCGCGCGTGCCAGTACGACGCCCAGCCCTCGTTCATGATCTGCGTGGCGAAGACCGGATAGAAATAGAACGACTCCTCGCGCACTGCGAGGAAGATGTCGCGCTCCCAGCTCTCCATCTCCGGCGCGTAGGACGCAATGAACCAGAGCAGGTCCCGCTCGGGATGCGGCGGCACCGGGGCCCGCTTGCGCATCTCGAAGGCGCCGGCGGCGGCGCTCGGATCGAGCGCCGCGAAGCGGCGCCGGAAATCATCGTCGACGGGCACTCTCGCCTCCGGCAGATACTCCGGGTAGCGCTCGCGCCGCAAGCGCTGATCCACGTCGATGTGCTGCTCGAGGGCGAGCGCGGCGTCGAGCACCGGCTCCACCCGCTCGATGCCGTAGGATTCGATCGCCTGCTGGATCTGGCGCGCGTGCCCGGCGGCATGCTCGACGATGTGGTCGCTCACCTCGCGCTGGCAGCGCCGGAAGAGGAGGTTGTTGCGGGAGAAGTCGGCATGGCCCAGGACGTGCGCCGTGACGAGGATGTTCTCGGCGATGCCGTTGCTCTGCGCGAGATAGGCATGACCCGGGTTCCCCGGAAACACCACCTCGAACACGCGGGAGTGGCCCATGTGCCGCTGGATGAGCTGGTAGATGTAGCGCACGCCGAACGACCAGTGCGGCATGCGCACGGGCAGCCCGTAGACGGCGATCTCCATCATGAAGCTGTCCGGGACGGCCTCGAACTCGACCGGGTCGAACACGAGCCCCAGCCGGCGGGCGAGATCCTCGAGGCGCTCGATGTAGCTGCGCCAGTCGCGGCCGCTCATGAGGCGTTCTCGAGCACCGCCTGCTCGGCGGTGAAGAAGTGCCGCACCGCGCCCCAGATGTCGTCGAAGTCGTTCACGACGTAGCTGCCGGCCGCGATCCCTTCCGAGGACATCTCCCCGAAGAGCCGCCCGGTCTCGGTCGCGAGCTGTCTCGAGAGCCCGGAGGCGACCTCGACGTAGCCGCTGTAGCAGGCCTTGCGGCCGATGTCCGCGAGCGCGGCGCGCGCCTCGCCGTGATCCCCGACGGAGTTGTCCCCGTCGGACGCATAGAAGAGATAGATGTTGTGGCGCGCCGGATTGAAGCGCCCGTCGATGATCTCCCGCACCTTGTTGAGTCCCGTCGAGGCGACCGTGCCGCCGGTGCCCGTCACCTGGAAGAACTCGGGCTCGCTGAACTCCCAGGCCTCGGTGGTATGGCCGACGAAGATCGTATCGAGCGAGCGGTATTCCCGGCGCAGACCCTGCACCACCCAGAAGAAGAAGGTCTTGGCGAGCTTGCGGTCCCTGTCCGACATGCTGCCCGAGACATCGAGCAGGAAGAACACGACGGCATGCACGGCGGGCTGCCGCCGCCGCGCGAGCTGCCGGTAGCGCAGATCCTCGTCGATGAAGTTTGGGCTCGCCGGCTGGCCGCCCTGGCGCTTGACCCGCTCCTTGATGGAGCGGCGGCGGTCGAGGCGTGACCGTGGGCCCCGGCGATCCCAGCCTTCGCGCACCCACTCCGCGCTCTCCGACGGCCCGCTGCGGGCCTTGAGGTTCGGCAGCTGCATCTCCTCCCAGAGCCAGTCGACGATGTCGTCGATCTTGATCTCGAGCAGCAGCTGGATCTCGCCTTGCTCGTCGCCGCCCGGCCCCTTCTCGCGCGAGCCGCGGTCGGCGCTCGGATCCGCCAGCACGTCGCCGGGCTTCACATCGCCTTGCCCGACGCCCTGCGACTCGGCCGCCCGGCGCAGGCGGAAGTGATAGTGCTCGAGCATGCGCACCGGGACACGCACGGTCCGGGCGCTCGCATCGATCACCTCGCCGCCCGCGATGATCTGCGGCAGGTGCTCGCGCACCGACTCGCGGACCTTCTCGTCGTGCCGCAGCCAGTCCCGCGCGCCGCGCGAGAACAGGTCGTACCATCTCTGGAGCCCGATCCCGCCCGATTCACTCCTTTCGCTCATGGCGTTCTTAAGCTGCCTCGCTCGTGTGTGTGGCTACTCCTGTGCCAGGAGCGTGGTGACGTAGCTCAGCGCCTCCTTGGCGCTGTGCTCGTCGTATCCGTACTCCTTCACCAGGCGCTCCTGGACCACCGAGATCTTCTGCCGCGCGTCCTCGTCGGGACGCGCCGTGGAGGTGACGAGACGCAGCACGTCCCGGCGCTCCTCGAACAGATACTGCTCGATCGCCTCGCGCATCCGCGCGTGGCTCGTGAGCTTGAATTTCTCTCCCGCCTTGAAGGCGACCATCGCCTTGCGCACGACCTCCTGGCGGAACGACAGCTTGCCGGAGTCCGAGACCTTGATCTTCTCCTCGACCGAGCGCAGGAAGCGCTAGTCGGCCGGCCGCGTCTCCCCGGTG
>JBOHZT010000232.1:0-6018 GCA_050738535.1 Steroidobacteraceae bacterium
CAGCCGATCGCGCCGACGTGGTGATCATGGGCGGCGGGCTTGCCGGGCTCACTCTGGCGTTGCAATTGCGCAGGCGCTTTGCTTCGCTCGAGGTGGTCGTCCTCGAGCGGGTGCGCCATCCGGTACCCGAGGCGGCACACAAGGTCGGGGAATCCTCGGTAGAGATCGGCGCCTACTACTTCGCGTCGGTGCTCGGCTTGCGGGAGCATCTCGAAACTGAGCAGCTCGCGAAGTTCGGATTCCGTTTCTTCCACTCGGACGGGCGCGAGGACATCGATCAGGTGCGGGAGATCGGCATCACGCGGTATCTGCCCTTTCGGACCTATCAGATCGATCGGGGCCGCTTCGAGAATTTCCTCGCTCGAGAGGCGGTGAAGGCCGGGGCGCACTTTGTCGATGGTGCCGTGGTGCGCGGGCTGACCGTTGCGGAGGCGCCGGATGCCGGGGATGCCGGGGATGCCGGGGATGCCGGGGATGCCGACGAGCCGTGCCACGAGGTGCTCTTCGAGCGCGACGGCGCGGAGCGGCGCATCCGCGCCCGCTGGCTCGTCGATGCATCCGGGCGTGCCGGACTGTTGAAACGCAAGCTCGATCTCGCCGAGCCGAGCGAGCACGACACGAATGGTGTCTGGTTTCGCATCGGCGCCAGGATCGACATCGATGCATGGTCGAGCGATGCGGACTGGCTGGCGCGCTGCGTCCCCCGCGAGCGCTGGCGCTCGACGAGCCACCTGGTCGGCGACGGATACTGGGTATGGCTGATTGCGCTCGCGTCCGGCGTGCACTCGGTCGGCATCGTCACGGACGCGCGCCGGCATCCGCTGCGCGAGATGAACTCGTTCCCGCGGGCGCTCGAGTGGCTGCGGGCACACCAGCCGCGGCTCGCCGGCGCGATCGAGCCGCACCGCGATGCCTTGCAGGACTTCGCCTGTCTGCGCCGGCTCGCGTACGGATGCAAGCGTGTCTTCTCCGGCGCGCGCTGGGCGCTCACCGGAGAGGCGGGGGTGTTCCTCGACCCGTTCTATTCGCCGGGATCGGATTTCATCGCGATCGCGAACACGTACATCACCGAGCTCATCGCGCGCGATCAGGCGGGCGAGCCGGTGACGCCCTACGCGAGAGTCTACCAGCAGTATTTCTTCTCCTTCTATCGCAGCACCCTGGCGCTCTACCTCGACCAGTACGCGATTTTCGGCGATCCCGAGGTGCTGCCGCTCAAGGTGTACTGGGATGAAAGTTACTACTGGGGCGTGTTGTGTCACCTCTTCATCCACGGCCGGATCGCCGATACCGGGATGCTGAAGCGCATGCGCGGCGAGCTTGCAGCGACTTTCGAGCTCAACCGGGTGATGCAGCAGCTGTTCCACGACTGGTCGCGCGCGAGCGCCAGGCTCAACGGCGCGACCCTCGTGGATCAAAGCGCCTGCGGCTGGTTCACGGAGCTCAACCGCAGATTGCTGGACCCGGCCGATGATGCCGGCTGCGAATCACGCCTGAAGGAGAACTGCGCGGTGCTGCGCGGGTTCGCGGCATGGCTCGCCGCCCGCGCCGCGGCGGAGCACCCCGAGCTGGATTCGAGCGCCCTGCGCGCGCTGCTCGAGTCGGAAAGCGCCCGGCGCGGGCCGCCGCCCCAGGTGTCGCTCGAAGCGCCCGCGATGTGATGCGGATATCGTCGCCGCGCGCTCGCCGCGGGTCTCGCGGCGGCCCGGGCGCAGGTGCGTGCGCTCAGGCGCACTGCCCCTCGTCCGAATCTCGAGCAGTGCGCGAGCGAGGCGAAGCTGGTGGCCGAAGGGTACGGGTCAGCGGGGGCGCAGTAAGCAAGCGTGTCCCCGCCGGGGGGCCGCGTCGTCAACCTTTCAGCTTTGGGCCAGGATGGCTGCCCGTCCTGCGGCGAGGATCGATTCCGCGTGGCTCACGCGGAACGAGTACTGCCGGGCGCCCCCCGCTTCGAACAGCCGGCGCGCGACGATGGTGAGGTCGCCCGGTAGATCCTCGACATAGTCGCGGAACAACGCCACCTCGCGCAGTGAGACGAGCAGCGCCGGCCTTGCCTGCGAGCCCGCGGCCCGTGCGACGAGCCCTCCGTGGACGGCCATGGCCTGCGCGCCGTACTCGCAAAGGTGCAGTGCGCGCAGCCGGCCGCGGCTGCGCAGGGGATTGTCCGGGGAGCGATGCGTCGCGGTCGCGAGCACGGCGTGCTCGGTGTCCCATTCGAGCACGCGCTCGAGGAGGCACATGGCGCCCTGGTGCGGGATCAGCGCCGCGATGGCTTCGCGATCGAGCATGCGGAGGCCTCCAGGCGGGTCATCGGGCGGATCAGCAGGAGCGCAAGACAAAAGTTCCCCGCGACACCGAGCACCACCGTGATCCCGATCGAGCGCAGGACGGGCAGCGGGGAGCTCGCGAGCACGGCGAAGACGATGCACGCCGCGGTGGCGCACACCAGCAGCGCATGCAGCGTGCGACGCCGCCCCGCCGGATCGAAGGAGGAGCGCTCGAAGAACAGGCCGTAGTCGAGCCCGAGCCCTGCCCCGAGTACCAGGGCGACGAGATGGAAGAGATTGAGCGAGATTCCCGAGATGCGCAGCACCGCGAGGATAAGGAGTGTCGTGAGCCCGATGGGGACAAGCACGCGCAATGCCCGTCGAGCCGAGCGCAGCGCGGCGAGCACGACGATGACGAGCAGCACGGCCGCCGCGCCGATGCTCCAGAGAATGCGCCCGCGCTGGCGAGCCACCAGCCCCTCGGAGGCTTGCTTCAAGTCGAGCAGGCGCGCAGTGCCGCCGCTCGCTGCCGCGAGCGCGCGTACCGCGGCAGGATCGCGTACGCCCGTGAATGTGACGAGCCCGGTCCAACCGCCGCCGCGCTCGAGCAGCAAGCTTCCGATCGACAGCTCGAGCGGCGTACCGGCGAGGCCGCGCGGCGTGAGCGGCTTGAGCTGCCGTGCACGACCGATATCGGTCAGGAACGGCTCGAACAGTCCCTGGCGAAAGGCCGTCCCGCGCAACGCCTCGCCTAGTGCGGCTTTGAGCTCGGCGGCGCCCGGAAGTGCCGCGCGCCTGCGCTCCTGGGTCGCGGCGCTCGGCAGGAAACGCACCGCATCCTCGAACCCCGCGATGGCGTGCCGGTCGACGAGCTTCCGCAATCCGCCGCGCAGCCGTTCTTCGGCTTCCAGCACTTGCTCGGCCGACGCGCCGCTCACGGCCATCAGGTAGCGGATGTCCGGTTGTCCGAGCTCGCGCTGCAGCGCTGCGTAGCGGCGCAGCAGCGGCTGCGGGACGGGCGTCAGGCGGGAGAGGTCGTTCTGCCACAGCGGGCCGGGCGCGAGCAGGAGCAGGCCCACGCCGACGACGGCGAGGAGGGGAGCGAGCCATGGCATCCGCGGCAGGCGTGCCGCGAGCCCGTCCAACGAAACGGCGAGACGCGAGGTTCCCGCGTCGCGGGCGGCCGCGGGGGTGAGCCGCGGGAGGAGGTAGCGTGTCGTGAGACCCGCGGCCACGATGCCCGCGACGTTGAAGCAGGCGAGCTCGACGAGCCCCGTCACTCCCGACAGCAGGAAGGCGAGATAGGCGATCGCGATCCCGCCGACGGCGATCGCGAGCGTCGGCCAGATCAAGCGGGCCGTCGCGGTGGCCGGCACGCCCGGGAGCCGATGACTGAACAAAAAGATGGGATAGTCGATCGCGACGCCGATGAGGGTGAAGCCGAAGGCAAGGGTGATGCCGTTCACCGTGCCGAACAGAGCAGTCACCACGGCGAGCGCCACGATGCCGGCCGTCGCGAGCGGCAGTGCGCCGAGCACGACGAGCGCCGGGCTTCGGTAGGCGAGCAGCATCAGGATGGCCATGCCTGCGGTGTCGAGAAAGGACGCGAGGCGTGCGTCCGCCTCGCTGCGGTGCTGCATCAGCACCGAGAAGGCGCCTGGGCCCGCCGCGTCGAGCTTCACCGAGGGCGCGGTCCGCGTGGCTTCGAAGTGGGCGTGCAGCTTCGCGAGCGCGAGTTGCTGGGCACTCGGGTCGAAGGCCGGCGCGGTCGTCTCGACGACCATCAATGCCTCGGTACCCCGATCGTTGAACCAGACGCCGTCCATGAGTCGCGGCTCGCGAGGCGGCTGCCAGGATTGCAGCACTTTGAGCGTCTCGAGCGTCGGGTCGCTCGGCAGCCAGCGCTCGAGCAGGCCCGCCGCGGGCGAGGACAGATCGCGCTCGCGCTCGAGGAGCTGCGCATGCAGATAGGCCGCGTCGAAGCGATGATGATCGAGCGTCGGCGAGAGCAGATATCGGTAGGGAAGGAGCGACGGGGGAATCGAGGCGAGCAGATTCGCGCCGTTCGCGACGAGCCGGAACGCGGAATCGGCGCGCAACGCGGCGGCGAGCCGCCGCGAGCTCGCGGCAAGCAGCGGCGCGCCCGCTCCCTCGAGCGTCACCATCAAGAGGCGCGATGCGGGTCCCGCGCTCACTTCTTCGAGGATCAGGTGCTCCGATCGAGTGTGAGGGGCCGGCAGGAACAGCCGCAAATCGCCGCTCACGCGCAGCGTCGCGTGGATGTAGACCGCCGCCACGGCGACGAGCCCGATCCAGGCGATCGCGATCAGCGTGCCGCGGGCCCTGGTAGACATCGAGGCGCCCTCAGCGCGCGCCGGTCGACCCGCGACACCGATCTTCGAGCCAGGCACGCGCGGGCGCTGCGGGCAGCTGCGCTCGCGCGGCGCGGCCGATCAGCAGCACCGTCACGTCGCCGTTCGCCTGGAAGGTGGTGAGGCAGCGCGGGTCCTTGCCGCGGCCGGTCACCGTGATCGAGCGGATCCGAGCGTGCACTTGCGGGTCGCGCGGCGTGAGTCCGACGGTCCACAGCTGCGAGTCGCCGTGCAGATCCAGCTGGAATTGGCGCTTTAGCGCGCGGACGTTGCCGCTCAGCAGCGCGGTGAAGCTCGCGAGGAGGCTGCGCATCGCGGGCACCCGTTCGAGAGAGAAGCGCTGCGGCGGTTGGCCCTCGCGGGTGACGGTCACCGTATCGCCCCGAATGTCGGCACGCTCGTGATAGGGACGCTCGACGGTCCGGGAGAGCTCGCGTGGCCCGAGGTACTCGAGCTTGCCGGAAACGACGAGCGGCCGCGTCAGGATTGGTGAGAAGCGCGCTTCCACGAAGGCAGTCGAGGAGGGCGCAGGCCGCGCGAGATGCTCGAGGAGTGCCTCGAGCCGGGTCGCGCCGCTCGCGGCGGCGAGCGCCGCCGGGGCGGCCAGCACTGGCGCGGCCAGCACCGGCGCGAGCACGACTGGGGCGAGCGCCGCGGCCAGCAGCAAGGCGAGGAATTTGGGCGGACGCGTGAGCCTCGGCCGAGGGGTCTGCCGCGTCAGGTGCCTCAAGCCGAGCCCCCGCCGACCGTGTTCCCGATGCCGGGCGCGCCCGTTCCCGCGGCCAGGTTGAAAGTGCCCTTCGCGATCGCGCGATCGCCGCGCGTCACCTCGAAGCGCAGCCGTGCGCCGTCGGCCTCGATGAGGCCTCGGGCGAGCTCGCCGGGGAGGAGCGGCGCGAGGAACTTCGCCTCCGCGAGACCCGCGACGGCGAACGGGCCGAGCTCGGATTCGGCGGCATCGAGGAGCTCGCCGAGAATGACGACGCCCGGCACGATCGGCTCGCCGGGGAAATGTCCCGGGAGCGCCGGGTGCTCGGCCGGGATCGAGATCGACACTGCCCGACGAATCGGCGAATGGGGATGGTCGGCGCCTGGCACGCCATGGCTCCTCGGTGGCTTTCGCGGACGGCGCAGAGTATCGCCTCTCGGCGGGAGCGGCCACCTCGAGCGTGGTAGTGTGCGCGTCTTTGATCGGGGGGGTGCTTCATGGCCGAGGTCCGGTCCGTCGTCGCGGCCCGGGTGCGACCGGCGAGCCGGCTGGGCCAGCTCGCGTGGGCCGCGTGCGACGGCGCGCGCAGTCCCTACAACGTCCTCGTCAACATCTTCGTCTTCGCGGCCTATTTCAGCACGGTCGTGATCCCCGATCTGGTGCGCGGCCAGAC
>JBOHZT010000233.1:0-5945 GCA_050738535.1 Steroidobacteraceae bacterium
GTGATGACCTGCTGCTCGGCGAGCTCCGCAAGAACGAGGTTGCGCCGTCGCAGTGCCCGCTCGGGGTGCCTGTGCGGATCGTAGTAGGACGGTCCGCGAACGATCGCGACGAGCGTCGCGATCTCATCGAGGTCGAGCTCCTCGAGCGGCTTGCCGAAGTAGAACTCGGAGGCCAGCCCGAAGCCGTTGATGGCCCGGTTGCCGTCCTGCCCCAGATGGATCTCGTTGATGTAGGCGTTCATGAGATCCTGCTTGCTGAAGTGCATCTCGAGCGAAACCGCCATGATCGCCTCGCGGATCTTGCGCCCGAGCGTGCGCCGCGGCGACAGGAAGTAGGCCTTCACGAGCTGCTGCGTGAGCGTGCTCCCGCCCTGCTCGATCGCGCCGGCGCGCAGGTCCACCCACAGCGCGCGCAGAATCGCGACGGGATCGATGCCGATGTTGGTATCGAAGCTGCGGTCCTCGACGGCCTTCAACGCCGCGGGCAGCAGCGGCGGCACCTCGGAAGGCGTCACGACGATCCGGTCCTCGCCGTGGATGGGGAAGATGCTCCCGATGAGGAGCGGATCGAGCCGGATGATGGGTACGGGTTGACCTGCGCCGTTGGCAAGCCCGCTGATGAGGCCGCCCGAGGTGTCGATGGTGAGCATTTGCGCCGGCCGCGCCTCGTCGGCGAAGCGCGTGGCGCGCAGGCCCACGACGAACCGTCCGCCGACTTTGCGATAAGTCCCGGTTCTTACCACGTCATCGACGCGGGTGTAGGCAAGGCGCGTGAGAGCCGCCTGCACCTCGTCGCCGGAGAGCGCGAGACCCGGATACAGCTCGAGAGGCGCCGCGTAGACCTGAGCCGGCAGCGTCCACCGGCGGCCTTCGAACTGGCGCGTCACCATCCGGTCGACCCGCAGGACGTAGACCGCCGCGGCGGCGACGGCGACCGAGACGCCTACTGTGACAACCCAGCGGATCTTCACTTCGAGATGCAGATTTCCCCGGCAGGCTCGCGCAGATTGTACCGCGAGCTCATCACATGTCCGTAGGCGCCGACGTTCGCCACCGCGAGGATGTCCCCCTCCTCGGTGCGTGGCAACAGCCGATCATGCCCCAGGCTGTCGCCGCTCTCGCAAATCGGCCCGACGACGTTCACCAGATCTCGCGCCGGCGCATCGAGCCGGGTGAGATTGACGATCTCATGATAGGCCCCATAGAGCGCCGGGCGAATGAGCGAGTTCATGCCGGTCGCCACCCCGACGTAGGTGAGATCCCCCTTCACCTTCATCTGCGTCACCCGCGCGAGCAGCACCCCCGCCGCGGCGACCAGATAGCGACCGGATTCGAGCCACAGATCGAGCCCCGGGTGCTCCGCCTTGACGCGCCCGAGGGCCGCGTCGAGCTTCCCAAGGTCGAGGTCCGCTTGCTCCGCGCGCTCGGGAACACCGAGGCCGCCTCCGACGTCGAGGACGCGTGCCTCGGGGAAGCGCGCCGCGATCTCGGCCAGCAAGGCCGCATTCTGTCCCCAGTTGGCGACATCGAAGATGCCGCTCCCGGCGTGGGCGTGCAGCCCCTCGATGCGCACTCCCGCCTCGCGCGCGAGCCGTGCGAACGCTTCGAGATCCGCGAGCGGCACGCCGAACTTCGAGTGAACGCCCGCCGTGCGCACGTGCCGATGATGGCCGCGGCCGATCCCCGTGTCGATCCTCACGAAGACGCTCCGACCGGCCAGCACACTGCGCCAGGCCTCGAGCGGATAGAGACCGTCGAGCGTCACCCGGACGCCTTCGCCGAACGCCCAGGCGTACTCACTGCGACTCGCGAAGCTCGGCGTGAAGAGGATTCGTTGCCGATCGATCCGCGGCACAGCCCTGAGCAGCCGCTCGATCTCCCCGCGCGCCACGCAGTCGAAGTCGAGCCCGGCGGCCTCGAGCGCCCGCAGCACCTCGAGGTGCGGATTGGCCTTCACCGCATACAGGACGCGCGCGACGGACCGCAGCGCGAGCAAGCGCTCCGCCGCCTCGCGCACGGTCGGAAGGTGATAGACGTAGGCAGAATCGCGATCCCCGAGCGTATGCGCTAGCTCGACGCTCCGCAGCGCCCACCAGGGCGCAGGCCGCGTCACCACCGCGCGCGGGCCGGCGAAGAGCTGCTCCCAGGTCGGGCCGAGCGCCCGGTCCCCGGGTCCGGGACGGATGAGCCGCTCGTGCAGCTGATCGACGAGCTGATCGGCCTGACTCTCGTCCACGACGAAAGTGAAGTTGAGGTCGTTCGCCGCCTGCGTCACCAGATAGACCTTGTGCTCCGCGAACAGCTCGAACGCCTCGCTCAGCTGGTTCAGGATCGCGCGGATGTTGCGGCCGACGAGACTCACTGACGCGCAAGGGCCGATGATCTCCGCCCGGCAGATCTTCGAGAGATCCGCGAGCAGCTCCGCGAGCAGCTCCGCATCGAGCGAGTTCGCGGCCGGATCGAGCGTGACGGTGACATTCGTCTCCGAGGTGGAGACCAGATCGACCGACAGGCCGTGATCCTTGAACACCTGGAAGGCGTCGGCGAGGAAGCCCACTTGATGCCACATGCCGGGGCTTTCCAGGGCGACGAGCGTGATGCCCTTCTTGACGCAGATCGCCTTCACCTGCGCGAAGTCCGTCGCGTCCGCCGAGATCACGGTCCCCTCGAGCTGCGGCATCTGCGTGGCATACACGTGCAGGGGGATGCGCGACTGGCGCGCGGGAAGGATGCAGCGCGGGTGCAGCACCTTCGCGCCATTGCTCGCGATCTCCAGGGCCTCGTCGTAGTGCAGGGCGCGCAGCAGCCGGGCCGTCGGCGTCGAGCGCGGGTTGGCGCTGAACAGGCCCGGCACGTCGGTCCAGATCTCGAGCCGCTCCGCGGAGAGCTTCGCGGCGAGATAGGCCGCGGAGGTGTCGGAGCCGCCGCGCCCGAGCAGCACCGTGTTGCCGTCGCCGTCGCTCGCGATGAATCCTTGAGTGACGATCAACGGCGCATGGCTCGACAGGCGCTGCGCGAGCGCCGGATCGTGGGCGAAGCCGCAGGTGGCCGACAGCACGCTCGCTTTGGCCGACGCGCCGCGGCGCAGCTGCGCTTGCAGGAGCGTGCGGGCGTCGACCCACTCGGCAGGCAGCCCCTCGGACTCGAGATAGCGCGCTCCGAGATCGGTGGCCATGAGCTCGCCCGCCGCCATCACCCGCGCGCGGATGCGGTCGCTCACCTCGCCGACGAGGGCCACCCCGGCCGCGATCTGGCCGAGCTCGGCGAAGTGCTGCTCGAGCCCCGGTCCGGGCGAGATGCCGAGCGACTGGGCGAGCTGGCGGTGGCGCTCCTCGATCGCGGCGAGCGCCTCAGCCTGAGTGCTCTTCAGGGCGGCTTCGAGAAGCTTCTCGAGCCGGTCCGTGACCCCGGAGAGCGCCGAGTGCACGACGAGCACGCGGTGGCCCGCCGCACGGCGATCCGCCACGACGCGCGCGATGTTGCGCCAGTTCGCGAGCGAGGAGACGCTCGTCCCCCCGAACTTGAGGACGACCCACGAGTCGGTGCGCGCCACTCGGCTTCAGACCTCGTCGTCGTAGATGTCGCGCAAGTCCTTCTCGAGCTTGCGGTCCGCGAGGACCTCCTCGAGCTTGCTCCAGGCCGCCTTGCCGCGCTTCCCCTGGTTACGCACGCGCTTGTCCACCCGATCGAGCAGGCGGTCGTATTCGTTGCCCTCCTCCGGAGGGGGAGGGGGGAGGAGGAACTCATCGTCCAGATCGAAGCTTTCGGGGTTGCGCTCTGACATCGCTCGAGGTGCTTATTTTCCTGTAGAATCAAGGCTCAAGACAGGAGGCTGGCCATGCTAGGAGCGCGAACTATAGCGGATTCGCGCCGCCAAGCAAGTCCTTGGCAGAGCCGCGGATCGTGACCCTGGCGCCCCTGCCGACTCCGAGCGCAAGCGCGGCGCTTCCCTCGCCCTGGGCGATCTCGAGCACTCCGAACGAGTTGATGAGCGCCAACAGCTCGCCCGCAGCGACGTCGCCATAGGTTCGATCGAGCCGGAGCCGCTGCTCGCCGACGAACACCCGCGGCTCCTCGAGCGTTTGCAGCAGCGCCGCATCGATATTGGTGATGAGATTGCCGAAGTGGTCGATCGTCACCACGACCCCGCTCACCATACCCGCCGCCACGACAGGCTCGCTCGGCCCTTCCGCAGCGCCGCTGCGTGCGGCCCGCGGGCCGGAGGTCGGAGTCATGGCCCCGCGCCTCTCCGACACGCAAACCCCGAGCGCCTCGGGCTCGACCCGCCCCGCGGCGAGCTCGGCCGCGACGGGCGCGAAAATATCCCGGCCGTGGAACGTGGCGCTCACTTGCCGAATGCCGATCCCTGCGAGCCCCGCGGAGGCGAGCTGGACGGTCTCGGCGTGCGGATCCCGAGCCCCGCACTGCGCGAGCAGTCCGTTATCGGGGGCGACCAAGAGGTGGCCGCGCGAGGCCATGCACAGGATCCCGCGGCTCGTCCCGACCCCCGGATCGACGACCGCCACATGGACAGTCCCGGAGGGGAAGTACTCGAATGATCGGGCGAGCCAGAAGCCCGCCTCCGTCGGACGGTGGACGGGCAATTCGTGGGTGAGATCCACGATGCGCGCTTCGGGGAACCGGGAGAGAATCGCGCCCTTCATGACGCCGACGAACGGATCCGCCAGCCCGAAGTCCGTCAGGAGCGTGATGATGCCGGACGACTGCCGCGCCATGCGGCTCATTATGGCGCGCGCCGCTCGCTCTGCCAGACCGACCCGGCCGCCAAGGCGCGCCCCGTCTCACCGCGCGCGGACACGCACCTCACGCTAGGCGGCCGCCGCACGCCGCGCGCCGGCGGGCTCGAGCGCCGCGGCGAGCACCTCGTCGATCCGCTCCACCCAGACGAACTCCAGCTGCTTGCGCGCGCTCTCGGGGATATCGTCGTAATCGCGGCGATTGCGGGCCGGAAGGATGACCCTGCGGATCCCGGCGCGCGCGGCCGCGACCACCTTTTCTTTGATGCCGCCGACCGGGAGCACGAGCCCGCGCAGACTGATCTCGCCCGTCATCGCCACGTCGCTGCGCACCATCCTGCCGCTCAAGAGCGAGGCCAGCGAAGTGAAGATCGCAACGCCCGCGCTCGGGCCGTCCTTGGGAATCGCGCCCGCGGGAACGTGGATATGCAGATCGAGCTTCTCGAAGCCTGCCGGATCCACACCGAGCCGCTCCGCCTGCCCCTTCACGAGCGTGACGGCAGCTTGGGCGCTTTCCTTCATGACGTCTCCGAGCTGGCCCGTCAAGGTGAGCCGCCCCGTGCCCTGCACGCGGCTCGACTCGATGAACAAGATGTCGCCTCCGACCGGCGTCCAGGCGAGGCCCGTCGCCACGCCGGGGATACTGGTCCGCATCGCGATCTCGCCGTGGTAGCGCGGCGCGCCGAGAATGCGCGCCACGTCGTCGGGCCCTACGTTGACCGGACCGTCGTGGCCGGAGGCGACGCCCACGGCGATCGAGCGCAGCACCGCACCGATCTGCCGCTCGAGGCCACGGACGCCGGACTCGCGCGTGTAGTCGGCGATGATGCGTTTCAGAGCCTCGTCCGCGATCTCGACGGCGCTCGAGCCGAGGCCGTTCGCGGTGAGCTGCCGCGGAACGAGATAGCGCCGCGCGATCTGCAGTTTCTCCTCCTCCATGTAGCCCGTGAGCTCGAGAATCTCCATCCGGTCCCGCACGGGGCCCGGAACTCCGTCGAGCACGTTGGCGGTGCAGATGAAAAGGACCTTGCTCAGATCGAACGGCAAGCCGATGTAGTTGTCCCGAAAGGTCGAGTTCTGCTCCGGATCGAGCACCTCGAGCAGCGCCGAGTAAGGATCTCCTTGATAGCTCGACGAGAGCTTGTCCACCTCATCGAGCATCAGCACCGGATTGCGGGTCCCCGCGCG
>JBOHZT010000234.1:0-5931 GCA_050738535.1 Steroidobacteraceae bacterium
GGTCGGCGAAGCCGGCGCGCAGCAGCATGTGGATGATGCGCTGCTCGGTCGCGGTGAAGTCGCGTCCCTCGATCTTCGCGTGCCGGCCGTTGCCGCCGAAGAAGTTGTCGACCACCGTGAACACGAGCTTCGGATCGAGCACGATGAGCGCAGTGCCGCGCAGCGGATTGATCTTCACTAGGTTGAGGCTCGTCGGCACGTGGAGCGTGTGGACGTACTCGCTGAATTTTTTGGTCTGCACCGGGCCCACGCCGATCTCCGGCGAGCGGCGCAGCAGGTTGTAGAGATCGACGCGGAACAGGCGCGCGAAGCGCTCGTTGATCATCTCGAGCGTTGGCATGCGGCCGCGGACGATGCGCATCTGATTGCGAAAATCGAACTCGCGCGCCTCGCCCTCCCCCGGGGGCGGTTCCGTGTCGACCGCGCCGGCGTCGATGCCGTGGATCAGCGCGTCGATTTCGTCTTGGCTGAGGATCTTCTCTGGAGACATGGGTTTCGAGCTCGGCCCTCGCGGGCCTACTGCATGACGAAGCTGGTGAAATAGGCGGCGTCGACCTTGGCCGGGTCCCCGCCGTTCGCTGCGACGACCTTGCGCACCGCCGCGAGGGCCTGGGCTTGCAGCCGCTCCTTCCCCTGGCGGGTCGCGATGTCCGTGTACTTCTGGTTGCTGAAGAGCAGCAGCAAGTCGTTGCGCACGACGGGGTTGTTCGCCTTGATGACCGCCTCGGTCGCGGGGTCGTGCGTCATCACCTCGACGGAGAGCTCGAGGAAGCGCACCGCCTGGTCGGCCTGGAAATTGGTGACGAACGGCGGATCGAGCGAGAGGTAGAGGGGCGGGCCGGAGGGCCGCGCCGCGGCGGTTCGCGCTTTGGGCTTCGCGCGTACGTGCCCGAGCACGAACCATCCGCCGGCTGCCGCCGCGGCGAGCAGGACTACGATGATGAGCGTGAGCGCGAGGCGCGAGCGTTTGCGCGGCGCCGTGCCTGAAGTGTCCGCTACGGCGTTGGGTGCGGGCTCAAGGGTCGGGATCTCGGCCATTCGAATTGTCATCTCGAGGGTGGGCTCGAGAGGAGCAAGTGCAACGGCTATGCCATCATCGTCAGAACGCTCTCAAGTGCTGGAAACTGCAGGACTTTACCACTTGCGGCGAGTGTGAACCGCGTCTCGCGGCACGCTGCCGCGTCAGAAAGTTGGCGTCCGGCGGGGCGGCCGCGCGAGGCTTCAGGCGTACAGGTCGAGCAGCCCCAGCTGTGCGGCGGTGCCCGCGGTCGCCGCAGGTACGGCGCTGCGCGGCGCGACACCCGCGATTGCCGTCAGCGCTTGCGTGGTTTGCGGACGCTCGCGCGGCGGCTCGCGGTGCACTCCGCTCTCGGCGAGCGCCATGCCTTGTGTCGCGAAGAGCTCCTGCAGGCGGGGCAGCGCCTGCTCGAGCGCGGCTCGTGTGTCCGGGTGTGCGGCGCTGAACCAGACACTGGCCGCGCCGTGATGCACGGAGATGCGCGCCTCGATCGGTCCGAGTCCGGACGGGGAGACGTGTAAAGCGGCCGCGCCGATGCCTTGGTGCGCCATCCAGGTCAGCTGGGTGCCGAGCTCCTCCACCCAGGGCGCGCTGCCGACGGGGGACTTCAGCCCGAGGCTCGGGAGCGGCGCCGAATGCGTGCCAGAGTGCAGCGCCCCGGCGTGCAGCGCGGCGAGAGGGCCTCCCGCCAGCGCCCCGGAGGCGGCAGAGCCGGATGACGCTCCGAGGCCGCCGGCGCCGGTCGTGTCGGTCGTGTCGGTCGTGTCGGTCGTGCCGTCCGCACCACTCGTGCCGCCTGCAGCGCTTGCCGGGTCGGCGCCCGCACCGGCGATCGAGTCGTCCGCCAGGAGCTGCCCCGAAGCGGTCGTACCGCCCGAGGCTCCCGCGAGCAGCTCGAGCAGCTGCAAGGGATCGTCGATGCCGGCAGGAAACGCGTTGCCGCCCGCCCCGGCGCCGTCCGTGCCCGCGCGGTCCGCGCCTGCGGCCCCCGCACTTGTGACGCCGGTACCCGTGGCCCCCGTACCTGTGTCCCCGGAGGCGGTGCCACCCGCGCTCGCGGCGCCTGCTGGGCCGGCGTTGGAGCTACCGCCGGCGATGTCGGAACTCCCGGGGCTCCCGGCGTCGCCGTCACTTGCGTTCGCTGTATCCGCGGCGTTGGCCGCGCCGACGTCGGTCCCTGCGCGGCCGGCGAGACTGTCTGAACGCGCAGCGCTCGTGCGCGCCGCGGAGGCGAGCAGCGCTCGCTGCCCGGCCGGGAGCGCCGCGGACGAGCTCGATTTTGCGGTGGCGGGCGGCGTGTTGCCGTAAGGCTGGCCTGCTGCTGCTGCTGCAGCAGCGGCGGCAGCTGCGGTCGGCGCTGCTGCCGCAGCGTTGGCAGCGTTAGCGCTGTTGGCCGCATTGGCGGCGCTCGCAGCACCGGCAGCGCTCGCTGCGCCGGCCGCCTGCGCCGCGGAGGTCGCATTGCCTGCGGCTGCGGTCGCACCGTGCTCCCGTGAGCGATCGTGCGAGTGGTCGTGCGTGCGATCGTGGGCCGACTTGCCGATGAGTCGATGGAATTCCGAGCCGCCCGCGCCGCGATCACCCGTGCCGCTGTTGCCCGCAGCGTCGCGGGTGCCCGAGGCGCCAGTGCTGCTTCCCGCTGCCGCGTGATCCGCAGCGCCTCGGCCCGGACCTTCCGCTCGATGTCCGCCGCCGATGCGGCCTTCAGCACCGTCAGCGGCCGCGCCGCTCGTCGCCGAATGCGCGCTGCCCGAGCCGGAGCCGGCGCCGGTCGTGTGGGTCCTGCCGGCCGTGCCTCGCCCCGCGAGGATCGATGCGAGCGAGGTTCCTGTTCTACTGCCCATGACGTGCACTCCTCATCGCACTCAACTCGTCGAACGCTCGCTGCTCGCGCCGGTCTTCGACCACTCGCTCCTCGTCGCGTCGCCGCACCACCACATGCTCCACCATCTCGGCCTGTTGCGCGGCTCGGCGCCAGTCGCAGAGCTCGGCGTCGCGCTCCGCGCGCGCGCGGCTCAGGATCTCGAGCTGCTGGCGCACGGCGTTCGCGAGCCGCTCGAGAAATGCTTGGTACTCCCGCACCCGCGCGCCGTTCATGCCGCGCTCGGCGGCCCGCGCGAATTCGCTCTTGTAGCTGTGCTCGTAGCGCTCGAGCTCGAGGAGCTTGGCTTCGCACTCGGAAACTCTGCGCTGGCGCTCCGCGAGCCCGCGGGCGCGGCGGCGCTCTTCGTTCTGCGTCACCCGCTGCACGATCTCGAGCTGCTTCACTGCGGACATCGGCGAATCCTCCTTCCGAGAGCGCGAGCGGGCTTCATGACGCCGCCGCGCCAGTGCCCGCCAGCAATGCCTCGAGCGCCGCGAGGCTCGCCGCGAAGTCGACCCGCTCCCGCATGTCCTGCTGGAGAAATTTCGTGATGCTCGGCCACAGAGCAATCGCCGCGTCCACGCGCGGATCGCTCCCGCGCTGGTAGGCCCCGATCGAGATGAGATCGCGATGTTGCTCGTAGGTGGCGACGAGCTGGCGGAAGCGGCGCGCGAGCTCGAAGTGGCCTGGTGCGGCGATCTCGTGCATGGCACGGCTCACGGAGGCTTCCACGTCGATTGCAGGATAGCGCCCGCTCTCGGCAATGCGCCGCGAGAGCACGAAGTGTCCGTCGAGGATGGCGCGCGCGGCATCGGCGATCGGATCGTTCTGGTCGTCACCTTCGGCGAGGACCGTGTAGAACGCCGTGATCGAGCCGCTACCCTCGCGGCCGTTGCCCGCCCGCTCGACGAGCTGAGGAAGCCGCGCGAACACGGAAGGCGGGTAGCCCTTCGTGGCCGGCGCCTCGCCGATCGCGAGCCCGATCTCGCGCTGCGCCTGCGCGAAGCGGGTGAGGGAATCCATGATGAGCAGCACGTCCTTGCCCTGGTCGCGGAAGTACTCCGCGACGGCGCTCGCGAGCCATGCGCCGTGCAGGCGCATCAGCGGAGGGGTGTCGGCCGGCGTCGCGATTACCACGGCGCGCTCCCGATCGCGCGGCCCCAGAATGCGCTCGACGAACTCCTTGACTTCGCGGCCGCGCTCGCCGATCAGCCCGACGACGATCACCTCGGCGCTCGTGTAGCGCGCCATCATGCCGAGGAGCACGCTCTTGCCGACGCCGCTGCCCGCGAACAGGCCGATGCGTTGGCCGCGGCCGACGGTGAGCAGGCCGTTGATCGCACGGATGCCCACGTCGAGCGGCTCGCTGATCGGGCGGCGCTGCAGCGGATTGATCGGCCGGCCCGCGAGCCGCACGCGGCGGTCGCAGTCGAGGGGGCCGAGATCATCGAGCGGCTCGCCGGCGCCGTCGACGATGCGGCCGAGCAGCTGCGGTCCGACGCCCACGGTGCCCGTCCGCTCGCGCGGTACCACGCGGGCGTTCGGCTCCAAGCCATGCAGATCTCCGGTCGGCATCAGGTAGAGCCGATCCCCCGCGAAGCCGACCACTTCGGCCTCGATGTGCTCACCGCCGCTGACGAGCACGTCGCAAGTGTCGCCGATTGCCGCCTGCGAGCCGACGGCCTCGAGCGCGAGTCCGACGATCCGCGTGAGGGATCCCTCGACCGGGGCTGGCCGGACCGCCTCGACTTGCCGGATGCCGTGCGCGAGCCGCTCGCGCATGGCCGCCGCGCGATTGCGGCTCATGGGCCGCCTTCCGTGGGGCTCGCCGCCGCAGGGGCAGGGCTCGCAGCAGCGCCAGCATCCGCACCCGCGGGGGCTTCCCGCTCGCGCGCCCGCTCGTCGCCGAGCAGGCTCGCCGCGATGGCATTGATCCGGGTCTCGAGCCGCAAGTCGATCCGCGAGCTCTCGGTGAGCACGAGGCAGCCGCCGCGCGCTTGCGAGGGGTCCTCGACGAGCGTCCAGGCGCGCTCTCCGCGCGGCTCGGCGAGATGCTCGCGCACCAGCGCGGCATCGTCAGGGTGCAGTCGGATGCGCACGTCGCGCGCCGCGGCGGGGAGCCGCCCGACGGCCTCGCGGATCACCCCGATGATCGCAGCCGGGTCGGCCTTGATCTCGCGCCGCGCGAGCTGCTTGCCGATGGCGAGCGCGAGCAGCAGAAGCTGCCGATCGACGGCCGCGTCGCTTTCCACGAGCGGCCGCGCGAGCTCGCCGAGCAGCGAGTCCAGCCGCGCGCTGCGCGCGCCAAGCTCGACCGCGAGCCGCTCCGATTCGGCGCGTCCCGCGGCGATTCCTGCCTCGTAGCCGCGCGCGCGCTCGGCCTCGATCGCACGCTCGCGCGCGTCCGGCCCGGGCTCGCGGCGGGCGCCGAGGATCGGGCCTTCCACGCAGGGCAGGGACCAGCGTTCGGCCGCCGCCGCCGTGGCGGCCGCGAGCGGCCGGGTGCGCCCCATCTCAGACATATTGTTCTCCCTTGCCGCCGAGCGCGATGGTGCCGGCCTCCGCGAGCTTGCGCGCCATCGCGAGGATCTCCTTCTGCGCCGCCTCGACCTCGGAGAGGCGCACGGGGCCGCGGGCCTCGAGATCGTCGCGCAGCATCTCCGCCGCCCTCTGGGACATGTTCTTGAAGATCTTCTGCTTGAGAGACTCCTCCGTGCCCTTCAACGCGACGAGGAGCTTGTCTCCCGGGACCTGGCGCAGCAGCTCCTGCATGCCGCGATCGTCGAGCTCGGAGAGGTTGTCGAAGACGAAGATGAGGTCCTGGATGCGCTGCCCGAGCGCCTGGTCGGTGGCGCTGATCTGCTCCATCAGCGCCGATTCCTGGCTGGGGTCGAGGAAATTGATGATGTTGGCGGCGGACTTGGCCCCGCCGAGCACCTGGGTCTTGCCCCCCGACTTGCCCGCGAACTGCTTCTCCATCACGTCGTCGAGCTCGGAGAGCGCCGTGGGCTGCACACCCTCGAGAGCGGCGATCCGCATGACCACGTCG
>JBOHZT010000235.1:0-5919 GCA_050738535.1 Steroidobacteraceae bacterium
ATCCGCCCCTGTCCGACGAAGACCCCATCGAGGCCCATCTCCAGGGTCGCATCGGTCGCGAAGAGCGCCGCGGCCTCGTCCCACTGCCCCTGATCGAGGGAGTACCCGAAAGCGCGCTGCAGCCGCTTCACCGCGCTCGCGCCCTCGAGCCGCGCCGCCTCCCGCTCGAGCTCGGTCAGTCGTTCGATCAGGCTCGTCATCCCCGGCTCCTTCGCGTCAGTGTGCGGCGGCACGGCACTTCGCCTCGAGGTCCCACCACAGGTCGATGTAGCGGCCGCCGAGCGCATCGTAACGGCCGGCCGCGAGCCCCGCGATCACCTCGCAGCAGCGCTCGAGATCCTTCGCGGAGTCCTCCGGCGTGCGGCTCTTCAGCATCGCGACACCCTCCGGCACCCAGCGCTGTGCCTCCGGTGAATTCACGGTCGCGTCCGCCATGTCCGTCGTGATGGTGCCGGGATGCAGCGCGAACGCCCGCACTCCGGCGGCGCGCGATTCGAGGTCGACCGCCGCCGTGAGCCGCATCATCGTGCTCTTGCTGACGGAATAGGCCGACAGGTTCGGCACCGGCTGCAGCCCCGCGCTCGAGACCACGTTGACGATGCGGCCCGAGCCGCGGGCGCGCATGCCGGGAATCGCGGCATGCATGAAGAGCAAGCCTGCGAGGACATTGACCTTCTGGGCCGCCCACCACGCGAGCGGATCGACCGTGCCGATCGGGCCGTACGGGCCCGGGATGCCGGCATTGTTGACGAGGAGGCCGACCGTCCCGAAGCGGGCGCTGGCGGCTTCGACGGCCGCGACGGCCGTGGCCGGATCCGTGACATCGCCCGCGACGGCGAGCGCATCCCCGCCCGCGCGCCGGATCCGATCGGCCACCTCCTCGAGCTGTGCTGCGGTGCGCGCGACGAGCGTGACGCGGGCGCCCTCGGCAGCGAGCCGCAGGGCAACGGCCCTGCCGATGCCGCGGCCGGCGCCGGTGACGAGGGCGGATTGACCCGAAAGAAATGGCATGTCGTGCTTGCGGACCCGTGCAACTGCGTGATCTCGCCGATATAGTATCTGAAGAGTCGCCCGGGAAGCCGCATGAGTCCGCTCGTCGTCGCAAGGTTCGCTCCGCAGGCCGGTCACGAAGCGCGCGTCCAGGCCATCCTCGAGGGCATGGTCGTGAGCACTCGCGCGGAGCCGGGATGCCGGCGCTACGACCTCTACCGCAGCGCCGCGGCGGGCAGCACGCTGTTCTGCTTGATCGAGCAGTACGCCGACGAAGCCGCCATCGAAGCCCATCGGCAAACGCCGCACTACAAGGCTTACCGCGAGAGCATCGCGGAGCTGCTCGCGAGCCCGATCGACGTGACGCGGCTCGATCCACTCGACGTGAGGGCGTCCAGCTGACCTCGCCGGACGCGGCCCCGCCGCGGATGTCGCGCGAGGCGCTCTACGAGGTGCTGGACCGCTTTCTGGAGGCGCTCGCGCGGCGCGATCCGCCGCGGTGCCCGTGGGCCGAGCGTGTCCGCAGTACCGAGAACAACGTCGAGCTGCGGATCGGCGACGGGCTGTGGGGCACGGTGACCGGCCTCGGCGACTACGATCTGCGGTTCGCCGATCCGGAGCGCGGACAGGTCGGATTCTTCGGCTCCGTGGTCGAGACTCGGGATGAGTCGCCGTTCACGGTGCGCCTGAAGGTGGTGCGCGACGCCATCGCCGAGGTGGAGATGCTGGTCGTCCGCGCCGCGGATTCGGGGCTGAAGTTCCCGGACCCGCAGTTCGAGCGCAAGCCGGCGCTCGAGCAGCTCGTGGCGCCGGCGGAGCGCATGTCCCGCGAGCGCTTGATCGCCCTCGCGGACGGCTACTTCGAGACCTTGCAGCTCAACAGCGGCAGGATTCTGACGCGCATCGATCCGCACTGTGTGCGCGTCGAGAACGGCGTTCAGACGACGCACAATCCCGCGCTCACGCTCACCTCCGTCGCGCGCCTGGGATGCGAGGAGCAACTCGTGCTCGGCTACTACCGCTATGACGACCGGCTGCGTGCGAGGCGCTACGAGGTTCTCGACGAGGAGCGGGGGCTGGTGCTCGCCGCGGCATTCATCGATCACAGCGGACGGCTCGGCAAGTACCGGCTCACCGACGGGACGCAGGTCGAGTCGCCGGTGCGCCGGCCGCACAGCTTCTACGTGCTCGAGCTCTTCAAGATCGAATCCGGCGCGATCGAGCGGATCGAGGCGAATTTCATCACGGTGCCGTACGGCATGCCCTCGCCGTGGGACGGACGGTGAAGGGCGGGGCCAGCACCGTGCAGGGTGCGGCCGGATGCCGGATGCAGGATAATGGCGCGTCCGCTCGCTCGAGCCCCCTCGGCAGAGGCCAATACCAATGAGAACCCTCATCCGTGCCTTCGGCGTCCTCGCGCTTCTCTTGCCGCTCGCGGCTCTCGCCCAGGCTCCGCCCGGGGTGGCGCGCGGCACCATCGAGTCGGTGCACGGCGATACGCTCACCCTGAGAACCGATGCGGGACGGACCGAGACCATCGAGCTCGCCAAGAACTGGACCGTGACCGTGCTCAAGCCGGTGAGCATCGATGCGATCCAGCCCGGGAGCTTCATCGGCACGGCGGAGATGCCGCAGGGGCACGGGACGGGGCGCTCGATCGAGGTGCACGTATTCCCGCCGGGCGTAAAGATGGGCGCGGGGCACTACCGCTGGAATCTGCGCAAGGGCTCCATGATGACGAACGGCACCGTCGGGAAGGTGACCGCCACCCATCGCGGCAGAGTGCTCGAGGTGAGCTATCCGCATGGCCACCGGCGGATCATCGTCCCCAAGAACGTGCCGATCGTCGAGTTCACGAACGGCACGCGCGCGCTCATCAAGCCGGGGCTTCCGGCCTTTCTGATCGTGGCCAAGGGCCCGAGCGGCACGCTCACCTCGAGCGGCATCGCGATCGGGGAGCACGGCGCGAAGCCGCCCATGTGACGGACGCCTGATGGACGCCGGAACGGCCGCGTCGGCCCGATCCGCGGATCGCGCAAAGCCGCGCGAGCGCGAGTTGCGCGGCGGATGGCTCGCGGTCTACCGGCATCCGCTCCTCGTTCGCATCTGGCACTGGCTCAATGCGCTGTGCCTGTTCGTGCTCCTCGTGAGCGGCTTGCAGATCTTCAACGCCCACCCGGCGCTCTACTGGGGCCAGGTCTCGCTCTTCAGCAAGCCCTGGCTCGCGCTCGGGTCCGGGGACACGCCGGCGTTTCCGGCCTGGATCACCCTGCCTCCGTGGCAGGATCTGGCCGCCGGGCGCCACTGGCATTTCTTCTTCGCGTGGATCTTCGTGGTGAGCGGCGCGCTCTACCTGGTCTACGCCTTCGCAAGCCGCAGGGTGGGACGTGTCCTGTGGCCGGCGCGCGGCGAGATGCGGCACATCGGCGTATCCCTCATCGATCACCTGAGACTCAGATTTCCGCGCGGCGAGGCCGCGCGGCGCTACAACATCCTCCAGAAGCTCTCCTACCTCGTGGTGATCTTCGGCCTGCTGCCGCTGCAGATCCTCACGGGGCTCATCATGTCTCCGGCGATGGACGCGCGGTTTCATTTCCTGCCGCTCATCTTCGGGGGCCGGCAATCCGCCCGTTCGGTGCATTTCTTCACGGCCTGGGCGATCGTGTCGTTCTTCCTCGTCCATTTGCTCGCCATTCTCGCCTCCGGCCCTCTCAATGAGACGCGTTCGATGATCACCGGGTGGTTCAGGTTGCGCGGGCGCAAGGAGCAAGCATGACCGATTCCACTTCACGCTCGCGGCGCCGCTGGCTGAAAGGCGCGCTCGCGGCTGCCGGAACGGCGGCCGGGAGCCTCGCGCTCGGCGGCTGCAGCCAGCTCTCCAATTCCGAGACGGTGGGCTCCGCGCTCGATGCGGAGGAGGCCTGGACGAAAGGCGCGCAACGCCTCGTCCTCGGACCGGACACGCTCGCGCCGGAGTACTCGGAAGAAGACGTCTCCAAGGAGTTCCGTTCCAACGGCACCACCGATCCCGATACGGTGGCCTACAACGAGCTCGCCCGGAACGACTTCGCCGACTGGCGGCTCGAAGTCGGGGGGCTCGTGGCGCGTCCGGCGAAGCTGTCACTTGCGGACCTTCGGAGCATGCCGTCGCGCACCCAGATCACCCGCCACGACTGTGTCGAGGGATGGAGCTACATCGCCAAGTGGAAGGGCGTGCGCCTCGCGGCGCTGCTCGACTCCGTGGGGCTCCAGCCGCGCGCCCGCTACATCGTTTTCTACTGCGCCGATACTCTCGAGATCACGTTCGATGGCACGGGGCAGTACTACGAATCGATCGATCTCGTCGATGCGCGGCGCCCGCAGACGATCCTCGCATACGAGATGAACGATCGGACGCTCCCGATTCCCTACGGCGCGCCGCTGCGCCTGCGGCTCCCGCTGCAGCTCGGCTACAAAATGGCGAAGTTCATCATGCGCGTCGACGCCGTCGACAGCCTGAAGCCCGTCTCCCGCGGCCACGGCGGCTTCTGGGAGGATCGCGGCTACGCGTGGTACGCCGGCATTTGAGCTCGATCCCGGATCGCGGTAGGAGCGCGATCCCGCGCTATCGGGCAAAGAACTCGTAGGTCCGGTTGTACGGGGTGTCGGTGAGGTAGCGCGAGCTCCCGAGCGGGGGGAACGGCGGGCGCCGGAAGCGCTTCAGGCTTGCGACGTTCGCGAACGCGACGGGCGCTCTCCGCGGCACATCGTCCCAGCCGAGCACGAAGTAGCCGTCGTTCCGCAGGCGCGAGTAGCAGTGGGCGAATGCGGTCTCGCACTGCTCGAGGGTGTCGAGTCCGTACCCGAACACACCGTTGCAGATGATGAGGTCGAAGTACCCTTCGGGAAAGAACTGATCGAGTTGCTCGAGCGGCGCCACGACGTGCTGCCGGGCGCCATAGCGGCGCGCTTTCTCGTCGCGCTCGATCGTCCAGTAGTCCTGCCGGGAGAAGTAGGAGTCCTCGTAGGGCTCGGTCCGCCAGTCACAGCCGGCGAACAGCACCGAGCGCACGTCGGGGCGCGCAGCGTAGTACCGGAAGATCACTTTCTCGAGGACGCGGCGGTCCTCGGTGTCGAGCGATGCGGCGAGATGCAGCGCGTGCCGCACGACTCGCACCAGGTGATCCCAATCCGTGAGAAGGCGCGCGAGTGTTCCCTGAGCCGGCGGCCTCTCGACCGGCGAGCGTGGGACCCGGACTTCGGTCGAACGGCGGGTTGCAGCTGAATGGTCCATTTCGACACCCTGTCGCGCGCGTGCGCCGCATGCCCCGCGCCTGCTTGCGGTGGCGCAAGAAGCGCTCCCGGCGCCGATTGCCGTCCACACCCGCGCTCCCGGCCCTTGCAGTGCCCCCGGCACTCGAGGCGCGTTGCGCGGTGACGCCGTTTGGCGACGCCTCGCGCGGCGCTGCGCACGCGATCTGGATCGATGGCTTCCGGGGTTAAGCGCTTCCGATCCACAATAGCCGCGTTGCGCGCCCGGCTGCGCTTGCCCTCGAGGATCGACATGGCCGCTACCGTCTTCAATAAAATCATCACCGGGGAGATCCCGGCTCACAAGGTGTACGAGGACGAGCGGGTGCTCGCATTCCTCGATCTCGGTCCGCTGAGCCGCGGCCATACGCTCGTCATCCCGAAGGAGGCCGCCGAGACCCTGGATCAGCTCTCCGATGAGTCCGCGGCGGCGATCGGACGCGTGCTGCCGCGGATCTGCCGCGCGGTCGTCGCGGCGACCGGCGTTCGCGAGTACAACGTCCTCGAGAACAACGGCCGTGCGGCGCACCAGGAGGTGCTGCACGTGCACTTCCACATCATCCCGAAGCCGAGCGAGCGGGAAGGGCTCGGCATTCGTTGGCCTGCGTCGAAGCTCGGCGCCGAGGCGGCCGAGCTCGC
>JBOHZT010000236.1:0-5902 GCA_050738535.1 Steroidobacteraceae bacterium
TTTCGCGCGCCGGGCATCGACCGAGATATCCCCCCACGACGAGGGGCTGCTCGAGGTGTTGGCGCAGCGGTTGCCGCCGGGGATGCCAATGTACGTGGCACATACGCCGAAGGCCTCGGTCGAGGACGTGGTGCGAGCTGCCGTCAAAGCTCAATCGCTGGGCTTCACGGCCTCGCCGCACCTCGTCGCTCGGCGCATGCCGACCGAGAAGATCCTGAGAAACGCCCTCGCTCGCCTGCGCGAGCAGGGGATCGAGCAGGCGCTCGTGGTCGGCGGCGATCTCGAGGCGCCGCTCGGACCCTTCAAGAGCACGCTGGAGCTGCTCGCCACCGGGGCCCTGCAAGAGGCGGGACTGAAGCGCATCGGCGTGGCCGGACACCCGGAGGGACATCCGGCGGTCGGGCCCGGGGAGCTGCTCGCGGCATTGCGCGCCAAGCAGGAGTTCGGGGTCCGCTCCGGCATCGCGGTGCACATCGTCACCCAGTTCGGCTTCAACCCCGAGGGCATCTGCGCCTGGGACCGGATGCTGACCCGTGAGGGGATCTCGCTCCCCGTGCACGTGGGCCTTGCCGGGCCGGCGACGCTCTCGACGCTCTTCAAGTTCGCAGTGCAGTGCGGCGTCGGCACCTCCATGAGGACTCTCCTCAAGAACAGGGGCGCGGTGGCGGGGCTGACCGGTTTCGCCGCCGGACCCGATGAGATGCTGTTGGGAGTTTTGCGGGGATGTGCCGGCCATGCGGGCTGCCGCCTGGTGCAACCACACGTGTACTCCTTCGGGGGCGCGCTGGCGACGGCCGCCTGGCTGCGCTCGGTCATGGAAGGCGCGTTCGATCTGTCGCCGAACGGCAGAACGTTCCACATCCGCTCCTGACCCGCGGCACGCGCTCGACGCATTGGTTGCAGAGTCACAGCCGCGATGTCCACCCTCACGAGCGAGCCGCTGCCAGCCGCCGGGCACGCCGCGAGCGCCCCACACACGCACGCTCGGGTGAGCGATCCGCCCCTTTACATCCTGACCACCCGCTGCCCGGACACGACGGGGATCGTGGCAGCGGTCGCGGGATTCCTCGCCGAGCACCACGCCACCATCACGGAGGCACAGCATCACAACGATCCCGCCACCCGCATGTCGTTCATGCGCACCGTGTTTCATGATGACGGAGCAGGCATGCCGCGCGTGGAGACTCTCGCTCGCGCTTTTGCCGAGCGGGTGGCGGAGCGATTTCACATGCGTTGGCAGTTGCACGAGGCGCAGCGGCGCTGCCGGACGCTCGTCGCGGTGTCGCGCCACGGCCATTGCCTCAACAGCATTCTGCATCGCTGGAGCACCGCCACACTGCCGGTCGAGGTGGTGGCGGTGGTCTCGAACCATGAGGATATGAGGAGCCTCGCCGAGTGGCACGGGGTTCCTTACCACCATCTACCCATCGTCGAGGGGGGCAAGGCGGAGCAGGAGCGACGATTGATGCGGCTCTTCGAGAAGCTCGATGCGGAGCTTCTGGTGCTGGCGCGCTACATGCAGATCCTGAGCGCGGATGCCTGCCGGCATTTCGAGGGCCGGGCCATCAACATTCATCACTCGTTCCTGCCGGGCTTCAAGGGTCCCAAGGCCTACCACCAGGCGCATGAGCGCGGAGTCAAGCTGATCGGCGCCACGGCGCACTACGTGACCGGCGAGCTCGATGAAGGTCCCATCATCGAGCAGGAGGTCGAGCGCGTCGACCACACCCAGTCAGCCGAGGAGCTGGCCGTGGTGGGAAGCGAGCTCGAGACGGTGGTACTCAATCGCGCCATCAAGTGGCACGCGGAGCGGCGTGTATTTCGCAGCGGCCGCAAGACGGTGGTGCTGAGGTGAGTGGATCCTCGCCACTTGAGCGATGGGTCATCGAGTGAGGATGAGGGCATCGAGCGCGATGACCCCCTCGCCCGCGGGGTAGGCGATCACCGGGTTGAGGTCGATCTACACGACCACTTCGTGCAGCTGTTGGGCGCCGGCGCTGCTGCTACGGGCGCGGCAATCAGGATCTGTTCACACACGCGAAGCTTCGTGCGCTTTTCGGATCACTGCCCTCATAGCGCGCGTACTTGGGATATGGACATAGGGGGCGTGTTACGCCCGGGAACGCCGCGCCATGGGCAACAATGCGCGCCGGCGCTCTGTTGTCTTCGGTCCATCGGACGATTGCGCTCAGCGCATCGAAACGGTCGGTCGCCGGTCCGCCCCCGCAATGGTTCATTCCCGGGATCAGGAAGAGCCGCGCCCACCGCTGGGGCTGCTTGTACTGCGACAGCAGCTGACGGTACCAGCCGATGATGGCGTTCGGCGAGAACACCGGATCACTGAGGCCCTGATATATGAGGAGCTTGCCGCCATGGGCGATGTAGCTCGAGAAGAATGTTCCCGTGGCGTCGTTTATGGCCGCGGTCTGTGCTGTCAGCTGCAGCGCACGGTTGAAATCGAGCGTCGCCGGAGTCATGGTTGGGTCCGGTGGAGTCATGAAGTAGTAGCGCATCGCCTGCACCCCGAGGGTGGCGTCCAACGCATTCGGCATGGCCGTGTTCGACGTGCCGAGCTTCCATACCCTCCAACCATGGGTATCGACGCCCGCATCGAACGGCCAACTTGCGTAAAGCTGGCGACCCTTGGAATCGCGGGGTCCGCCGAAAATAGCTTCGAGTGCCTTCAGCTTAGACTCGCTCAAGCAGGGTCCGCGAGAGCCCCGTTCGCAGAGCAGCACCTTGGGGTCGAAGGCCTTCTGGCATGCTGCTACATTGTTAATCATGCCGTCGCGCAAACCGTCCAGGCGATCGCAAGCCTCGAGTACGGCCTGAGACACCAGATGGAGATCCTCTGGCATCAGCGCCTCGCTCAGGATCGGCGCGCCCTGCGCGTCCTTCGGCGCAATAGCGGCGAGATGCTTGACGCTCCACATCTCCGCGATGGCCGCCCGCGAGAGGTTGAATCCCGGATCACCGGCGATAATGCCGTTGAATAGCTCAGGGAATCGTTCGGCCACCATCATGACCTCGCGACCGCCGTTTGAGCAGCCGGCAAAGTAGGAATCTCGTGGCGGCCTGCCGTAATAATGCTTGATGAGTCTTTGGCCGAGCCGTGCTACCGGTCCAAGGCCGGCATACGCGTAGTCGAGCCTTGCCTGCTGATCGGCCGCAAATGCGACGGTAGGGCCTTCATGCCCCCCATCGCTCGAAATGACAGCAAATCCTTGCGCCAGCGCCACGGTCTTCGCCGGGACGAGACCGATGGCCGGCGCGACGAAGCCGTCGAGGCCGCCTCCCCCTTGGAACAGGAATCGGCCGTTCCACCTGGCGGGCATGCGCAATTCGAAACCGAGCCCGTAGTGCACACCACCCACACCCTTACGAGGGTTCAAAACCCCCCGAACGAGGCAATGCTGCGGTAGATGGACTTGAGCGAGCATCGGCATCATGCGCCGAGCCGCCGGCAGTGGTCCTCCACTCTTCCACTGCACGGTCGATATCACGAGGCGATCACTGGCCAGGGCCGCCAGCCGTTGGCATCCCGCAGGCGTGCCGGCCTCGATGGGAGGGGCGGCTGCTTGCGCGTTGGGCGCGCTCAGATTCCATACTGCGATGGCGAGACCGGCGGCCACGAGCCGGGCCGTCGTGCTCCAACAACGACAGGCCGGTCTCCTTGGTGGATGGCTGCTTGCGAACGATGTCGTCACGCGGCTGCGTGCACGAGACTCGAATGTGGATCGACTCAAAGCTCGCCCTCCGCACAACAACCTGACTCAACCTCACGCCCATACGCAGGTGGGAACCGGCCGGCAGCGGCTCGTATTCCCCCTGCTACGCTGGCGCAACGCAGCGCAGCGCTGCTGAATATATCCCTGACGCCCGCTGCGATCTCGGCAAGGGGCGCCGCGCTCTTCGTGCACGAGGCACGGGCGGGAGACGGCCAGCAGGCGGTGCACCGCCTCGCTCTCAAGGTCCTGTGGTCATTGCTCGCCTACCGCAATGTGTGGCTCGTCGCGGTGGGCGCCGCGGGCTTCATGATCTGGCTCTTCCTGGTCAACGCCTTCGCGCCGCTCCATATCACCAAGGTGGCACATCAAACGGGCACCGCGGCGGGTTTCCTGATGGGCGCGGCCGGACTCGGGAGCTTCTTCATCGGGCTCATCGCGCCCGGGCTCTCGGACCGCTTCGGCCGGTGCGGCATCCTCGGCGTGGAGGGGTTCGTGTCGGCTCTCCTGCCGCTCGCGCTCCTCTTCCCGGCGCTCTGCGGACACTCATGAGTTGAGCTGCCGCTCAAGCTCGGCGAGTGTCCGGTAGCACGGCAGGACTTGATGGACGCTCGCATTCGGCTCGCGCTTCTCGCGGATGGCGGCGAAGAACTCCCGGTCCTGAAGCTCGATGCCGTTCATCGACACGTCGACCTTGGAGACGTCGATCTTCTGATCCTTGCCGTCGACGAGGTCGTCATAACGGGCGATGTAGGTGCCGTTGTCGCAGATGTAGCGGAAGAAGGTGCCGAGGGGCCCGTCGTTGTTGAAGGAGAGCGACAAGGTGCAGATCGCACCGGTCGCAGCCTTCATTTGAATCGACATGTCCATCGCGATGCGGAGTGTCGGATGGATCGGGCCCTGGACCGCATGGGCGACCGTAACCGGCGCGCCCACCTGGTAGGCGAAGAGGTCGACCGTATGGGCGGCGTGGTGCCAGAGAAGGTGGTCGGTCCAGGAGCGGGGCTGCCCCAAGGCGTTCATGTTCGTGCGGCGGAAGAAATAGGTCTGCACGTCCAGCTGCTGGATGTGGAGCTCGCCCGCGGCGATCCGCCGGTGAATCCACTGATGCGAAGGATTGAACCGGCGGGTATGACCCACCATGCAGACGAGACCCGTCTCGCGCTGCACCCGTGCCACCGACTCGGCATCCTGCCAACTGTCCGCGAGCGGGATCTCGACCTGCACGTGCTTGCCGGCCTTCAGGCACTCGATCGCCTGCGCGGCGTGCAGCTGCGTGGGCGTCGCGAGAATGGCCGCGGTCACACCCGGGCGGGCGAGGGCTTCCTCGAGAGAGGTCGTGACGTGCCCGATTCCGTATTGACTCGCGATCGCCCGCGTGGACTCGAGCTCCCGGCCGACCAGGGAGACGACTTCAATGCCGCCGATCGCCTTCACCGCATCGAGGTGCTTCTGACCGAAGGCGCCGGCGCCGGCGAGGATGATCTTCATTTCGCGTTCTCCAGAATGACGTGTCCGACTGCGGTGTTGGAGGCCGGCACGTGGTAGAAGCGGTGCACGGCCCGCACCTTGGCATCCAGCGCGCCGCGCATGATGAGCCACATCACGAGCTCCACCCCCTCGGAGCCCGCCTCCCGCAGATACTCGATATGCGGCATGAGCGCGAGCGCTTCCGGCTCCTCGATCAGCCGGTCGAGCCAGCGGTTATCCCACTCGCGATTAATGAGACCGGCCCGCGGGCCCTGGAGCTGGTGGCTCATGCCGCCCGTGCCCCAAACCTGGACGTTGAGATCCTCATCGAACGTCTCGACGGCCCTGCGGATCGCCTTGCCGAGCGCAAAACACCGGCCGCCGGAAGGCGGCGGATAGAGCACAACGTTGACCGCCAGGGGGATGACCCGGACGGGCCAGCGCTCGGGCTGGCCGAACATCAGCGACATCGGCACGGTGAGACCGTGGTCGACGTCCATCCTGTTGATGATCGTGAGGTCGAAATCCTGCTGGATCACGCTATGCGCGATGTGCGAGGCGAGCTCCGGATGACCCTCCACGACCGGCACGGGCCGCGGGCCCCACCCCTCGTCCGCCGGCTGAAACGAGGCGGCGCAGCCGATCGCGAACGTCGGCACGATGTCCAGGCTGAATGCCGAGGCATGATCGTTGTAGACGAGCACCAC
>JBOHZT010000237.1:0-5738 GCA_050738535.1 Steroidobacteraceae bacterium
AGCGGACGCCACGCCTCGATCAGATGCCACTCGAGGTAGTAGGCCAACATACACAGGAAGATATGGGCGCGCACGCGGTTCTCGAGCCGATGGTGGATGGGGCGCACCTTCAAGTCCACGCTCTTGAGCGCCCGGAACGCGCGCTCGACGTTGGCGAGAGCCTTGTAGTTTCTGACCGCATCGGCCGCTGACATCTGCTTCTTCGCAACGCCGGTCCGGATCACGTAGATTCCATCGAGCGCCGCTTCGGCCGCGATCTGCTCATTGAGCCGGTGGAAGTCAAAACGCTTCTCGGTGATCTCCAGCGCGAAGTGCTTGCCCACCTTGTATTTGTTGAGGACGCGCCCGACGCGCACCCCGATCGCCCCTTGGCCCTTCAGTCTCCCGCGCTCGACCCGAGCGCGCACCTTCTCGAGCTCCTTGTGTGTCGCCTCCAGTAGCGCCTCTCGCTTGTGGGCGCGCAGCTTGGCGAGCTCAGGATTCCGGCAGGCAATGAGGCGCTCGCGCGGGTAGTCCGGGTGGGTGATCTCCATGAGATTGCGCTCATCAAAGAGCCCCAACTGCAGCGCTTCCCCTTCGATGAGCGTACGGATCTGAGCGCTCTTGAGCGCTGTGATCCAGCCCAACCCGTCCAGTTCCCGCAGCTCCTGGATCGCCTTGTGCGAGATCATGCCGCGATCGCCCACCAGCACCACCTGCTCGAGGTCAAACTCCTCACGCAGCTTCTTCACCTGCGGCATCAGCGTCTTGGCGTCCCCCGTGTTGCCTTCATAGACCGATACCGCCACGGGGCATCCGGCCTGATTCGTCAGCAGCCCGTAATTGACCTGAAGCTTGTTCTTCTTCCCGTCCCGGTTGTGACCGATCTTGGCCAGCGGACACTGCGTGCCTTCGAAGTAGCTCGAGGACAGGTCATAGAGCGCCAGCGATCCCTCCTTCAGATGCCGCGCCGCGAGCTTGCGCTCAATGGCTCCCTGGCGCTCGAGCAGCCAGTCCATCGCGCCGTACAGCTCGTTCTCGTCAGCCCCCTCAACGCCGAACTCCTGCGCCAGCGTCACGGTTTGCCACCAGCGCGTGGTCGCCAACTTCGTGTGCGGCGCGAGCACTCGCGCGGCCACCATCGCGCACACCCGATCGCGCTCCGGACTCGCCCGCGAGGCGATCAGGGACTCAAAGCCCAGCCGCTGCATCGCCGCGCGCACCGCCTGCACGTGTCCGTGCGGTTTGGAGCGCACGATCTGCACTCGCTCCCCCACGGGCACGAAGGTCTCCCCATGCAGCGCGCGGCGAATCACCTCGATCAGCGGCTCAGGCAGGTGGGAAAGGTTGCCGAGGGTCTCGTTCTTGACCTTCTCGCCCTCGCGGTAGCTCCTGCGCAGCAGGTGCGTGGCGTACACACGGCCCTTGTAGCGGCGCCGTGTGGTGACGACATGAACCGCGCCACCTCGTTGCGACATGCAGCCGAATATAGCCGATTCACAGCCAATATGCAACTGTTTAGTGACTACATATAAGCACCCAATCCGGCCCCGCCGCATGCACCAAACACCGGAAAATTCAGGCTCTGCTGACTACTGAAGCCTCAGGCGCGGGGAGGAACTTCCGGCTAGCCGGCCGCCTCGACGGCTCGAGTCCGAGAGCCCCTCACGCCACCCGGTTGCGGGAGTCGCCGCGCAGGAAGGCCTCGACGTTCGCGGACACTTCGTCGAGGCAGCGCTGGCGCGCCTCGCGCGCGGACCACGCGATGTGCGGCGTCACGAGCAGGTTGGGCAGGCCGGGCTCGAGGAGCGGGTCGCCGTCCACCGGCGGCTCCTGGGTGAGCACGTCGATCGCCGCGCCTGCGATCTGTCCGGTTCGCAGCGCGTGCGCCAGCGCGGACGAGTCGACGAGGCCGCCACGCGCCGTGTTGACGAGCAAAGCGCCCGGCTTCATGAGCTTAAGCTCGTGGGCCCCGATCAGCTTCTCGGTCGCCGCCGTGAGCGGACAGTGCAGGCTCAGCACGTCGACCTGTGGCAGGAGCGCGTGCAAGTCGACCCGGCCTGGCGCGCGCTGCGCGCCGGCGCGGCTGGCGATCAGAACCCGCATGCCGAGCGCCGCCTCGGCGGCCTGCGCCACCGACCGGCCGAGCGTGCCGTGGCCCACGATGCCGAGCACCGCGCCGGAGAGCTCGCGGATCGGAAAATCGAGCATCGTAAACTGTGAGCTGCGGCTCCAGGCGCCGTCGGTCGCGAGCCGGCCGAATTCCCGCAGCCGATGCGTGAGCGTGAGGATCGATGCAAGCACGTGCTGCGTGACCGAAGTGGTGCAGTAATTGCGGACGTTGCACACCGCGATCCCGCGCTCTCGCGCCGCCTCCAGGTCGACGTTGTTGGTTCCCGTCGCGGCCACCGCGACGAGGCGCAAGCCCGGCGCGGTCGCCATGCGCTCCCGAGTCATCCTCAGCTTGTTGAGCAGCGCGATCTCGCACCCTGCGATGCGCTCGACGATCTGGGCTTCGAGGGTGGTCTGGTGCAGCTCGAGCCGGGGTAGCGCGCGCTCGAGGCGGCGCATGTCGAGGTCGCCCCGGCTCAGGGTGGCCAGATCGAGGAACACCGCCCGCACTGCCGCTCAGTCCCTGAAGTTCTCGAACTGCAAGGGCAGCTCGAGCCCGGACTTGCGCAGGAGCTGGATGGCCGATTGCAGGTCGTCCTTTTGCTTGCCGGAAATGCGCACCTTGTCTCCCTGGATGCTCGCCTGCACTTTGAGCTTGGCGTCCTTCACCAGGCGGGCGACCTGCTTGCCGGCCTCCGCGTCGATGCCATGGCGCAGGACGACTTCTTGAGTTGCGGCGGAGAGCGCGACGTGCGGCTCCTGCGCGTCGACGCACGCTGCGTCGACGCCGCGCTTCGCGAGGCGCAGCTTCAGGATCTCGAGCATCTGCTTGAGCTGGAAATCGACCTGGGCATGGAGCGTGACGACGAAATCCGCGAGCTCGAAGCGCGCCCCGGTGTCCTTGAAGTCGAAGCGCTGGGCGAGCTCGCGGTTGGCCTGGTCCACGGCGTTGCGCACCTCGTGCGCGCTGATCTCGGAGACGACGTCGAAGGAGGGCATGACCAACCTCGCCGGAAAGCCCGTTGAATTTCGAGGGAAAATCCGTCCGGTGTCACCGGCGGTGCGCCCGGGCGGGCTCGGTCCGCCGCCGGCGCCGGGCCACGCAAGATAACCCAATTCCCGCGCCCCTGTCTTGACGCCCCTTGGGCCGCCCCGCCATACTTTTGGGCATGTTCGCGCAGCCTCACGACGCGCTCGTTCGCTGGTGGCGGCGCCGCTCGTTCCGGAGTGGGCGCCGGATGCTGCTGTCGTAACCGACTCTAGTTTCCGCTTCAGTTGCCAAGACCCATCTCCGGACCGCTCCGAGATGGGTCTTTTCGTTTGTGCGCGCGCGAGATTGAGGACGACCGGTTGAAAGCACCCTTCGACATTCCAGGCGACCTCGACACGCCCGTGTCGGCTTTCATGAAGCTCGCGGCGTTTCGGCCGCGGTTCCTGCTCGAGAGCGTCGAGGGTGGCGAGCGGCTCGCGCGCTACTCCTTCATCGGTTTCGGAGACGGCCTCGAGGTGCGGCTCGACCGCGATGGGCTCGCGATCGGCTCCGAGCGGCGCCCGGCTCCCGCGAGCGCCAGCGAGCTTCTCGGGGCGCTCCGCGACGCCCTGGCGAGCATCCCGCAGCCTGAGCCGCGCATCGCGGGAGTGCCGCTCGCCGGAGGTCTCGTCGGCTATGCCGGCTACGACATCGTGCGCTTCTTCGAGCGGCTGCCGCGGCGCACCGGTCTCGAGAGCGGCGTTCCCGTCCTGCATTACGCGGCGCCGCGCTCGCTCCTCGTGTTCGATCATTTGACCCGCCGCATCGCGCTGCTGCACGCCGGCACCGATGAGGAGCGGCGCTCCCTGCGCCGGGAGGTCGTGCGCGCGCTGCGGGGCGCGCTTCCGAACGGCGCCCGCGGCGGGCGCTACGCGCCGCCGACGCCTTCCTGCACCCGCGAGCAGCACCTCGCGGGCGTCGAGCGCGTCAAGGAGTACATCGCCGCGGGCGACGTGTATCAACTGGTGCTGTCCACCCGTTTCGCGGGCCGGCACGAGCTCGATCCGTTCCAGGCGTACCGGGCGCTGCGGCTCATCAACCCCTCACCGTACATGTACTACTGCGCGCTCGGGGACGTGACGGTGGTCGGCTCCTCGCCCGAGGCGCTCGTGAAGCTCAAGGGGCGCAACGCCCAGCTGCGCCCAATCGCCGGCACTCTGCCGCGCTCCGACGATGTCGCAACCGATGCGGCGCGCGAGGCGAAGCTGCGCGCGGACCCGAAGGAGAACGCCGAGCACGTGATGCTCGTCGATCTGGCGCGCAACGATCTCGGCCGCGTCGCTCGCGCGGGCAGCGTGAGAGTCGAGCCGTACCGCTCGATCGAGCGCTACAGCCACGTGATGCACATCGTGAGCGGCGTGCACGGCGAGCTCGCGCCGGGACGCGACGCGTTCGACCTGTTCGCCGCGTCCTTTCCCGCGGGCACGCTCGTCGGCGCGCCGAAGGTGCGCGCGATGCAGATCATCGACGAGCTCGAGCCGGTCGGCCGCGAGCTCTACGGCGGCACCGTGGGGTATTTCGGCGCACGCGGCGACATGGATCACGCCATCACTATTCGCACGCTCGTGTTCCGCGGCGATGAGTACAGCTACCAGGCGGGCGGCGGCATCGTCGCCGACAGCGTCCCGGAGATGGAGCACGAGGAAGTGCTCGCCAAGAGCGCCGCCGTGCGCGGCGCGCTCGAGCTCGCTCGGGAGGGGCTATGAAGCCGCGATTGCTGCTCGTCGATAACTACGATTCCTTTACGTACAACCTGGTCCAGGCGTTCCTCGTCCTCGGCGCGGAGGTGACCGTGCGCCGCAACGACGAGATCACCGTGAGCGAGGCGCTCGAGCTCGCTCCTTCGCATCTTTGCGTCTCGCCGGGCCCCTGCACGCCGTCCGATTCCGGCGTGTCGATGGACATGATCCGCGCGTTCGCCGGTCGCATTCCGGTTCTCGGCGTGTGTCTCGGACATCAGTCGATCGTCGAGGTGTTCGGGGGCAAGGTGGTGCGTGCCGGGCGCCTGATGCACGGCAAGACCTCTCCGATCCGCCACGATGGGCGGACGCTCTTCGAGGGCCTGCCGCAGGACTGCGAGGTGGGACGCTATCACTCGCTCATCGCGGCGCCGGACCGGATGCCGTCCGAGCTCGAGGTGAGCGCGCTGACGCCCGAAGGGGAGATCATGGGTGCGCGGCACCGCACGCTCATGGTCGAAGGGGTGCAGTTCCACCCGGAGAGCATCCTGACGCCCGACGGACCCGAGCTGCTCGCGAATTTCCTGCGCCAATCGGGAGGCGAGCGCTCCAGTGCGCCGGCAGGGGCAACGGGGGATGCCGCCCATGCTCCGTGACACCCTCGAGCGGCTGCTCGAGCGCCGCGATCTCGCCGAGTCCGAGGCCGATGAGTTGCTCGGCGCGCTCACGCAGCCTGACACGCCGGCCGCGGCGGCGGGCGCCGTGCTCGCAGCGTTGCGCGCCAAGGGCATCGTCGCCGACGAGGTGCGCGGGTTCGCGCGGGGCATGCGGCGCCTCGCGCGCCGGCCGCATCTCGCCGCCGACGTGCACGCGATCGATGTGGTGGGCACCGGCGGCGACGGCTCCGGCAGCCTCAATATCTCCACCGGGACGGCGCT
>JBOHZT010000238.1:0-5725 GCA_050738535.1 Steroidobacteraceae bacterium
ACTTGCCGAAAACTTGCCGGGCATCGGTCGGGGACTGGTCGCGCCAGCCGTCATCGTGGAAATCGTTGGCCGTGAGGAAATAGTCGAACGCGCCCGAGGCGCCCCCCGTCTGCGCCTCGAAGGCGCGCCGCCCGAAGGAGCCACCGTAGGCCTGTACCTGCGTGCCCGGGTAGTCGTGCCCGCTCTTGGTTTGGATCGAGAGCGCGCCGCCCAACGTATTGAGCCCGAAGACCGGGTTCGATCCCGAGATGAGCGTGATGGTGGAGATCGCCGCTTGCGGGATCAGGTCCCAGTTGACGGTGTCGCCGAACGACTCGTTGACGCGCACGCCGTCCACGTAAATCGACAGTCCCTCCGGGGTACCGAGCAGCGAAGAGGCCGTGAAGCCGTGGTAGTTCACGTCCGCCTGGAGCGGATCGTCCTGGCTCTCGCTCACGCTGATGCCGCTGAAGTTGTCGTTGAGATAGTCCGCCAGATCGAGCGTCTGCTCGCGCTGCAGGTCCTTGCTGGTCGCCGTCTGCACGTTGGAGGGCACTTCCGCCTGCGGCAAGCCGAGTCCGGGAAGGGGCACGTTGCCGATGATGACGACCTGCTGCAGCTCCTGCACGGCGGCCGGATTGCTCGATGGCGCCGTCGGCTGCGCTGCGCCGTCCGCCGAAGCCATGTCCGGCAGTGCGGCACCCGCGGCTCCGAGCAGCATGCAAAGCGCCAGGGCGGATGTCGCGCTCGCCATCGAGATTCTCCTGATGATTTTTGAGAGGCCACCCTCCAGGCCCGCTCATGTTGTCGAGTCAACCGGCCTGCGTGGCCTGCCGGGCCGGGGCGGGGTCGACGATGATCCTCGCACCGCCGGCCCGGATCAACGCCGAAGTCGGGATTTTCCGCGAGAACGGGAATTTCTCCCGGCTCGCCTCCGGCGTGTGCGCGCGGCGTGTAGAATTCGCGCCTCGATCCTTGGTGCGCCGCGCGGCGTACCCTTTGCCTCACCCAGAGGGGTTCCGTCGATGGTCAAAGCGTTCCAGCTGCTCGCGGCGAGCGCAGCCGCACTGTTGCTCTGCACGGGGGTCGAAGCCCGTCCCGCACATCGAGCTCATGCGACCCCGCCGTACTACGCCTATGTCACCAATGAGATCTCGGGCGATCTCAGCATCATCAATGGACGAACGCTCGAGGTCGTCGCGACGGTGCCGCTCGGACGGCGCCCGCGTGGCATCGTCGTGAGCCCCGACGGACGCTACCTCTACATCGCACTCAGCGGCTCTCCCATCGAGGGACCGCCGGAGAAGCGCCATGGCCCCTTGCCCCCGCCGGACAAATCGGCCGACGGGATCGCGGTATTCAACATCGCGACGCGTTCGGTCGCGCGCGTAATCCGCGGCATCTCAGACCCCGAGAAGCTCGCCGTGACCCATGACGGCCGGTATCTCTACGTGGCCGGCTCGAGCAAAGCGGTGGTGATGGACGTGGCGAGCGGCAAGGCGCTCGCGAAGATTCCGGTGGGGGACGACCCCGAGGGGGTGCGGATCTCGCCGAACGGGCGCTACGTGTACGTGAGCTCCGAGGCCGATAACCGCATCACGGTCATCGATACGCGGACGAAGAAAGTCGTCAAGACGTTTCCGGTGGGACAGCGGCCGCGGTCGATCGCCTTCTCACCCTCCGGCGCACGAGCTTACGTGCCGGGAGAGGCCGATGCGAGCGTGACGATCGTCAATGCGCGCACGATGAGCCCGATCAAGACGTTCTTCCTGAAGCCCTCCGCGGTCTTTCATCCGCTCGTCGGAGCGGCCCGTCCGATGGACCTCCTGGTATCGCGCTCCGGCCGTTTCCTCTACGTCTCGACCGGGCGCGCGGGCGCAGTGCTGGACGTGAATCTGAGGACCGACCAGATTGCGCACGCCGCGATGACCGGCACGCGCCCGTGGACGATCGCACTCACCCCGGACGGACGACGGCTGTGGGCGGCGAACGGACCTTCGAACGACGTGTCGGTGATCGATACGGCGACTTTCAAGGTCATCAAGACCATCCGCTGCCACACCGGGCCCTGGGGAGTCGCCGTCGCGAGGGTGCGCCGGCGCTGACGCTAGCCGTCCGACCGCGGCCCCGGAGCAAGCGCTCCGGGGCCCGAGCACGCGAGGCCGGCGAGCCCGAGCCGCTCCGCAAGCTGCGCGAGTTGCACGCCGTTCCTGATGCCGAGCTTGTAACGAATGGCCGATTGATGATTGGCCGCCGTTTTCTCGGAGATGCCGAGCTTCGCAGCGATGTCGCTCAGTGTCTCGCCGCGCGCAAGCAGCCGCAGCACTTCGAACTCCCGCGACGTGAGCTGGTCGAGCCGCACCTCGGCGTCCGACGCGCTGCGGGTCATCTTCCTTGCGACATCGGGGCTCACATAGCGCTCGCCTCGGGCAACGGCCTCGACGGCGGCGACCAGCGCCTCGGGGGCGCTCGACTTGCTGAGATACCCACTCGCTCCGGCTTGTAGCGCGCGCGAGCAGAAAATGGCGTCCTCGTACATGCTGAACATGAGGATGCGCGTCGCCGAGCGCTGCGAGAGCATGCGGCGCATGGCCTCGATGCCGCTCGCGCCCGGCAGGCTCACGTCCATGACGACGATGTCGGGCGCGAGTCGCGCGGCCTGAGCACAGGCTTCGGCCGCATCGTCGGCTTCACCGCTCACCACGAATCCCGGCTCGCGCTCCAGCAGTCGGCGATAACCTTCGCGGACCACGGCGTGATCGTCGACCAGCAAGATCCGCAATGGGCGACTCGTCAAAGGACGGCTCATGGAACGTGCACCGGGATTCGTGCGGTCACGCGGAAGCCCAGGTCTGGTGAGGTCGCCACCTCGAGCTCACCGTCGAGCGCCGCGACTCGCTCGCGCATACCGATCAGGCCGAGCCCTCGAGTGGACAGTCCGGGCGCCGCACCCGCACCATCGTCCGTGATCGCCACATGGATGGCATCGTCCGCGGTTCGCCGCGCCCGCCGCTCGATTTGCACGGTCAGGTGCCCCGCGGAGGCATGTTTGGCCGCATTCGTCACGGCCTCCTGGACCAGCCGGTATACGGTGAGCGCGACCCCTTCCGGAAGCGCTTCGAGATCGCCCGTGGCAAGCAGCTCGAGCTGCGTCTGCGGGATCCTCGGGCGCCAGGTCTCGATGCAGTGTTCCAGGGCTGCGGCGAGACCGAGCTCGTCGAGTCCCACCGGACGTAGCTGCCGGATGAGACCGGCGAGCGCCGCGTGAATGCGACTGCAATTCTCGACGATCGCGCCTGCTCGCTCATGGGCCGGCTCCTGGCCCGCCGTCCGGGCGTCGCGAATACCGACGGCATCGAGCTTGATGACGTTGAGATACTGCCCGAGCTCGTCGTGCAGCTCGCGCGCGAGCGTCTTGCGCTCGTTCTCCTGGAGCTCGACGTATTGCTGCGCGAGCCGCCGGTTCTCGGCGAGCGCGGCGCCGAGGCGCGTCTCCGCGGCGCGCCGATAGCGCAGCTCGCGGGCCGCCTCCCGGTAGCGGCGGACAGCCAGCCAGGCCAGCGCGGCTGCGAGCACCAGCAGCACTCCCGGAAGCTCATCGAGCTGCAGCCACTCCCACGGAGCCGTCCAGCGGTGGATGTGCTCGCTCAGGTTGAAACGCGCGCAGAGCAAAGCCGCGAGCACCGTCACCGCGACAACGACGAGCGAGTCGCGCCAAACCGTCGTCTCCTGACGAGCGGACCCGTCAGCGCAGGAGGCGCGGCTTACGCGCGCCGAGCCCATGCCCGAAGCGATGCTCACCTGCCGGGAACTCCGTGATGCACCTGCCCGAAAGGCCTAACCATCGTCTCAGGTCGCGGCAGCGCGCAGGCGGTCGCGCTCGAAGTAGCGCACGGCGAATGCGAAGGCGATGCCGCCGCAGATGGCGCACGCGGCGACGGTGAGGAGCGAATAGCGCACGGCGGCGTCGCCGAGCCGCGCGTGCAGGCGGTCGTCGAGCACGCCGACGAGGAGCGGTCCCACCACCTGCCCCAGGAGGCTCGCCACGAGCACCAGGAGCGAGACGGCGACGGCGCGCATACGCACCTTCGCAACGCTCATCGCCACGGCGAACACCGGCGCCTGATGCACGAGCGTGAGGAGACTCGTCAGCGCGAAGCCCGTCATCCACAGCGCACGGCCGCCGCCCAGCAAAAACAGCGCCTCGGCGGGCCCTGCGAGCAGGCAGGCGATCGCCGGCACGCGCAAGCGCCAGCGCTCGTCGCGACGGCCGAGAACGTCCGTGAGGAGGCCTCCGAGGAGTATCCCCGCGCCGCCGAAGATCCCTTGCAGCGGGCCGATCGAGGCCGCCACCTGCTCGAGCGAGAGGTGATGCACCCGCATCAGAAACGTCGTGTTCCAGGTGCCCCCGGCATAGGCGCTCGCGCCCATGAACATCGCGCCGGCGAGCATCAGCAGATAGGCCGGAGAGCCCAGGAGGAAGCGCACCATCGCGAGGAGCGACTGCACGTCGAGGGTGTGAACGCGCGGCTCCGAGGCCCCGCGCGCGGGCTCCCGAACGGTCAAGAAGAAGGTGATCGCGAGCACCGCTCCCGGGATGCCGCACGCGGTGAACATCGCCCGCCAGCCGTGATGCTCGCCGATCCACCCCACGATCGGATAGAAGACGATGAAGGCGATGGAGCTCGCCGCCCCGAGGATCGAGAGCGCGAAAGGCCGGCGGCCCTCGCGGAACAGATCCGAGACCATCGAGTTCGACGGGGCGAGCCCGCAGGCCTCGCCGGCGCCCATGAGGAACCGGGCAAGCCCGAGTTGCCAGATGTTTGCCACGAACCCCGTGAATGCCGTCATGAGGCTCCAGAACGCGAAGCCTATGGCGATGATGTTGCGGCGGCTCCAGCGCTCGGCGAGCCAGGCGATCGGCAGCCCCAGCAGGGAGTAGAACAGCGCGAAAGCCAGGCCCGATACGAGCCCGAGCACCGTATCCGAGACGTGCATCTCCTGCTTGATGAGCGGCAGCGCGAGCCCGAGCATGCCGCGATCGAGATAGTTGAACGCGGAGATGAGGGTGAGGAACCCGAGCGTGTACCCGGTGTAGAGCGTCCAATCGAGCCGCACCGCAGCGGCCGCACGGCCCCCTGCCCCAACCATCTCGGCGCCGAGTCCAGGCGCGCGAGTGCCGGGACGCGTCAATGGAGCGGCCGTTCGCCGACGACGGTGGTGCGGACGAGATGCCGCCGCTCGTGCTCGAAATCATGCACGCCGCGATGCTGCAGGAAGCGATTGTCCCAGACGATGAGCGTGTCGGCACGCCAGCGGACCCGGCATTGATACTGGATGCGCTGGGTCAGCGATTGCAGATAGGTGAGGAGCGCGCGGCTCTCCTCCTCGCTCCAGCCGACGAACCGTTTGAAATACGCCGTCGTCGCGTAGAGCGCCTTGCGCCCGGTTCGAGGATGGCGCCGCACGGCCGGGTGGACGCTCTCGAGCTGATCCTCGGTGAGGGAATGTCCGTCGCGCAGCCGCAGCTGCTGGTCCTTGGGAAGCTTCGCGTTCTTCGACCAGATGTCCTTGCCGGAGTAGACGATCTCGAGCGAGTCGAGGGTTTTCTTCAGCCCCTCCGAGAGTCCCTCGTAGACGAGGTACATGTTCGAGAATGCCGTGTCACCGCCGTACTTCGGCACGTCGAGCGCGCGCATGACGACGCAGAGCGGCGGACGCTCCAAAAATGGGCTGTCGGTGTGGA
>JBOHZT010000239.1:0-5689 GCA_050738535.1 Steroidobacteraceae bacterium
GTCGGCTGCCGTGGGGCTGCTCGTGGCGAGCTGGCCGGGGCCGATGCGCTGAGGAGCCTCGAGCGGTGGCGTAGCCGTGTCAACGGCCGTAATGCTGTTATAACTTATTGAATTATATGGGGTCGTTTTGCCGGGAGGCCGGTCCAGGATGGCTTCCGGAGTAGACTACCCCCGTTCCCCGGCCCTACGCGCCGCTCCGGTGTCCCGGGCACCGGGCCAGCCATCGCGGCAAAGATCGGGTAGCCAACGACATGTCAGCCTCTCCGTACAAGCAGCTCGAGCAGGAATTCAAGCGGCTCCACGCCTGCCGCGGCGCGTTGTCGCTCCTGCGCTGGGACGCGGCGGTGATGATGCCGCGCGGCAGCGCGGACGTCCGCGGCGAGCAGCTCGCGGCGCTCGAGACGGAGTACCACGCGCTCCTCACCTCGCCGCGCGTCACGCGGTTGCTCGAGCGCGCGCAGGCCAACGCCCAGGGCTTGAGCGACTGGCAGGTCGCGAACCTGAGGGAGATGCGCCGGCAGCGGGAGCATGCGATCGCGACGCCGGTCGCGCTCATCTCGCGACTCGCGCGCGCCACTTCCCGCGCGGAGGTCCAGTGGCTCGAGGCGCGCCATCAGGGCCGCTTCGACCTGTTCGCGCCGCATCTCGAGGAGGTCGTGACCTTGGTGCGCGACAAGGCGGCCCTCCTCGGGCAGGCCCTCGGGCTCGCGCCCTACGACGCGCTCGTCGACGAGTTCAGCCCGGGCATCACGACGGTCGACATCGAGGCGGTGTTCAAGGTGCTGTCGCGCCGGCTTCCCGCGCTCATTCGCGAGGTGATCGCGCTGCAGTCGTCCCGCCCGGCGCCGCTCGCCGCCGGCAAGTTCCCGCCGAGCAAGCAGCGCGCGCTTGCGGTAGAGATCATGAAGGCGGTCGGCTTTCCGTTCGATCGCGGCCGCTTGGACGAGAGCGAGCACCCCTTCACCGAGGGCGTGCCCGGCGATATCCGCGTCACCACGCGGTTCGACAGCGAGGACCTCTACTCAGGGCTGCTCGGCGCGCTGCACGAGACCGGCCATGCGATGTACGACTTCGGGCTGCCGCAGGACTGGCGTGATCAGCCGGTCGGCCGCGACCGCGGCATGGCGATCGAGGAGAGCCAGTCGCTGCTGCTCGAGATGCTGGTCTGCCGCGGCCGCCCGTTCGTGAGGTATCTCGCTCCGCTCCTCGCCAAGCACTTCGGCGTGAGCGGGCCGGAGTGGGACGCGGAGCGCGTGTACGAGCACGTGACCCGTGTGCGCAGGAGCTTGATCCGCGTCGATGCCGACGAGCTCACGTATCCCTTGCACATCCTGCTGCGCTACGACCTCGAGAAGCAGCTCCTCGCCGGGGAGCTCTCGGTGAAGGACCTGCCGGAGGCCTGGAACGCGGGCATGGAGCAGCGGCTCGGTATCCGCCCGGGCAACGATGCGGAGGGCTGTCTGCAGGACATCCACTGGGCCGTGGGATCGTTCGGCTACTTCCCCTCCTATGCGCTCGGCGCCGTCATCGCGGTGCAGCTCTACGACAGCCTGCGCTCGCAGCTGCCGGCGCTCGACGAGCAGATCGCGAGCGGGGAGTTCGCGGGCCTTTACGGATGGCTGCGCAAGCACGTGCACGGTCTCGGAGCCAAGCTCACCGTCCACGATCTGCTCAAGTCAGCCACGGGCAAGCCGCTGTCCGCGGCGCCGTTCGTGCGCTATCTCGAGGCAAAGTACCTCGAGGGCGCAGCCAACAGCGCCGCTGCCTGAGCATGGCGGAGGCTCGAGTCGGCGCCGCGAGCTCGCGGGCGGTGGAGTGCTCGCAGATGCACTCCGCGAGCGCGCAAACCGCACGACGCTCCCAGATGCATCACCCTGAGAGCGCGCAGACCGCGGAGCGCTTGCAGACGCCCCCTGCGAGCTCGCGGACAGCGCAGCGCCTGCAAGCGCACCTGCGGGCGCTTGCCGGCAAGGCGATCCATGACTACGGCATGATCGCGGACGGCGACCGGGTGATGGTGTGTCTCTCCGGGGGCAAGGATTCCTACACGCTGCTCGACATTCTGCTCTCGCTCAAGCGCAGCGCGCCCGTCGACTTCAGCCTGATCGCGGTCAATCTCGATCAGAAGCAGCCGGGCTTTCCGGAGCACGTGCTGCCGGAATACCTCACGTCGCTCGGCGTGCCGTACCACATCATCGAGCAGGACACCTACTCGGTGGTGAAGCGCGTCATCCCGCAAGGCAAGACGACCTGCGGGCTGTGCTCGCGCCTGCGGCGCGGCGCGCTCTATCGCTTCGCGGCCGAGAACGGCATCACCAAGATCGCCTTGGGGCATCATCGTGACGACATCGTCGAGACGTTTTTCCTCAATTTGTTCTTCGGTGGGCGCCTGAAGGCCATGGCGCCGAAGCTGCTGTCCGACGACAGCCGGCACATCGTGATCCGGCCGCTCGCCTACGCCTCCGAGCGCGACATCGCACGCTATGCGCGCGGCCGCGCCTTCCCGATCATCCCCTGCAATCTGTGCGGGTCGCAGCCGAAGCTCGAGCGCACGGCCGTGAAACGCATGCTCGCGGAGTGGGAGCGCGAGCATCCGGGCCGCATCGAGACCATCTTCGCGGCGCTGCGGCGCGTGGAGCCGCAGCATCTCGCGGACGTCGTCCTGCATGACTTCGCCGGGCTCGACGCCCGACGCGTCGCGCGCATGTGAGCTCGCCCGCGGCCGCGCTCCTGCCGAACAGCTATTGGGTGCTGCCGGGGCGGCTGCTCGCGGGCGAGTACCCGGGCACGGCGCAGGTTGCCGCCGCGCGCGAGCGGATCGAGCGGCTGCTCGCCGCCGGCGTCGACTGCTTCATCGATCTGACCCACGCCGAGGAGCTGGAGCCGTACGACGGCCTGCTGCCGACGACCGTCGAGCATCACCGCCTGGCGATCCGCGATCACGGGGTTCCGGAGCGGCCGCAGCAGATGCTCGAGATCCTCGCCGTGATCGACGGCGCGCTCCGGGCAGGGCGCTGCGTGTACGTGCATTGCCACGCCGGCATCGGGCGGACGGGAACGGTGGCCGGGTGCCTGCTCGTCGAGCGCGGCCTGAGCGGCGATGAGGCGCTCGAGGCGCTCAACCAGGCCTGGCAGCACAGCCCTCGCGCCGAGATCTGGCCTTCCGTGCCGGAGACGGAGCAGCAGGTCGAGTACGTACGGAGCTGGGTCCCGCGGCTCGTCGCGCCGCAAGCCGGGCCCAGGGAGCAGGCGCTGCGAGTCGGGCCGCGCGAGCCGGAGCAACTCGCGAGGCGCTTCGTCGGTGCGCTCGCGGGGCTCGCCGTGGGAGATGCGCTCGCCGTCGCCACCCAGGGGCGCGAGCCCGGGAGCTTCGCGCCCGTCACGGGGCCGCTCGGAGGAGGTTCCTGCGGCTTGCCCGCCGGTGCTTGGAGCGACGACACGGCGATGGCCCTGTGTCTCGCGGACAGCCTCACGGCTTGCCGCGGCTTCGACCCGCGCGATCAAACCGAGCGCTACGTGCGCTGGCAGCGGGAGGGCTATCTCTCCGCCACGGGGCAATGCGCGGGCATCACGGCGAGCACCGCGCGGGCGCTCGCGCGCGCGCAATGGCGGCGGCAGATCTATCCCGGCTCCCACGAGCCGGGGCGGCTCGATCCCGAGCCTCTCTCCCGGGTGGCGCCCGCCGTCCTGTTCGCCTTTCCGTCGCTCGAGGAGGCCTTGCGTCTGGCGGGAGATGCAGCGCGCCTCACCTGCCAGTCGCCCGCGGTCGTCGAGGCTTGCCGGGTGTTCGCGGCCATGCTGCACGCGGCGCTCGCCGAGCGGCCCAAGGACGAGGTGCTCGCGCTGCGGCACACGCTCGGCGAATCCGGCATCGCGGGCCTGCGGCCGCGCACCCGATCGCTGCTGCGCGGCCGTTACCGGCGCAAGGCCCCGCAGCAGGTGCGCAGCGGGGAGGCGATCTTTCAGGCGCTCGAGGCGGCGCTCTGGGCCTTCGACCGCACGGAGGGCTTTGCCGAGGGCGCGTTGCTCGCGGCCAATCTCGGCGGCCGGTCGGACGTGGTGTGCGCCGCCTACGGCCAGCTCGCGGGTGCCTACTACACCGTGGAGGCGATTCCGGCCGCCTGGCTCACGGGTCTGGCGCGGCTCGACCTGATCCGCGGCCTCGCCGACGCGCTCTACGCGGCCGGGGCGCGGTAAGCTTGTCGCGCCAGTGAAGAGGTCGCACCCGATGGCTTCCACACGCTTGCCGCCGCCGCGGGCCCTCGAGGGGCGCCGCTCTGCCGGCCGCGCGCCCCGGCGCTCGGCGCCCGCATGGGCGCGCCTCTCCGACGAGGCGCTGCTCTCGATGCGCCTGCGCGATCTCGGGCTCACGGTCGAGTGCTCGCGTCTCGCCCCTTATGTGCAGCAGCTCTACCGCGAGCTCGAGGGCCGGGGCATCCGCTTCAAGCCGCACGCGTGGCTCGCCGTCGAGTGGTTCTCGCCGGACGGCGTGCCGGGCATCGCCATCCCCTTCTATCTCGCGCACGCCCGCCTCGAGCGTTTGGAGCGCCGCATCATGCGCGAGGTGGAGGGCGGCAACGCGCGCTGGCTCATGCGGATCCTGCGCCATGAGGCCGGGCATGCGCTCGACAGCGCGTACCGTCTGCGCCGGCGGCGGCGCTGGCGCGAGGTCTTCGGGCCGGCCTCGCTCCCGTATCCGCGCCGCTATCGCGCGCGGCCGCGCAGCCGGCGCTACGTCCATCACCTCGGCGAGTGGTATGCCCAGGCGCATCCGACCGAGGATTTCGCTGAGACCTTCGCCGTGTGGCTGAAGCCTCGCTCCGACTGGCGCAAGACCTATGCGGCCTGGCCGGCGCTCACGAAGCTGAGTCTGGTCGACGAGCTCATGGCGAGCGTGCGCGACAAGCCCGCTCCGGTGCGCAACCGGCTGCGCATCGATGCGATCGACCAGGACGAGCGTACGCTCGCCGCCGTCTATCGGCGCAAGCTCGCGCGCCGGCGGTCCGATCGCCGGGGGCTCGCCGAGGAGCTGCTTCTCAAGGTGTTCAGCGCGGAGCGCGAGCGGCGGGGCGCGATGCGCGCCGCGACGCTGCTGCGCGCCTCGAAAGCGAGCCTTGTCGCGAGCGCGGCGAGCGAGCTCGGCTTGGAGCGCTACAGCGTGTTCCAGATCCTGCGGATGCTGGTCGAGCGCTGCGAGGCCCTGAAGCTGTACGTCCACGGCAGCCGCCGCGATGCACTGCGCCACGTGCGCTGGATTCTCGGACGCGTCGCACGGCTTTACGCGCAGGGCGAGACGCCGCACCTCGCCCTATGAAGAAACAGCGCGCGCTCGTCGTCGTCCACTCGAGCCTGGTGCCGCCGGAGAGCCTCGAAGGCCACGGCGAGAAGGAGATCGACGAATGGCGGACCGAGTACGACGTGATCTCGACGCTCAAGGCGAGCGGGCACGAGGTCCGCTGCCTCGGCGTGCTCGATAGCCTGACGGAGCTGCGGGCCGCGATCGCCGACTGGAAGCCGGATGTCGTGTTCAACCTCCTGGAGGAATTCGACGGGATCGGCACGTACGATCAGCATGTGGTCGCGTTTCTCGAGCTGCTGCGCCAGCCGTACACGGGCTGCAACCCGCGCGGCCTGCTGCTCTCGCGCGACAAGTCACTGTGCAAGCAGCTGCTCACGTTCCACCGCATCC
>JBOHZT010000240.1:0-5629 GCA_050738535.1 Steroidobacteraceae bacterium
CCCGGAGGTTGACGTACCCCTGCAGTGACCTACAATGACTAGTAGTTATACAGACAACTACTATGGCGTTGGACACGATCACGGCCCTGCAGAGGCTGGGCTTCACCGAATACGAGGCGCGCGCATACGTCGCTCTCCTCGAAGGCGGCGAGCTCACCGGGTACGAGCTCGCGAAGCGCTCCGGCATTCCTCGGCCGAACGTCTACCCGGTTCTCGAGAAGCTGATCGATCGCGGCGCGGCCTGCCGTCGGCTGGACGAATCCGGCCAGCGCTATGCGCCGGTGCCGCCGAAGCAGTTGCTCGCGGGGGTCGAAGCCGGCCAGCGGCGCGTGCTGGCCGATGCCGGTGACGTCCTCGCGCGCCATCCGCAAGCGCAGCCATCGAGCGGCGTCTATAGCCTCAGCGGTCCGCAGCTGCTCATCAAAGCGCGCCAGTTGATCGAATCCTGCGAGCGCTCCCTGCTCATCGCCATTCAACCCGCCGAGGCAGCGCAGCTCGCCGATTCGTTGCGCGGGGCGAGCGCGCGAGGCGTGACCGTCACCACGCTGTGTCTCACGGGCTGCGAGCGCGAGTGCGGCGGCTGCACCGGCTCGGTGCACCGCCATCCGGTGGTGCCGAGCGGTGGACCGCGCTGGCTGATCGTCGTGGCGGACGGCGGCACTTCGCTCGTCGGCGAGCTCGACGCGGCGGCCGCGGATGGCGCGCTCACGCAGCACCGGCCGGCGGTCGCGCTGGCGGCCGCCTACGTGCGCCAGACGATTGCGCTCGCGATGCTTGGCTATGAGCTCGCGGCGGACTCTCTCCAAGATTTGTTAGCGAGGAACACACCATGAAAGCAACAGGCACACTCACGGCGATAGCCGCAGGCTTCTCCTTCTTGCTCGGCGGCGCGGCGATGACGACCGGCGCGGCCGCCGCCGAGATGAACTCGTACGGCGGCCCGGTCTACGCGGGCGCACCGGCATTGCCGGTCACCGCGGCGCTGGTCAAAGCCGGCGGCGGTGCCGCGCACTTCAGCTTCGCCGAGGCGCTCGACTCGATGCTCGGCCACAAGACCGTCGCCGCGGAGGTCGCGAAGCTCGACAGGCAGTACGGCAAGACCGAGGTGACGAGCTTCATCAACGGCATGAACTACGCCGTGAAGGACGCTCTAAAGAGGGCCACCGAGGCGGGGATCGCGTTGCCCGCCGCGCCCGCTGGCCTGCACGGCGTGAGGCTCGCGAAGACCCTGGTCACGGCCGGCACGACGCCGGACGGTGTCTTCTGGTCCGGCTACCTGTTCGATCACGCGCTCTCGCACAAGCTGCACATCCAGGTGATGACCGACATCGACACCAACGTCAGCCCCGGAGCCGATATGACGACCCACAAGATCCTCAATCAGGCCATGTTCGATGTCGCCCACGCGCTCGGACGCCAGAACGTGAAGCTGGCGACATTGCACTGAGACCCACCACGCGGCGAGTGGATTCCCACCCGCCGCGGTTCCCCGCCCGCGGCGGGCGATCGCAGGCCGCCTTGCACGAGGGCCGCTAGACTTCGATGACGCCCTGATCCGTGCCGACCAGCAGCAAGTCGGCCGGGCGGTTCGCGAACAGGCCCACCGTGACGACGCCGGGAATCCGATCGAGCTCACACTCCAGAGCGGGCGGGTCGGCGACGGTGAGGCCGGCCACGTCGAGGATGTCGTTGCCGTTGTCGGTGACGAACCCTCGTCGCCACACCGGGCGGCCGCCGCAGAGCGTGAGGCGGCGCGCCACGAGATTCCGCGCCATCGGGATCACCTCGATGGGGAGCGGGAACGACCCGAGCGTATCGACGAGCTTCGAGTCGTCGAGGATGCAGACGAACTCGCCGGCCGCCTCGGCCACGATCTTCTCCCGCGTGAGCGCTCCGCCGCCGCCCTTCACGAGATGGCGGCGGCGAGTCGCCTCGTCCGCGCCGTCCACGTAGATTGCGAGCTCCTCGACTGCGTTGAGATCGATGACCTCGATGCCGGCCGCGGTGAGCCGTGCGCTCGTCGCCTCGGAGCTCGCGACGGCCTTGAGAGGAAGCGGATGGGCGGCGAGCGCATCGATGAAGCAATCGACCGTCGAGCCGGTGCCGACGCCAATCACCGTGTTTTCCCGGAGGCGGAGCAGCGCCGCCGCGGCGGCCCGCCTCTTGTTCTCCAGTGCGCTCATCGAGCTTGCTTTCGCGAAGGATCCCAGATGCGACTGTGCCCGCGAGGCGCGGGCACAGTCGTTCCAGATTCGATTCGGCGGGCGCGGAGTTCATCCGCGCCCACCGAGTTTCAGGCCTATTTCTTCTTAGAAGCTTTCTTCTTGGCCTTCTTTTTCGCCTTCGCCATTTTGGCTCTCCAGTTGTCGGGTTAGTCCGAGGTCGGAGTATATACACGCAATTTGAAATTACAAGCAAGTGCTTTGAGCGCTACGTGCGGCATCGGATCACACCGAGCTCAGTCACCACCGCATCGAGTCGCACATCGTGCGCTGCTCCGTCGATCACGGCGACTCGCTGCGCCGCGAATGCGACGCCGATCAGCTTTGGACGCCGCCAAGAGACTCTCCGCCGTAGGAAGGCGAACGCGCGATCGTAGTATCCGGCGCCCATGCCGAGGCGCATGCCCGCTGCATCGAAGCCGACGAGAGGCACGAACACCAGATCGAGCCGGCGAGTCTCGATGCCGCCCGCGAGCGGCGGCTCGAGGATGCCGAGACGATTGCGGATCGCGACGCCGCCATCGCGCACGAACCGCATGCGCTTGCGGTGCCGGTCGGTGATGCGTGGAAGATAGATGAGCGCGCCGTGCCGGCGCGCCACTCGCGCGATCGGCGCTACGTCGAGCTCCTCCGCGAGCGGCGCGTAGAGCGCGATGCGCTGCCCGGGATGCAAGTGGACATGGTGCTCGACGTGCTGGGCGACGCGGCGCTCGAGTCTCGCGCGTACCTCGGGCGGTATCGCCCGCCGCCGCGCCCGGAGCTCTTTGCGCAGCGCCTTGCGGTCGCGCGCGGGTTCAGGTGTGGAAGTCAAAAACGTCGCCCGCCTGTGCCGGTGCTAACCGTTGCTCTCGAACCAGAGCAACAAAGTGGGACGAGCTGCAGCAGGTAAGGCTTTCCGCCCGAGGCGGACCTGCACAATTCTGCCCGCAAGCCCTTGAGTCCCATGGGTGTTTCAATTAGGGTCGAGAGGTAACCCGGCCAGCTGTCGAACACCGCAGGCAACGCCATTCACACTCTACACGAGGACGCGCGCGGGCGGGAGTCGGGGCGCGAGGCGCTACAGCTCGAGCTGGCGGGACTTCTCGAGAGTCGATTCGACGTGCTCGCGAAGCGAGCGCACGCGTCCGGCGAGCTCGCTTTCGAGCTCCGTCTCACGCTGCTTGAGCTGCAGCAGCTCGTTCGCCAGATTGAGCGCCGCCATCACCGCGATCCGGTCGATCCCGACGACCTTGCCGCTGTCGCGGATCTCCCGCATGCGGGCATTGAGGAACTCGGCGGAGTCGAGCAGCGCGGAGCGCTCCTCGTACGGGCAGGCGACCATGAACTCCTTCTCCATGATGCGCACGCTCACGCGTGCGGGCTCGCCCGTGCTCATGCGCCGCGCTCCAGGGTCTTCAGCCGTCCGATCATCGCCTCTACACGAGTGCGCGCCTGCTCGCTCTTGCTAAGGAGCGTGGCCCGCTCGTTCGCGAGCGTCTCGTGCCGCTGCCGCAGCGCCCGGTTTTCGTCCCGCAACCGCTCGAGGCAGGCGGAGAGCTCTTCGACGCGGCTCGCGAGCCGCTCGAGTTCCCGATCGAGCTGTGTCTTCATGGGGCGAGGCGTGGCGCTCATCTCAATGACTATAGAGCGCCGCTTCTCGCCGGGTCAATGCGCCCCGGGAGCGGCCAATGCGCCGGGAGCCGCGACGGGCGTTTGAGGCATAATGGCGGGCGCCATGCAAGAGCTCGACTACTTCGAAATCCAGCAAGCGCTCACCGAGGCGCATTCCGTCGCCGAGGCAGCCGAGGCGCACGGCACGCTCGCCGGGTGCCTGTGCGCGACGGTGGCCTACCGCTTCGAGGACTGGCTCGCCGAGATACTTCCGGAGGGGCGGGCCGATCCACGGACGACCGAGGCCCTGCTCGGGCTCTTCGAGATCACGGCCGGCGCGCTCGAGGCGACGCAGATGGAGTTCGCGCCTCTGCTGCCCGCGGATGCCGAGTCGATAGACGCCCGCGCGACGGCGCTCGGGCTGTGGTGCCAGGGGTTCCTCTACGGCCTGGGGACGAGCGCGATCAACGATGCGGCGCGGCTGCCGGGCGATGTGGGAGAGGTGGTGCGGGATCTCACCGAGATCACGCGGGTGGGTGTCGACGCCGGCGAGAGCGCGGAGTCGAACGAGGGCGCCTACGCCGAGCTCGTGGAGTACGTCCGCGTCGGGGTGCAGCTGGTCTTCGACGAGCTCGAGCCCTTGCGCGGCCCGCCGCAGCAGCCACAACAGAGATTGCTCCAGTGATGGCGCGCCGCGGGCCCGCGCGCATCGACGGGGCGGGCAAGATCTCGCGCGAGGAATTCGCGCGGCGCCGCCGCCAGCTGATGCGGATCATGGGGCGGGACGCGATCGCCGTCGTTCCGGCCGCGCCGGTGCGGCAACGCAACAGCGATGTCGAGTACGCCTACCGCCAGGACAGCGATTTCTACTATCTCACCGGCTTCGGCGAGCCTGAGGCGGTCGCCGTTCTCGTTCCAGGCCGGGCGCAGGCGGAATACGTCCTGTTCGTGCGCGACCGCGATCCGCAGCGCGAGATCTGGGACGGACGCCGCGCGGGAACGGCCGGCGCCGTCCGCGACTACGGCGCGGACGATGCGTTTCCGATCGACGACATCGACGAGATCCTGCCGGGCCTCATGGAGAACCGGGCGCGCGTGTTCTACGCCATGGGCACGCACCCGGAATTCGATCAGCGCGTCGTCGGCTGGGTCAATCAGCTTCGGACGCAGGCGCGCAACGGGCGTCATCCGCCCCTCGAGATCGTCGCGCTCGACCATGTGCTCCACGACCTGCGGCTCTACAAGTCGCGCGCGGAGATCGGGCTGATGCGCAAGGCCGCGCGGATCGGCGCCGCGGCACACATCCGGGCGATGCGGGCTTGCCGCCCCGGCCGCAACGAGTACGAGATCGCCGCGGAGCTCCTGCACGAGTTCCACCTGCATGGCGCGGACATCTCGTATCAGCCGATCGTCGGCGGCGGACCGAACGCCTGCATTCTGCATTATCGTGAGAACGACCAGCCGCTCGCCTCCGGCGATCTCCTGCTGATCGATGCAGGCTGCGAGTGCGAGTGCTATGCCTCCGACATCACCCGAACCTTCCCGGTGAACGGCCGCTTCAGCGCGGCGCAGCGCGCGATCTACGAGATCGTGCTCGAAGCCAATCTCGCGGCCATCGCCAAGGTCCGGCCGGGAAACTCGTGGAACGACGCGCACGCTGCCGCGGTGCGAGTGGTCACCCAGGGACTCAAGCGGCTCGGGCTCCTGAAGGGCCGCGTGGCCGCGCTCGAGCGCGAGGGCGCTTATCGCCGCTACTTCATGCACAGGACCGGCCACTGGCTCGGCATGGACGTTCACGATGTCGGGGACTACAAGGT
>JBOHZT010000241.1:0-5510 GCA_050738535.1 Steroidobacteraceae bacterium
ATTCCATCGCGCGCGTTCACATCATCAACATCCTCGCGCGCTTCCCGACTCCCGAGGTCATGGCGGCGCTTCAAGAGCAGCTCGGCGACCCGAGCAAGCTGATCCGCGCCGCAACGCTCGGCGCGCTGCAGCGCATGGACGGCACGATCGAGATCGAGCGCGTCGCAGCGCTGCTGCGCGACCCGGAGATCGACGTACAAAACAAGGCGATCGACGCCGTCATCAGGGCGAACCATCCGCAGACGGTCCGGTATCTCATCGAGGTGCTGAAGGACGAGAACGAGTACGCGCGGCGCGCCGCCGTCGAAGTCCTCAACGAGGTCGGTGACGCGAAGTCCGTGAAGCTCCTCCTCGAGGCGCTGAAGGACAGCGACTGGTGGGTGCGCAGCCGCGCCGCCGATGCGCTCGGCAAGATCGGCGGCGCGCGGGTCATCGACGCCGTGCTCGCCCTGGTCCGCGACCCGGACGAGGACATCCGGCGCGCCGCGATCGAGATCTTGAACCAGACGAAGGACGAGCGCGCGGTGGAGCACCTGATCCGGGCGACCAGCGACCCGGACTGGTGGGTAAGCGAGCGCGCGATCGATGCGCTCGCGGAGATCGGCGACAAGCGCGCGCTGCCGCGGCTCGCGGACATGCTGCGCGAGGGTAATCCGAAGGCCCTGCCGGTGGTCGTGCGCGCCCTGGGCAAGCTCGGCGATGCGAAGCTCATCGATCCGCTGCTGCCGCTGCTCGCCAGGCCGGAGCGCGAGATCCGCATCGAGGCCATCCAGGCCCTCTGCAAGCTCGCCGACGCCAAATCCGTCGAGCGCGTGCGAGCGCAGCTCGAGCCGGCCGTCGCCTCGCCCGATCAGACCATCGCGCGGGTCGCGGCGACGGCGCTCGCAGGGCTCGACGAGCGCTCCGGCAGCCTGCCGCTCGCGAGCGCGACGCTCGCCGCCGCATCGCCGGCCGCCGCGGCCGCGGGGGCAGCTGCGGCGGCAGCCCGAAGCGCACAGACGGGGGCCTCCTCGCGCACGTTCCTCATGTCCGGTACCCCGGCCCCCGCCGCTCCGGCCGCTCCGGCCGCTCCGCCCCCGCGGCGCAGCGAGGATGCCGGCAAGCTCGACATCTCGACGCTCAAGTCCGGCGACATCATCGAGGGCCGCTACAAGTACATCGACCGCATCGGCCGCGGCGCCTTCGGCACCGTGCTGCTGATGGAGGACACCGTGGTCGACGAGCGGCTCATTCTCAAATTCCTGAACCCGAACGTGGCGCAGGACGAGGAGGTGATGCAGCGGTTCGTGCACGAGCTGCGCTACTCGCGCAAGATCACGCATCAGAACGTCATCCGGATCTACGATTTCCTCTACATCCAGGGCAACTACGCGATCTCCATGGAGTACTTCCCCTCGCACACGCTCGCCGGGGAGATCGTGGATCAGAAGCCGATGGAGCTCAAACGCGGCTTGCGCTTCGGCTGCGACATCGCCACCGGCATGACCGTGGCGCACCAGGTGGGTATCGTGCACCGCGATTTGAAGCCGGCGAACGTCCTCATCAACGAGCAGAGCCTGCTCAAGATCGTCGATTTCGGCGTCGCCGCCGCGCAGCGCGAGGGCGACACGCAGCTCACCAAGACGGGCTATGTGATCGGCTCGCCGAAGTACATGGCACCGGAGCAAATCCTCGGCAGGAAGGTGGACGAGCGCGCGGACATCTACGCGCTCGGGGTCATGCTCTACGAGATGCTGACGGGCGTTCCGCCTTACTCACGGGGCGACCACATGTCCGTGATGTACCAGCACGTCCAGGGCAAGGCCCGGCCGCCCTGCGACGCCAATCCCGCATTGCCGCGGGAGCTGGGCGATATCGTCATGAAGACGATGTCCGTCGACAAATCCAAGCGCCACCAGTCGATGGAGGAGCTGAAGGGCGCGCTCGAGGCGTTCCTGTAGCCGATTGCCGAGCGCGACGGGCGCCGCGGGCCACGGCGCACCCGGCGGCGGGCACGGCGGGCGCCTCACGCCCTGCGCTTTCGTGCGTTACGTCAAATTTCCGCGCCCGGGGCGTTGATCTCGCTGCCCGGAGCAGGCAAAACGGCCTTCCGGGCCTGCGGGCCCTTCCTCTCCCGAGACCGCACCGTGGCGCGCATCGATGCATTCTTGAAGCTCGGCATGCAGCAGGGCTGCTCCGACGTGCACCTCGCCGTAGGCGTCCCGCCCATGCTGCGCGTGCACGGCGACCTGCTGCCCATCAAGTTCCGCGATCTGCGCGGCACCGAGCTCGAAGGCTACATCTCCGAGATCCTGACCCGCTCGCTCGCAGAGCAGTTCAACACCGGCCAGGACGTCGATTTCTCGTACGTCTCCGCCGACGGCGGCCGATTCCGCGTCAACGTGTTTCGCAAGGAGACGGGGGTCGGCGCGACGTTCCGGACCATTCCGTCGCAGATACCGAGCCTCGACCAGCTCGATTTGCCGCCGATCATCAAGGGGCTGTGCGACTACCACCAAGGACTGGTGCTCGTGACGGGATCGACCGGAACCGGCAAGTCGACCACCCTCGCTGCGATGATCGACCTGCTCAACACGACGCGCCGGCTCAACATCGTGAGCCTCGAGGATCCGATCGAGTTCGTTCACCGCAGCAAGCAGAGCCAGGTCATCCAGCGCGAGCTGCATACCCACATCCCGACGTTCGCGGAAGGCGTGCGCGCGGCGATGCGCGAGGATCCGGACGTGATCCTCGTCGGTGAGCTTCGCGACGGCGAGACGATCTCCATGGCCATGGCGGCTGCGGAGACGGGCCATCTCGTGCTCGGAACGCTCCACACGACGGGCGCCGTCAAGACGATCGATCGCATCATCGACGCCCTGCCGACGCAGGAGCGCGAGCAGACGAAGAGCTTCCTCGCCCAGAGCTTGCTCGCCGTCGTGACTCAGATCCTCGTCAAGACACCCGACGCGCGCGCCCGCAAGGCGATCTGCGAGGTCATGGTGATGACGAAGGCCATCGCGAAGCTCATCCAGAGCGATCAAACGCACCAGATCCCGAGTCAGCTGCAGACCGGGCGCGATCTGGGCATGCAGCTGCTCGATCAGGCGCTCCTCGCCGCGATCGCGGCACGGACGATCGATCCCGACGACGCCTACGCCTACGCGAGCCAGAAGAGCCTGTTCCAGAAGTACGTGACCGACGCGAGCCTGCTGCACAAACAGGCTGGCGGCGCGGCCGCCGCGGGGCCCGCGGGATCGGCGGGACCCTCGGGATCGGCGAGTGCAGCCGCACCGGCGAGCACGGCCTCCAGGAGCATCTGATGGCGGCCATCGACGCGTATCTCACCGAGGTCCTCGAGCGGCGGGGATCGGACCTGCATTTCATCGCCGGCGATCCGGCGCGCGTGCGCCAGTACGGGGACCTCCACCGGCTGCGCGAGGAAAGCCTCGCGCCGCAGCGGGTGCACGATGCGCTCTACGAGATCATGCCGCGGACGGCCGTCGAGCGCTTCGAGTCCCAGGACGGCGCCGACTTCGCCTACAGCCTTGCCGGCAAGGGCCGCTTCCGCGTCAACGTCCTGCGACACCTGAACGGCATGGGCGCCGTGTTCCGCGCGATCCCCTCCGAGGCGATGACGCTCGAGGAGCTCGCTCTGCCGCAGGCGGTTCGGGAGCTCTGCCGCGCGAGCAACGGACTGATCCTCGTCACCGGCAAGACCGGTTCGGGCAAGTCGACGACGCTCGCGGCCATGGTCGACGACATCAACTCGCGCGTGAAGGGCCACATCCTCACGATCGAAGACCCCATCGAGTTCGTCCATCGGCGCAAGAGCTGCCTCGTGAGCCAGCGCGAGATCGGGGTGCATGCGTCGAGCTTTGCGGCGGCGCTGCACTCGGCGCTGCGCGAGGACCCCGACGTGATCCTCGTGGGCGAGCTGCGCGACCTCGAGACGATGAGCATCGCGGTCACTGCCGCCGAGACGGGTATCCTCGTCATGGGGACGCTGCACACGAACGGCGCAGGCCCCACCGTCGACCGCATGATCAACGTCTTCCCGTCGGAGAAGCAGTCGCACGTCCGCACGATGCTCTCTACGTCGCTGCGAGGCGTGATCTCGCAGCAACTGCTGCAGCGGGCGGACCGCCAAGGGCGAGTCGCCGCGCTCGAGATCCTCGTGAACATTCCCGCGGCCTCGAACCTCATCCGCCAGGGCAAGCTCGATCAGCTCGCGAGCACGATGCAATCCAGCGCGCAATTCGGAATGCGCACCATGGACAAGGCGATCGAGGAGCTGCTCGCGAAGCGCCTCATCACCGGCAAGGAGGCCTACCAGAAGGCCATCAACAAGGCCAAATTCGAGTCGGTGAAGGACGAGGGCTAAAACCTGTAAACTTCGCGGGATGCCCCGCAAGCTCTTCGTCACGACGGCGCTGCCGTACGCCAACGGCACCATGCACATCGGCCACATCATGGAGTACATCCAGGCCGACGTGTGGGTGCGCTTCGAGCGCATGCAGGGCCACCAGGTCCATTTCCTCGGGGCGGAGGATGCGCATGGGGCGCCGATCATGCTCAAGGCCGAGGCCGAGGGCATCACGCCGCGGGAGCTCGTCGAGCGCGTTGCCGCCGCGCGGCCGTGCTATCTCACCGGCTTTCACCTGAGCTTCGATCACTGGTACACGACCGACTCGCCCGAGAACGTCCGGCTCGCGCAGGACGTGTACGGGCGGCTGAAGCAGGCGGGACTCATCTACTCGCGGCCGATCGAGCAGTTCTACGACCCCGTGAAGGGCATGTTCCTCGCCGACCGCTACGTGAAGGGCGAGTGCCCCCACTGCCACGCGAAGGATCAGTACGCCGATGCCTGCGAGTCCTGCAGCATCGTGAATGCGCCGTCCGAGCTCATCCGGCCCTATTCGACGCTCACAGGCGCGACGCCCGTGCCGCGCACATCGGATCACCTGTTCTTCAGGCTCTCCGATCCGCGCTGCGCTGCGTTCCTGCGGGAGTGGATCGCCTCGCCGGGGCGGCTGCAGCCTCAGGTCGCCAACAAGGCCGCCGAATGGCTCACGGGCGCAGGCGGTCAGGCGCTCGGGGACTGGGACATCTCGCGCGATGCGCCCTACTTCGGCATTCCGGTCCCCGATGCGCCGGGCAAGTATTTCTACGTCTGGCTCGATGCGCCGCTCGGTTACCTCGCCGCGCTACAAAACTACTTCACCACCGGCAAGGCTCGCGCGCACGGCGAGCCGCGCACCTGGGAGGAGTTTCTCGCGGCTCCCGACACCGAGCAGATCCATTTCATCGGCAAGGACATCATCTACTTCCACACGCTCTTCTGGCCCGCGATGCTCGAGTTCGCCGGACCGCCGTACAAGGTTCCGGACGGCATCTACGTCCACGGCCACCTCACCGTGCGCGGCGAGAAGATGTCGAAGTCACGAGGCGTCGGCCTCGACCCGCTGCTCTACCTCGAGCTCGGCATGAGCCCTGCCTGGCTGCGCTACTACCTCGCCGCGAAGCTCAGT
>JBOHZT010000242.1:0-5505 GCA_050738535.1 Steroidobacteraceae bacterium
GTCGTCTCGCTCGCGACGACGAGCGCGACGCCGATGCGGTACTTCCATGGGCTGGTCACGGACTTCGAGCAGGTCGGCTACCGCGAGCGGATGCATGAGTACCGGGCCGTCATCCGTCCGTGGTTCTGGTTTCTCACGCGCACTGCGGACTGCCGCATCTTTCAGAACAAGAGCGTGCCGGACATCTTCAGTGAGGTGTGTCAGCAGGCGGGCTTCAGCGACGTCGACATGCGTCTCGGCAGCTATGAGCCGCGCGACTACTGCGTGCAGTACCGGGAGACGGACTTCAATTTCCTGAGCCGGCTGCTCGAGCACGAGGGCATCTTCTATTTCTTCGAGCACTCCGATAACAAGCACGTCATGGTGCTCACGGACGACGTCGCGAAGTGCAAGGCGGTCGCTGGGTACGACTCCGTGCCCTTCATTCCGGAGACGGCGAATGATGCGCTGCGCAAGCGCGATCATCTCAACGCCTGGTCGTTCCAGAAGTCCTTTCATCCGGGGAGCTTCGCAAGCCGTGATTACGACTTCGCGCACCCCACCCCGATTCCGGCCGGCGCAGCCTCCATTTCCCGCGCGCACGACGCCGCGAAATACGAGATGTACGACTACCCTGCCAAGACGAGCGACCTCACGTCGTCCGGCGTCGAGCGGATCGCGAAGCTGCGCGTGCAGGAGTTGCAGGCATCGCAGATGATCGCGCGCGGCCGCGGCGACGCCGCCGGACTCGCGGCCGGTCACCTATTCAAGCTCACGGACCATCCGCGCGGCAGCCTCGACATCGAGTACCTGGTCACCTCGACTTCGATCGACTTGAGGGCGGATGCGCTCTCTTCGGGGGCCGATGCGGGGCAGACCCAGTTCGCCATCGCCCTGGAGGGCGTCGATGCGCGTGAACCCTACCGGCCGCCGCGGATCACGCCGAAGCCGATGATCCACGGCACGCAGACGGCGCTCGTGGTCGGGCCGCAGGGCGAGGAGATCTTCACCGATGAGTTCGGGCGGGTGAAGGTGCAGTTCCCCTGGGACCGCTACGGCAAGCTCGACGACAAGAGCTCCTGCTTCGTACGGGTCGGCCAGCTGTGGGCCGGCAAGAGCTGGGGCGGCATTCATATTCCTCGCATCGGTCAGGAGGTGATCGTCTCATTTCTGGAGGCAGACCCCGACCGGCCGATCGTGATCGGCAGTGTCTACAACGGCTCGAACAAGCCGCCGTACGCGCTTCCGGAGAACAAGACCCAAAGCGGCCTGAAGTCGCGCAGCTCGCCGCAGGGAACGGGCGACAATTGCAACGAGCTGCGCTTCGAGGACAAGAAGGGCTCCGAGCTGCTGCTCCTGCACGCGGAGAAGGACCAGCAGATCGAGGTGGAGAACGACGAGAGCCACTCCGTCGGACACGACCGCACCAAGAGCGTCAAGAACAACGAGACGACGACCATCGGCAAGGACCTCTCGCAAAGCATCGGCGGCGGCCGCACGCTCTCGGTCACCAAGGACGAGCAGGTGAGCATCGGGCAGAAGCGCTCGCACAGTATCGGCACCAACGATACGCTCTCGGTCGGCCAGAAGCTCTCGATCAGCGCCGGCGAGTCGATCGAGATCGTGACCGGCTCAGCCAGCCTCACGATGCAGCAGGACGGCACGATCACGCTGAAGGGCAACGCCATCACGCTGTCCGGCGACGGTGACATCACCATCAAGGCGAGTGGCAGCGTCGTCGTCAAGGGCAGCAAAGTCAGTCACAACTGAGCTCGCCGCGGTCGAGGAACGGTCTAGATCATGAGCGCAGATCCCCGCAAGACGATGACCCCCGAGTTGAGCGTGGACGACGGTCCCGGCTCGGGGTGCGGCGAGCTCGGATCGCTGCTACGGGCGCCTTCCTCCCGGACTCGGGCAGCGGGCGCTGCGGGCGCAACGGACACACTGGGCGCAACGAGCGCTGCGGGCGCCGCCGCGGTGCTCGGGCGCATCGTCGAGGTGGATGGCGCGGGCGCCGTCGGCGTGGAGATCCCTGGCGTGCCCGGCGCGCGGGCGGCGCGCCTCGCCGTGTCACTGTCGCGGGACGAATTGCTCGCTGCGCGGCAGACGCGGAGGTCTGTGGTCCTCGTCTTCGAGAACGGCGATCCGGCGCTCCCGATCATCGTGGGGTTGCTGCAGGCTGCGGGTCCGGCGCCCGCTGCTCGGCCTGCCGGCAGCGCGCGCGATCCCGGCTCGCAGGGCCCCCGCGTGCTCGAGGCGGATGTCGACGGCAAGCGCGTTCGCATCACCGCGCAGGACGAGATCGTGCTCGAATGCGGCAGCGCGTCCATCACGCTGCGCCGCAACGGTCGCGTGGTCGTGCGAGGCACGTACGTCGAGAGCTACTCGGACGGGACCAATCGCATCAAGGGCGGCCAGGTGCGCATCAACTGAAGGCGCCCGCTGCGATGAATGCGGTACGCACCACGGCCGAACCCTACTGGGACCTGGTCGAGCGCAGCCTCGATGAGGCGGCGTTCTTCTGGAAGCGCTGGGAAGCCGATCTCGAGAGCCTGACCCGCAATCTGGACGCGGTGTGGTCGTGGACGGAAGATCGTCTGCACGGCGCCCTCGATGGGGTGCGTGTCGCCGGCGAGAAGGCCGCCGAAGTGACGCAAGCCGCCCTGCACGGCAAGGATCACGCGGCAGTCACCGCCGCGGCCCATGCGCTCGCAGCGCAGACGCCCCCGGCGGCTCGCGAGGCGCTTGCCGTAGCCGTTCGCGACGCCACGGGCGCATCCCTGCGGGCGATGACGCGAGGCATCGAGACGGCGGCGCTCGACGGGAGCTTTGCGCCGGTCACCGCGGTGCTGGCGTCGGCCGGTCCGGAGCACAGCGCGGCGCTGTGCCGCATCAAGCGCTTTCGTCGCGTCTGCCCGGGAAGCGAGCTGACGCAGGCGCTGCAATCGGGGATTGCCGCTCTGCAGGCGGACGCGCTGCGGTCGCTCGTCTGCGTTGCCGATCCCGCGCTTGCCGCGCGCCACCTCGCCTGGGGCCTGAAGCACGCTGACCCGCAGGTGCGCCATGTCGCCATCGAGACCGGTATCCGCTTGCGCGATCCGGCCGCCTGGCAGGCGGCCCGGCAGCTGGCCGAGGAGCGCCATCCGGCGTGCGCTTCGCTGCTGCCGGCGCTCGCCGCGCTCGGCTCGCCAGAGGAGCAGCCGCTCGTGATCGGGGCGCTGCGCGAGCCGCGCCTGCAGCGCGCGGGGCTGTTCGCGCTCGCCTACCTCGGCACGCCCGAGGCCGTGGAGATCTGCCTGACGGGCATGCGAGACGCGAAGCTCGCGCGCAGTGCGGCAGAGGCCTACTGCGCGATCACCGGCGCGGAGCTCGAACGCGACCAGCTTGCGGCGCCGGAGCCTGACGAGGGTCCCTCGCTGCCGCGATTCGAGGAGGACCGGCTCGACGCCAATCTCGTCCCCACGGCCGCCGATCGATGGCCGCTTCCGGATCTCGAGGCCGTGCGCCGGCACTGGCAGGGCATTCAGCGGCAGTTCGCTCGAGGCATCCGCCATTGGCGCGGCCGTCCGGCGAGCCCCGACATCCTCCTCGAGGCGATCGAGCACGGCCCCATGCTGCGGCGCGGCGATCTTGCCCTGGAGCTCGCGGTGCGCACCGCCGGCCAGTACGACCTGGAGACGCGCGCCTTCGTTCCCGTGCAGCGCTCCATGATTGAGGCCGCCCGCGCCCGGGCGGGGCTCGCGGCAGTGCGCTGAGCGATGCTGCAGATCGACAATCAAACGCCTTTCTACGCGGTGCTGTCCGTCCTGCCCGATCGCGACGCGATCGACACGCTCCACGTGATCCTCAAGGCCACCCTGACGCTGCGTCCCAGGCTTGCCCTGGCGAGCGAGCAAGTGCCGGTGACGCTGGCGGACGAGTATTACGGCGACTCGACCAATTCGAGCCTCAGCTCGGTCTCCGAGATTCACATCGGCAAACCGGGAACGGACGTGCTCCTTGTCGGACGCGCCTGGGGTGCGCAGGGGCGCGCGGTTCGGGAGACGCTGGTTCGCGTCCTGGCGGCGGAGCGTCAGAAGTCGGTCCGAGTCGTCGGCGATCGGGTGTGGGGACCCGACGGCATGCCCACGGCGCCCGAGCCCTTCGAGGCCATGCCACTCGTGTGGGAGCGCGCCTTCGGCGGAGTCCACCAGCTCGAGGACCGCGTGCTCGCCGAGGAGCGCAACCCCATCGGAATCGGCTTCGTGGGCCAGCGCTCCGCGGAGGAGCTCGTGGGACATCCCGTGCCGAATCTCGACAGACCGCTCGAGCCGCTCGAGCGGCAGGGACAGCATCAGACCCCCGTGTGTTTTGCGCCCACGGCGGCGCATTGGCTCCCACGCCGCGCCTTCGCGGGCACCTACGACGAGGTGTGGCAGCGCAAGCGCGCGCCCTACCTGCCCGTGGACTTCGATCCACGCTTCCTGCAGTGCGCCGCTCCCGAGCTCGCCTTCGACCGGTACTTGCGCGGCGGCGAGCCCATCGAGGTCCACGGCGCTTCGCCGGAAGGACCGATCGCCTTTGCGATTCCAGCGGCGAATCTTCAAGTGGAGGTGCAGGTGGCCGGAAGCCTCGAGCATCCGCCGGTGAATCTCGAGACCGTCCTGCTCGAGCCGGATGAGAACCGCGTCGCGCTCACCTGGCGGGCGGCGTTGCCTTGCGACCGCAAGGTGCTGAAGGTGGAGCGGATCACGGTGACGCGCCAGCGGGCGGGAGCCGGCTGATGCCAGGACGGATCGTCGCCGGGAGCGTGCTGTGCTCCGCCGGCCGCGGCGTCGAGCAGCTGTGGGCATCGGCTCGTGCGGGGCTGTCGCGCATCGGCAGCTCCCCGATGCTGGATCGACATTCGCAGCCCATCCAGATGGGGCTCGTGCCGGATGAGGCGCTGGAGCCCGAGCTGCCCCCCGAGATCGACGCATTGCCCCTGCCGGCGAGGGCGCGCCGGATGCTGCGCCTGGGCGTGCCGGCGCTGCGTTCCGTGCTGAAGCAGGCCGGTGAGCGGCCGTTACGGCTCTATCTGGGCTTGCCGCAGCTCGGTCTCGACGAGGCGCCCTGGATGAAGGGATTCTCGCTGTATCTGGCGAAGGCGGCGGGCGCCGTGATCGATGCGCCTGGCTGCCGCGTGGTGCCCGCGGGCCGGGCCGCCGCGCTCGTCGCCCTGGAGCTGGCACTGAGCGCCCTCGAGCAGGAGCCCTCCCGTCCGGTCGTGGTCGGCGGCATCGACACCTATCTCGATCCGAGGCTGCTCGCCAGCCTCGATGCGGAAGGCCGCATCCTCGGGCCGACGGTCAGCGATGGCTTCATCCCCGGCGAGGGCGCCGCCTTCCTCGTGCTCATGCATGAGCGCGTGCACGCGCACGAGCACGAGCACAGCCCCGAGTCGGCTGCGTCCGGGAAGGGGACGAGCGTCACGGTCGCGGCAGCCGCATCCGTGCAGGATCCCGGTCACCGGTTGGGCTCGGAGCCTGCGCGAGGTGAAGGACTCGC
>JBOHZT010000243.1:0-5446 GCA_050738535.1 Steroidobacteraceae bacterium
GCTTCGAGCCGGTGCTCGCGGATGCGCGCACGAGACTGGCGGTCTTCCCGCCGTCCGCGCTCCCGGGGAATCTCCCGCGGGGCTATCGCCGGTCGATCGAGGCCGTGACCGCCGAGCTTGCATGAATCCCGCGCGGTAAGGTGTCGCCATGGGAATGCTGATCGAGGGCCGATGGGACGAGCAGGCCACCGACACGGCCGGCAAGGGCGGGTCGTTCGACCGCACCGCCGCGACGTTTCGCGGCAGGATCACCGCGGACGGTAGCTCCGGCTTTCCCGCCGAGGCCGGCCGCTACCACCTCTTTCTCGCCTTCGGCTGTCCCTGGTGCCACCGAGTGATGATCTTTCTCGCGCTGAAGCGGCTCGCCGGCGTGATCTCGACCTCGTTCGCGCATCACGCGCTCGGCGAGGGCGGCTGGAGGTTCCCCGCCCCGGACCCGCTTCTGGGGGTGAGCTTCGTCCACGAGATCTATCGGCGGACGGTGCCGAACTTCACGGGCCGCTGCACGGTCCCGATTCTGTGGGACAAGCACACCGGCGCGATCGTCAACAATGAGTCGGCCAACATCATCCGAATGCTCAACCGGGAGTTCGCCGCCTTCACGGATGATCGGACCGACTACTACCCCGCCGCGCTCGCCCCCGAGATCGATGCCGTCAACGAGCGGGTCTACCGCGACATCAACAATGGCGTCTACCGCTGCGGCTTCGCCCTCGGCCAGGCCCCTTACGAACAGGCGGTCCGCGGTCTCTTCGAGGCCCTCGATGGGGTCGAGTCGGTGCTCTCCCGGCAGCCCTACCTCGTCGGGGATCGCCAGACCGAAGCCGACTGGCGGCTCTTCCCGACGCTCGTCCGGTTCGACTGCGCGTATTACCCGCTCTTCAAGTGCAATCTGCGCCACGTCTACGAGTACCCTGCGATCTGGCGCTACACGAAGGGGCTCTATGCCGCGCCGGGCATCGCCGCCACCGTGGACGTGCAGAAATACAAGGAGAACTATTACTCGATCCGCAGCTGTAACCCGAGCGCGGTGGTGCCGCTCGGGCCGCTGATCGACTTCGCGAGCTAGCGCGAGCGAGGCTCGCGAGGAGGGCGGAACCCGATGAGAACTGTCGAGGGCAAGGTGGCCTTCATCACGGCCGGGGCGAGCGGCATTGGATGGGGGATGGCGCGAGCGTTCTTGAGCGCCGGCATGAAGGTCGTCGTCGGCGACATCCTTCAGGATCACATCGACGAGTGCGGCGCGCAGTACCCCAGCAGATCCGACCTGCATTTCATCAAGCTCGACGTCTCGAGCCGGCCGCAGATGGAGAGTGCCGCACGGGAGGTCGAGAGCCGGTTCGGACGCCTCGACGTGCTCTGCAACAACGCCGGCGTCGCCGCCCGGGGTCAGGTCGACGATGCGGGCTACGCGGATTGGGATTACGTGATGGACGTGTGCGTCGGCGGCACCATCAACGGCCTCGTCAACTTCCTGCCGCTCATCAAGAAGCACGGCGAAGGCGGACACGTCGTCACCACGTCCTCGATGGCCGGAATGATCCCAGTGCCGTTCAACGGCCTGTACTCGACCGCGAAGTTCGCGGTCCGCGGCATGATGGATGCGTTGCGCCTGTCGCTCGGGTCATACCGGATCGGCGTCTCCGTGCTCTGTCCGGGGTTCGTCGCGACCCGCGCCACGACCGCGGGAGACCGCTATCGCGCCGAGCACGACGGCGCCCCGATCCGGGAGCATCGCGACCCGACGAAGGCCGGCATGGATCCGCTCGCGGTCGGCGAGCGGGTGCTGCGAGCCATCCGCAACAACGAGCTGTACATCTTCCCGCACGGGGAATTTCGCGAGGAGGTGCGCGCGTACTTCGAGCGGATGCTCGCGGCGTTCCCGGAGGATTTCCTGGAAACCGCGGATCGGGGGCGCCTCGACATCGAGCGCAATCGCATGACGCGTACCGAGGAAGCGCGGCGAGTCGCCCTCGCGATCGACGCCGCGAAGTACGAGGGCGCGAGTGTCGCGGACACCGTGGACGCCTGGATGAGCGGGCGCCAGTCGTAGCGCGCACCGCCGAAGCGAACGTGCGCCCCGCCCGCTGGACCGGCCGCGCGGTGTCATATCGCATCGCGGGTTGAATCTCGCGGCCGATAAAAGGCATCATGGCGGTGCCTAGCGCACTTTGCTGCGCTTTCGCGTTCGCACGACACACCATGAGATCTCACATTCGCACCGCGGGCCGCGCGGAAGCGCGGCGTCACGCCGCGTGCCGGGCAGCGGACGTACGGCCTGCCGGCTGCTGCGGCGCTCTGTGCGGAATCCCCGATCCGGCCTCCCATTACCCGTGAATCAAAGAAAATGGTTGTTCCTGGCGATCATCGCCAGTGTCTCGTTGCCCGCCGCGGCTGCGGCGGCGCCGGCTGATTCGAGCATCTCCGCAAAACCGCCCCCGCTCAGCGACGTGGTGGTGACTGGCACACGCATCAGCACCGCGGCGTTCAACGTGCCGGCAGCCATCACCGTCGTTTCCGGAGAGCGGCTCCAGGACGACACGCTCGGGGAGGACATCTCCGATGACCTGGGCGCGGTTCCCGGTCTGCTCGCCCGCAATCGCCACAACTACGCCCAGGATCAGCAGATCTCGATCCGAGGCATCGGCGCCAACTCGCCGTTCGGCGTTCGCGGCGTGCGTCTCTACCAGGACGGCATTCCCGCGACGGGACCGGACGGGCAGGGCCAGGTCTCGCAGTTCGATCTGGGTTCGGCCGCGCGCGTCGAGGTCTTGGAAGGCCCGTTCTCGGCGCTCTACGGCAACTCCTCGGGCGGGGTGATCCAGATCTTCACCGCCGAGGGCCAGGGGCCGCCGAAGGTGCGGGGCACGCTCGTCTACGGCAGCTTCGACAACCTGCGCGCGAGCGTCGATGCGAGCGGCTCCAGGAACGGGTTCTCCTACAATGCCGATCTCACGCACTTCTCGGTGGACGGTTATCGCCCCCACAGTGGGGCCGTCAGTAATACGTTCAATACGAAGCTGGGCTATGCCTTCAGCGACGGAAGCCATCTCACGATCGTCGCGAACGCGGTCATCCGGCCCAACTCACAGGATCCGGTCGGCTTGACTCAGGCCGAGTTCGCCGCAGATCCATACAGCACCAACCCGGTCGCTGCAGAGTTCAACACGCGCAAGACCCTGCAGCAGGAGCAGGGCGGTCTCACCTATGACCGCGACCTCGGCGCAGGACAATCGATACAGGTGATGGGCTACTACGGCCACCGGATCATCCAGCAGTACCTGCCGATCCCGATCGGCGCGCAAGCGGCTCCGGGGAGCTCCGGAGGCGTCATCGATCTCAACCGCGAATTCGGCGGCGGAGACGCGCACTGGACGTGGAAGGGCTCGGTCGCGGATCGGCCGATGAGCTGGGTCGTCGGCATGAGCTTCGACAGCCAGAACGAGCTGCGGCGCGGCTACGACAATTTCATCGGCACGACGCTCGGCGTGCAGGGCGCGCTGCGGCGCGACGAGAACGACATCGTCCGCGACCTCGACGAGTATGCGCAGGGCACCTGGGACTTCGCGCCCAAGTGGTCGCTGATGGTCGGCGCGCGCCACAGCGAGGTCACCTTCGACTCGCATGATCATTTCATCACGCCAAAGAACGGCGATGGCAGCGGCAGCGTGACCTACACCGCCAACTCGCCCGTGGCCGGCCTCATGTTCAAGGTCCTACCCTGGTTGCATCTCTATGCCGCCTACGGACGGGGATTTCAAACGCCGCTCGGCTCGGAGCTCGCCTATCGCCCAGACGGCGCGACGGGGCTCGATCTCGGACTGCGTCCCGCGCGCAGCGACAATAGCGAAGTGGGGGCGAAGCTGCGGCTCGGGTCGCAGCTCCTCGTGACCGCCGACCTATTCCAGACGCTCACCGCCGATGAGATCGTCGTGGATACCAACATCGACGGCCGCTCGACCTACCAGAACTCCGGGCGCACGCGGCGCCAGGGCGCCGAGCTCTCGATCGACTACCGGTTCGCGCACGACTGGCGCACGCAGCTCGCGTACACGTACGTCGATGCCTACTACAGCGATGCCTACGTCACTTGTACCGCAGCGCCCTGCGGCAGCGCGTCGGTGCTCGTGGCAGCCGGGAACCTGCTGCCGGGCGTCCCCAAGAGCGATCTGTATGCCAGCCTACGCTGGGGCGGGGACGAGGGCTGGCATGCGGGGCTCAACGCTCAATACCTGAGCGCGGTCCCGGTGAACGACGAGAACACCGTGTTCGCGCCCGCCTACGCCATCTTCGGCGTCGACGGCGGCTACAGCGTCAAGCTCGCGCACGCCGATCTCAGCGTGTTCCTGCGCATCAACAATCTGTTCGACCGGCACTACGTCGGCTCGGTCATCGTCGACGACGGCAACGGCCGTTACTTCGAGCCCGGACCGGGCATCGAGGCGCTCTCCGGCGTCACCGTAACGTTGGACTGAGGCGGCGACCTTCGATCGAGACGCCGAATCAGGCCTTGCTGCGGACGTTCGGGTCGAGATCGAGGGCCCTCGGGTCGTGCAGAACGTTGTCCCAGTGCTCGGCGATCTTGTCACCCTCGATCCGGAACATGTCGAAATGCATGACGGAGTACTTGCGGTCCGGCGCTTGCGGATGCGGCAAGTAGTTGACGGTCGCCACCGTCACGAGATCCCGCTCCGCGAGGATGGCCAGCACCGGGAAGGTGATGCGCGGCTCGATGGGGCGCACCGGACGCGTCGCCCTCATGTACTCGACCAGCGCGTCGCGCCCGCTCGCGACGTTCGGATTGTGCTGGATGTAGTCCAGCGTGAAGTACTGTGGCGCAAGCTCCGTATGGCCGGCCTGGATGATCGCGCGCCACATGTCGAAGACGAGCCGTTTGTTCGCGGCGAGCCGCGGGTCCGGGCTCTGCAGGAGCACCGCCTGATCCGGCGCCGCCTCCGGCGGGTGCAGCCTCGACGACACCTCCGTCGAGGCCATCCCGATCGCGCAGCAAAGGTCGTGAAGCTCGGTCACCAATCTCGCGCTCCTTCAGGGCGCTCGTGCAGCACGGGCGCGGCCTTATGATAGCCTCTCTCGGCGCGCCCTTCCGGCCGTTTCCCGGCCGCACACGACGGAGATAGACCCATGAGCGAGACGAGCATGAACGCGGACCGGCTGCAGCACCTGCAAGCGGTGGTCAAGGCGGATATCGCAGCGGGTCTGTACCACGGAGCGGTCATCAAGGTGGCCCGCGGCGGTGCCGTGGCGCTCGAGACGGCCATCGGAGCGGCGGATGCGGGACAGACTCAGCCGCTGGCGCGGGATTCGGTGTTCAGCATTTTCTCGGTCACCAAGGCCTTCACCAATGTGCTGACGTTGCGCGCCATCGAGCTCGGTCAGTTCGCGCTCACGAGCCGCATCTCGGACATCATCCCGGAGTTCTCGGGGC
>JBOHZT010000244.1:0-5424 GCA_050738535.1 Steroidobacteraceae bacterium
TCGGCTCTCGAGCGGGCAGCTGGCCAAATGGCGGGCGCGGCACGTGGGGTTCGTGTTCCAGTTCTACAACCTCATGCCGATGCTCTCCGCCGAGCGCAACATCGAGCTGCCGCTGCTCCTCACCTCGCTCTCGAGCGCGCAGCGCAAGCGCAACGTCGCTGCGGCGCTCGAGCTCGTGGGCCTGACCTCGCACGCCAAGCACAAACCCTCCGAGCTCTCGGGCGGGCAGCAGCAGCGCGTCGCGATAGCCCGCGCACTCATCGCCGATCCCACCCTGCTCGTGTGCGACGAGCCGACGGGCGACCTCGACCGCGAGTCGGCGAGCGACATCCTCGGGCTCATTCAAACGCTCAGCCGCCAGCAGGGTAAATCTGTCGTCATGGTGACGCACGACCAGAAGGCGGCCGACTATGCGCAGCGCATTCTGCACGTCGACAAGGGCCGACTCGTCGAGGCCGACATGAGGACGGCTGCGTGAAATACTTTCGGCTCGTGTGGACCGGCCTGTGGCGCAAGAAGGTCCGTACGATCCTGACACTCCTGTCGATCGTGTTCGCGTTCCTGCTCTTCGGAATGCTTCAAGGGATCGACACCACCTTCAAGCATCTGGTCAACCAAGGCCGCCTCAACGTGCTCGTCACGACCAATCCGGCAGGGCTGCCGCTGCCGCTCGCGGACCTGCAGCAGATCCAGGCGGTGCACGGCGTCACGAGGGTGACCTACCGGGGGCTGTTCGTCGGTGACTACCAATCGATCCGCAACATCGTGATCGTGCTGCCCGTCGAGTCGAAAGGCTTCTTCGCGGAGAACGAGCAGTTCAAGGTGTCACCCGCGCAGCTAAAGAGCTTCCTCAGCACGCGCACCGGCGCGCTCGTCTCGGCGACGCTCGCACAGCGGCTCGGCTGGAAGGTGGGCGAGCAGATTCCAGTCCACGCTCTCAATGCCAGGAAGAAGGACGGGACCGACGACTGGACGTTCGACGTCGTGGGGACGTTCGACATCCCGGGCAGTCCCATCCGCGACGAGCCGATTCTGTTCATGAACTATCCTTATTTCGACGAGGCGCGCGCGACCGACACCGGGACGGTGACGCTCTACCAGGAGACGATCGCCGACGCGTCGCGGGCAACCGAGATCAGCAACTCGATCGACAATCTTTTCGTGAACTCCTCGGCGCGCACACTCACGCAGACCGAGCGAGCCAACGCGCAGGGCTCACTCGCACAGCTCGGGAGCCTCGACTTCTTCGTCGAGGCCATCGTGGGAGCCGCTTTCGCCACGCTTCTCCTTCTCACAGGCAGTACGCTGATGCAGGCTTACCGGGAGCGTATCCACGAGTTTGCCGTGATGAAGACGATCGGTTTCACGGATCGCAAAGTCTCCGCGCTCGTGCTGAGCGAGTCGATCCTGCTCGCGGTCGGCGCCGCCGTGCTGGGCCTCGCGATCGCTCACGCGGCGCTCCCCGCGCTCGGCTCCGCGATGTCGCGCTACGGGCTCCCTGGGCTCGAGCTGCCCTGGACCGTCTTTCTCGCCGGCATCGGCTTCGGCGTCGCGCTCGCGCTCGTGAGCGCATTGCCGGCCGCATGGCGCGCCCGGCAGCTATCGATCATCGACGCGCTCGCGGTGCGCTAAAGGCTCCAGCATGAATGCACTGCGACAGATCTCGGCCGTGGTCAGCCTCAACTTCCGGAATCTTCCGAAGCGGCTCGGCGTCTCACTCGTCGTGATCATCGGTATCGGTGGCGTCGTCGCGGTGCTGGTGTCCGTGCTCGCGATGGCGGTCGGCTTCTCGCGGACGATCGCCGGCGCCGGCAGTCCTCACCGCGCGCTCATTCTTTCGGGCGGCGCGATCCAGGAGGCGATGAGCAGCGTTCCGCGCGACGCCGTGCCCACCATCATGAACGCGCCCGGCATCGCCAAGGATCCCCAGGGGCGTCCGATCGCCGCCGCGGAGGCGCTCGCGCAAGTGCAGATCCCCGCGGCGGGCGGCAAGCCGGTCAACATCCCGCTGCGCGGCGTCGGACCGATCGAGCCGGAGCTGCGGCCCGAGATCCATCTCATCGCCGGCCGCATGTTCCGGCCCGGCCTGCACGAGCTCATCGCGGGCCGCACGCTCGCGAGGCGCTACGGGCTCGGCCTCGGCGCGCATGTCGAATTCCAGAACGGCGATTGGACGATCGTCGGCCTGTTCGCGAGCACGGGCCCGAGCCTCATCGACTCTGAGCTCTTGACGGACGCTCAAACCCTCCTCGCCGCCTACCAACGCAGTTGGTTCCAGAGCGTCACGGTCCGGCTCGCCGGCCCCGGCTCGCTCGATCGGTTGAAACATGCGCTCGCCGCCGACCCCACGCTTCACGTGAGCGTCTACCGCGAATCGACCTTCGCCGCCAACCAGGCGCGGGGATTAAACTTCGTCCTCAAGTGGATCGGCTATTTCGTCGGCGGGATGATGGCTGCCGGTGCCGTCTTCGGTGCGCTCAACAGTCTCTATGCCGCGGTGAGCTCCCGCTCGCTCGAGATCGCGACCCTGCGCGCGATCGGCTTCGGAGCGGGTTCGGTGGTGGTCTCGGTGCTCACCGAGGCCCTGCTGCTCGCGATCGCGGGAGGGATACTCGGCGCGCTGTGCGCGTGGATCTTCTTCGACGGCCACGTGGCGAGCATGCAAGTGAGCGGTCTTCAGCCGCCGGTTGCCTTCGCGATGTCGGTCACGCCGGATCTGTTCGTCCTCGGCATCATCTGGGCCTGCGTGATCGGCCTGATCGGCGGCCTGTTCCCGGCGGTTCGCGCGGCACGCTTGCCGATCGCGCGCGCCCTCAACGCCGTGGTCTAGAGGCGCGTGATGAGCGTCCGCGCGGCGCGGGTCTCCGTGGCTCCGCTCGCCGGGCGGGAAGAACGCGCTGAGCGTTCCGCAATCGCCTCCGAGGCAATCACGGCCCCCGCGGCGCCACGCCACGGCAGGCGCGCTCGCACGGCGCTCGACTATCGCGGCTATCCGGCTTTCACGTGGTCCTGGTCCTGGCGCCGGACGGTCCTCTTCGGATTCTTCGCGATCATCGTCGCATCGGGCATCGGCGCGAGTAATGGGCTGCTGCTCAACGACGCTCGTCTGGGCTGGATCTACTCCGGCTATTACGGGGGGGGCCTCACGCTCACCGTCGCGCTTGGCCCGCTGCTCGGAGCCGCCGTACGCAGCGGGCACTGGTCGCTCGGACGTGAGCGGATCGGCGTCGTGGTCGCGGTACTCCTTGCGGTGGCCGCTTGCTACGGTATCAACCAGCTCGAGACCCGGCTCGCCTATTACTTCGTGGTCCCCCGAGCACTCGAGCTGCATGTGATCAATGCGGCCTACCTCGCGCGCACCCGAGCCTTCACGAACTCGCTCGGCGAGCAGGCCGCACGGCCCATCATCTACTTCCTCCTGAGCGGCGGCCTCGCCCTGCGCACCTACTTCGGTGAGCAGCGGCGGCTCCTCGAGGAAGCCCGCGAGCGAGCGCTCGGCTCCCTGAAGCTCCAGAAGGAGCAAGTCGACTTACGGCTCCTGCTGCTGCAGGCGCAGATCGAGCCGCATTTCCTCTTCAACACCCTCGCCTCGCTGCGCTCGCTCCTGCGGCAGGACGTGGGCCGCGCGGAGGTTATGATCGATGCGCTGGTCGAGCATCTGCGAGCGACGCTGCCGGCCATGCGCGCGAGCCCGGGAGACTCGACGCTCGCCGATCAGCTGCGGCTCTGCAGCAGCTATCTCGATCTCATGACCATCCGCTTGCCCGACCGCCTGACCTACGAGATCGCGGTGCCGGCGGTACTCGAGGGCGCGCCATTCCCTGCGTTGATCTTGCTCACTCTCGTCGAGAACGCGGTGAAGCATGGCATCGAGCCCAAGCCCGGCCCAGGGCACATTCGCGTCGAAGCCGCGCGCGCCGACCGGGAGGACGGCCCTCACCTCCTCGTACGCGTCATCGATGACGGCATGGGGCTCAAGACAGGCCTCGGCCACGGCGTCGGTCTCACGAACGTGCGCTCGCAGCTCGCTCTCAAATACCACAGTCGCGCATCCTTCTCCCTCACGGCGCCAACGACTGGCGGCACGATCGCCGCCATCGACGTGCCTGATGAAACGGGCGCCGAGCAATGAAGGCGACGGCACTCATCGCGGAAGACGAGGCACCCCAGCGCCTGGCACTACGGCAGCTCCTTGCCTCGCTGTGGCCACAGCTCGAAGTGGTCGCCGAATGCGGTGATGGGCTCGCCGCGATCGAGGCGCTCGAGGCGCTCCGCCCACAGGTCGCGTTCCTCGACATCCGCATGCCGGGAGCCAGCGGGCTCGAGGTGGCAAGTGAGGCTTGCCGGATCGCCCACGTCGTATTCACCACCGCCTACGAGGAGCACGCGGTCCATGCCTTCGAAGCCGGCGCGCTCGACTATGTGTTGAAGCCCGTCACCGCCGAGCGGCTCGGCAAGACGCTGCTGCGCCTACGCGAGCGTCTCGAGAGCGGCCTGCCCGACATCACGAGCGCGATCGAGCGGCTGCGTGAGACGCTCGCCCCGGCCGGCGGCGGCTACATCCAGTGGATCACGGCGTCGGCGGGCAACTTGGTCAAAATGATCGCGGTCGAGGACATCCTGTTCTTCCGCTCGGACGCCAAGTACACGCGCGCCGTGACCCGCAGCGATGAGGCCGTCCTGCGTACCTCGATCAAGGAGCTCATCGAGGCACTCGATCCGCACGAGTTCTGGCAGGTGCACCGCAGCGCCATCGTGCGGGTGCGCGCAATCAAGCACGTCGAGCGCACCGGCCTCGGCGAGATGCACGTGAGCTTCGAGGGCTCCTCCGAAGTGCTGCCGGTGAGTCAGCCGTTTCAGCACCGATTCCGGGGCATGTAACGCAATGTCTGCAGTCACGTTAGGCCGTGAAGCTCTTGGTGGTGCTAGACTTTGAAGATGGATGCTCCGAACGAGAACCTCCGCAGCCGAGTGCTACAAGCCCTGCGCGCCATCGAGCCTGAGCTTCAAGCGGCCGGCGTTCGTCATGTGTCGTTGTTTGGCTCCGTCGCCCGCGGCGAGGATCGAGTGGACTCCGACGTCGATTTGGCGCTCGATCTGGCACCCGACACACTGCCCACAGACTTCCAATTCGTCGTTTATGTCGAGAACCTGAAGCGGCGGATAGCAGCGGCGCTCCGCCGTGATGTGGACATCGTCATCCTGCCCGCCCGGCGCCGGGAGCTCGAGCAGACGCTGCGCAAGGCGATCCCGGCTTTCTAAGCGTGACCAGCTCGAAGCCTGCATTACGGTATCAGGACATTCGCCGTAACATTGCGAAGATCAGGGATTATCTTAAGGTGGGAGGCGACTCGATCGGGTGCTGTCTGAGCTGGTGCCCCTGACGCCGCTCACCGGCGTGGTCACGCTGATCGGGATCACGAT
>JBOHZT010000245.1:0-5406 GCA_050738535.1 Steroidobacteraceae bacterium
GAAGCAGCTCGCGGCGGCATTCGGGTTGACGATGACGTTCGCCGCCGGCAGCGCGGGCCCCGGCAAGTGATGATCGGTCACGAGCACGTCGATTCCACGCTCGCGCGCGGCCGACACGCCGGCGAGACTCGACATGCCGTTGTCGACGGTCACGATGAGCGTCGGCTCGCGCTCGGCGGCGAGCGCCACGATCTCGGGCGTGAGGCCATAGCCGAACTCGAACCGGTTCGGCACCAGGAAATCGACCGACGCGAAACCCCAGGCGCCGAGCGCACGCATCATGAGCGCCGTGCTGGTCGCGCCGTCGGCATCGAAGTCGCCGACGATGAGCACTCGTCCCGCGCGGTGCCGTACGAGGAGCTCGGCCGCGGCCTCGACACCCTCGAGCGTGCCGACGGGCAGCAGCCGCTCGAGGCCGGCGTGCAGCTCGCCGGCCGTGCGAATGCCGCGAGCGGCATAGATTCGCGCGAGCACTGGATGGATGGCGGGTCCGAGATCCGCCGCTGCGCCCTCCCGGCGCCGGATTCGCGCGGCAGCGCTCATCCGAGCGCGACGAGCGCGGGCCGCTGCGGCCGCCAGCGCTTCCATGCGTCGAGGCGCGTGAGCGAGAGCTTGCGGTCGTTGACGATCACGACGAGCCGCTCGATCTCGCGTCGCGCGAGGCTCGCGAGGGCCGGCACGATCCAGTCGCGATCGAATGCCTCGAGTGCTGCGAGAGACGCGGCCGGCGCGCCCCCCGCCGGACGCGAGCCGCCGAGTGTCGCGTCGTCGAGGGCGTGAAAGAGCTCGAGCTGAACGAGCATGCGCGCCGCGCCGGCCGCCGCGGCACGCGCACGCTCGAAGGGCGCCCGCGCGGGGTCGAGCAATGCCCCCTCGGATTCGAGAGGCGCCCAGGCGATGCCGGCGAGCTTCGCGAGACCTTCCACGTACGGATCATCGCTGATCAGGACGATCCGCGCTGCAGCGTCACCGCGCGCGTCCGCGGAACGCCCGTCGGCAGAGCGCACCGCCGGCCGTTGCGCGGGCAGCGTCCCCGAGGCGGCGTAGGGAGCTCCGCCGCCCCACAGCCAGAGACTGCCGATCGGCGCACGGCGGCGGCGCGCGCGCTCGAGATTGAGCGGGTGCTCGTGCAGCCACATCTCGATCTCCACGCCGAGACGCCGCAGAGCCGCGGCACCCGATCCCGCCGGCAATGCGTCCGCGAGGCCCGATCCCAGGAACCGCGCCGGATCGACCGTCCGCGGTATCTCCGCGAGCGCCGGCCCCAACCCGAGGAACCGTCCGTTCCGCGCGGTTGCGAGCCGATAGCCGGACGCGGCGAACGTCGCGTCGAACGCGCGGCACAGCTCGCGCTGCGCCTCGGGCGCGAGCCGCAGGATGCCGCTCGATGCGAGACTCAAGGTCGTGAGGTCTGCTTCGAGCCGCACCGGATCGGCGAGCCATACGCAGCCATCCGCCTCTGCCTCTGCCGATGCGGCGGATGCGGACGCCGTTGCCGCTGACGCATCGCGGCCAGGCAATGCCGCCGCCGCGATGGCGCCCGGACTCGCGAGCGCCGCCTCGGGCCGCCCGACCCACTCAGCGAGCCATGCGCGCCAGCCGCGCGACAACGCCTCGATACGACCGAACCGCGTCATGCGCTCGAGGCCCGGCAAGTCGAGGCGACTGGCGTCGCGCGCTGCACCCGTTGCGGATCGGTCCGGCGCCTCGCCCGCGCCGAAGTAAAGGTCCGTCACGACTATGACGAGCTCGCTCACGAGGCGTATGTTAACGGCATGAAGCTGACGCTCGATGCTCGCAACGACGTCAATGTGATTCGCGGCTACGCGGCGGGCGCGGTACGGATCGGCGATCGCGTGGTCGAGCGCCCGTGCATCGTCGCGGCGAGCACGCTCATCACCGACTGGGAGGCGAGCAGCGCGACGGATCTCGACGCCTCGCAGCTCGAGCCGGTCCTGGCGCTCGATCCGGAGATCGTGCTGCTCGGGACAGGCGCGGTGCAGCGCTTCCCGAGTGCGGCGGTCCGCGACGCGTTCGCCTCGCGCGGCATCGGGCTCGAGCCGATGGATCTCCATGCCGCTTGCCGGACGTACAACATCCTCGTGCAAGAGGAGCGGCGCGTGGTGGCGATGCTATTCCTCGCCTGAGGCGCTCGTCCTCGCCTGCGGAGCTCGCGGCGGCAGAGGTCGGCTGGAGGCGATCGAGGCGGCCGGGGGAAGGCACAGAGGGAGAGGATTTCCACCGCCGCATGCATTCGAAGCTGACAGACTCGAACAATCGGCCGTATCTTCTTGTTCTTGCTGAGATATTATTCTTGCTTTCCCGCCGTTCTCTCCGCTCTGTGCCTTCTCCAGGCCACCCTATATGTCGGTGTTCGGCGACATGGTAATCGGCTTGCACTTCCGAGTGCAAGTCCGTCGTCGCCAAGCGTTTTATTGCTAGAGCGTGCCGCCGAGGAGCGGCACGAACGCCACGGGGCCGAGTGACTGCCGGTCGATACGCTGCTCCTTGCGGGTGAGCCGGACGAGTTCCTGCTCGCCCTCCGGGCCGATCGGCACGATGAGCCGGCCGCCCACGCTCAGCTGCTGCACGAGGAGCTCCGGCAGGACGAGCGGCGCCGCAGCGACGAGAATGCCGTCGTAGGGCGCATGCGCCTTCCAACCGGCGGTGCCGTCGCCGTGCCGGAAGCGCACGTTCTTCAAACCGAGCTCCTTCACGCGCAGCCGCGCCCGCGCGATGAGCGCTTCGATGCGCTCGACCGTGTAGAGCTTCTCGACGAGCGGCGCGAGCACGGCGGTTTGGTAGCCGCATCCGGTGCCCACCTCGAGCACCGTATTGAGCGGCGGTCCCTCGAGCAGCGCCTCGGTCATGCGCGCGACGATGTAGGGCTGCGAGATCGTCTGCCCGAACCCGATCGGCAGCGCGGTATCCTCGTAGGCGCGGCTGCTCAGCGCCTCATCGACGAAAATGTGCCGCGGCACGTTGCGGACGCGATCGAGGACGGCGGGATTGGAGATGCCATGCTCCCGCAGCCGTTGCACCAGCCGGTCGCGAGTGCGAGCCGAAGTCATGCCGATGCCGGCCATCCGCAAATCATTCATCGAAACTCTCCAGCCAGCTCGCGACCAGCGGGACGGCGGCATGGCGCGTCACGTCGATCTGCAGCGGCGTCACCGAGACGTAGCCCGCGGCCACGGCCTCGAAATCGGTGCCCGGCCCCGCATCCTGCTCGGGCCCGGCCGGACCGATCCAGTAGACAGTGCGGCCGCGCGGATCCTCGGCGGGTATCACAGGCTTCGACCGGTGCCGAAAACCGAGTCGCGTCGCGCGAAATCCCTTGAGGCGCTCGAACGGGACGTCGGGCACGTTGACATTGAGGATGAGCGCGCTGTCGAGCGGTCGCACGAGCAGCCGCTCGAGCATCAGCCGGGCGATGCGGGCGCCAGTCTCGAAGTGCCTGCCGCTTTGCGGTCCCGTGCACAAGGAGAGCGCGAGCGTGGGCAGCCCGAGGAAACGCCCTTCCACCGCCGCGGCGACCGTTCCCGAGTAGAGCACGTCGTCCCCGAGGTTCGGCCCGTCGTTGACGCCCGAGATGACCGCGTCGTAATCGAAGGCGAACAGCCCCGAGATCGCGAGGTGCACGCAGTCCGTGGGAGTGCCGACCACGTAGTAAACGCCGGGCTCGGCCTCGAAGGCTCGCAGCGGCACATCGAGCGTCAGCGAATTGCTGGCGCCGCTGCGGTTGCGATCCGGAGCGACGATGGTCACGTCGGCGATCGGGGCGAGCGCCTCCCGCAGGCGGAGAATTCCCTCGGCGCGATAGCCGTCGTCGTTGCTCAGCAGGATCTTCACGTAATCTCGTGAGTCATGACCCGATCGAAATGGCGCGCCAATATAGCGGCTCGACGACCTTCGCGGGAGGGCGAGCCGCTCCCCGGGAGCCCCGAGGGCGAGCGCTCACAGGACACGCAGCTCTTCCGCGAGGCGGTCCGCGGCGTGCGTCCCCTGCGGCAAGCGCCCGCTTTGCCGCCGCCGCCGAAGCCGCGCCCCGTCGCGCGCTTCACGCGCGCGGACCGACTCGCCGTGCTCGATGAGAGCCTCACCTTCTCGCTCGACGATCCGGACCTCGCGGGCGGCGAGGTCGCCTCCTACGCGCGCGCTGGCTTGCGCAGCTCCGTGCTGCGCAAGCTCCGGCGAGGCCAGTACCGCATCCAGGCCGAGCTCGATCTCCACGGCCTCACGGCCCGTGACGCCAAGGCAGCCCTGCGCGAGTTCCTCACGGAGGCCCTTGCGCGCGGCCTCACCTGCGTGCGGATCATCCACGGCAAGGGCCTCAACTCCGGGCCGCGCGGACCGGTGCTGAGGAACACCGTGAGCGGCTTTCTGCAGCGCAGCTCGAAGGTGCTCGCCTTCGTGTCGGCTCGCAGCGCCGACGGCGGGACCGGCGCGGTCTATGTGCTGCTCTCGAGAGTCTGATCGAGGAGCACGATCGCCTGCGCCGCGATTCCCTCGCGCCGCCCGAGGAAGCCGAGCCGCTCGGTGGTCGTCGCCTTGACGTTCACGCGGTCGGGAGGCACGCCGAGCAGGCGGGCGATCACGGAGCGCATTTCCTCGCGATGGCCGGCAAGCCGCGGTGCCTCGGCGATGAGCGTGATGTCCGCATTCACCACCGCGAGCCCGCGAGAGGCGAGGAGCGCCACCACGGTGCTCACGAACCCGCTGCTCGGCACACCCCGCCAGCGCGGATCGTCGTCGCGAAAATGCTGGCCGATGTCCCCGAGCCCGGCCGCGCCGAGCAGCGCGTCGCACAGCGCGTGCAGGACCACGTCGCCATCGGAGTGCGCTACCACGCCGTGCGAGTGCGGAATGCGCACGCCCCCCAGCATCACGAACTCGCCGGGCCCGAACCCGTGCACGTCGAATCCCGATCCGACACGCTGGGCCGTGCGCATGCCCGCCCCGCGCCTCGCGAGCACCGCGGCCGCGAGCGACAGGTCCTCCGCGCTCGTGACCTTCAAATTTGCCGCGGAGCCGGGAACCTCGAGCGGCTCGGCGCCGCTCCACTCGAGCGCCTGCGCCTCGTCCGTCGGCGAGCGCCCGGCCGCGAGGGCCGCGTCGAGCGCCGCGCAGAGCGGTCCATAGCGGAACATCTGCGGGGTGAGTGCGCGCCACAGGCCGGCCCGATCGACCGTGCGCTCGACCGCGCCGCCGACCCGCACCTGCTTCAGGGTGTCCGCGACCGGGGCCGCGAGCAATCCGCCGACGGGATGCTCCCGACAAGCCTCCAGCAGGCGATCGAGATCCGCCAGGGGCAGACAGGGCCGTGCGGCATCGTGCACGAGCACCCAGTCGTCCGCGCCTGCGCGGCCCGCGAGCGCCTCGAGTCCGCGCCGCACCGACTGCCCG
>JBOHZT010000246.1:0-5398 GCA_050738535.1 Steroidobacteraceae bacterium
GGTTACCATCGGGCGGGGGCGGTGTCCATCGGACAGGGGCTCTATGAGGTGGTGGGGTGCGGCATAGGGCGTCCCCTGACGCGCGGGTACCCCCCGCGCGCGTGGACCTGGGGTATCAGTTGGGAGGCGCGGAGCCCGGGTGTGGATCGGCGAGCGGGAAGGTCGTCGCGCCCGAGGCCGAAGTGGCGCCGACGGTCGAGGATTGAGCGGGCGGGGCGGCGGAGGCGTTCGGCGCCCCCGGCTCCGCGACACTCGCGGATGCCGGGGTCGAGAGCGCGGTGCCGGTGACGAGATCGACCTCGGCCATGAACTCCTTGGCGATGTCGTCGCTCGTCGTGAGTTTGCCGCTCACGATGGCCGTCGCCTCGGCGACGCCGCGGTCATAGAAACGGGCGTCCGCGCTTTTGTCGATGGTGAGTACGGCACCGTTCAGGGCCACGCCCAGGAACAGGCCGCGGCTGCGCGAGTAGGAATAGATTTCGGAGGAGACGGTCGGGTCGGTCGCCGCGGCGGCCTGGCGTCCGACCGGGCCGGCGGCGATGGAGGCGTCCGCGCCGAGGGTGATCTTCCCGCTCGTGATCTCCTCGATGCTGCGCTGCGAGGTGAAGACGAGCACGACGTCCGTCGACTGTATGCCCCATTGAAAGCCGACGCTGCCGCCCGTGAGATTGATGAAGATCGGATCGCTGAAGCGGCCGTACTTGTTGCGCACCACGAGCACGCCGTTCCCGCGCGACGCGCCGAAGAAGAAGGCGGCCTTGGTGACGCTCGGAACGACCGCGATGCCGTAGGCCCTGGAGAGCAGGCTCGCCGGGATGAACTGGTCCGGCGAGGCGCGCAGCTCTTTCAGCACTTGGCGGGCCGTGAGCAACCGAGCCTCTTCCCGACCCTGCGCCAGAACCGCCGTGGCCGCGAGCGCCAGGACGGCTGTGAGCAAACCGACACTCAGATACTTGCGCATCGCTGTCTCCAAATGCCGACGCGAATTTGACGCGGCTCAGGTAAGCTTACTCCAGCTACAACGCGCTAGGGTAAGATCACAACCCATCGAGTGCGCCGCCCATGAACCTTCAATCTGAAATCGAGTACTTCGCCGATCTGCGGATGGTCGACAAGGCGCGTCTGCTCAATTTGTTCCTGCACGAACTGGCGGAGGAGGCGCGCTGCACCTACGGGGCCGCGGCGGGCGAGGTGCACGACGGTGCGCATCTGCGCTTCGCGAACGAGCTGGTGCATCGCCTGACGCGCGTCATCGAGCAGTTGATGGCCGAGGACGCGGCACGCCCCGCGGACGACGTGCTGCTGCGTATGCTGCTCTCTGCCCGCGCGGACAAGGAGGCCGAGCGCTTGGTGTTCAACGCCTACCGGCGCGCGATCCAGGGCTTCGAGAGCTTCGATACGACGGTGCTGATGGGCTCGTAGAGCTTAGGATGAGGCGCGAGGAGATCCACTTCCCGCCGCGGCATGCGGCGTTGCGCGAGGACGTACACGCGCTCGGGGAGCTGATCGGCGCCATGCTGCGCGAGCAGGGCGGGACGCAGCTGCTCGAGACAGTCGAGCAGGACCGCGTGCTCGCCATCCGCCGCCGCGATGGGGATTCCCAGGCGGCGGCCGACATCGCCGCGCGCATTCGCGGCCGGCCTCCCGAGGAGGCTCGCGACCTGGTGCGCGCCTTCTCCACCTGGTTCCAGGCCGTCAACCTCGCGGAGAAGGTGCACCGCGTGCGGCGCCGGCGCCAGTATTTTCTGGACGCGGCGGGGCGCCCGCAGCCGGGCGGCGTGGAGGACGCGCTCGCCACATTGAAGGCCGAGGGACTCTCGCTCGAGGAAGTGCTCGAGCTCATCTCCGGCCTCAGCATCCAGCCCGTGTTCGCGGCGCACCCGACCGAGTCGCTGCGCCGCACCCTGCTGCGCAGCCATCAGCGCATGGCGCGGCTGCTCCTCGACCGGCTCGATCCGACGCTCACGCCGCAGGAGCTGCGCGGCCTCTCGAACCGGATCAGGCAGGAGATCACGGTCGGCTGGCAGACCGAGGAGCATCCACGCGAGAAGCTCACGGTCGCCGACGAGCGGGAGCACGTGCTGTTCTATCTGATCGAGGTGCTCTACCGGGTGGTACCGGCGTTCTACGAGGAGATCGCCGACGCGCTCGCGAAGCTCTACGGCGTCGAGTCCGAATCGATCGAGCTGCCCGCGCTGCTGCGGTTCGGCACCTGGGTCGGCGGGGACATGGACGGCAATCCCGATGTACATGGCAAGACGATCCGCGAGACGCTCGCGCGCCAGCAGCAGGTGATCCTGCGCGCCTATCACGACGAATGCGCGGTGCTCGCCCAGGAGCTCTCGCAGAGCGCGAGCCGCATCAGCATCTCCTCGGCGCTCGCCAAGCGCATCGAGGAGTACGCGACGCTCCTGCCAGGCTCGCGCGCGATCACCCCGGCGCGCCACGACCGCATGCCCTATCGGGTGTTTCTGGGGCAGGTCGCCGCCCGTCTCAACAACACGCTCGAGGGCCGGGCCAACGGCTACGAGCATGCCGACCAGCTGCGCGGGGACGTGCGGCTGGTGGCGGAGAGCCTGCGCGCCAACAAGGGCTGGAACGCCGGGCACCAGCCGGTGCAGCGGCTGCTGCGCCGCATCGACACCTTCGGGTTCCACCTGGCGACGCTCGACGTGCGACAGGAGAGCTCCGTGCACCACGAGGTGCTCGCGCGCGGACTCGACGACCCGCGCTGGCGATCGCGGCCGAGCGGGGAGCGCCATCTGCTCCTTGCTCGGGCCATCGCCCGGGATGCGGGCCCGCGAGTCGATCTCGACCCGCTCGGCAAGCGCACGCTCGGGGTCTTCGAGGCGCTGCAGCAGGCGCGGCACCGTTACGGGCCCGATGCGGTCGGCTACTACATCGTGAGCGGCACCACCGATACGGATGACGTTCTCGCGGTGCTCGAGCTCGCACGCTGGGCGGAGGCCTCGGACAGGCGCACCGGCGAGGCGGCTCTCGATGTGGCGCCGATGTTCGAGTCCATCGGAACGCTCGAGCGCAGCGGGGAGGTCATGCGGCGCCTGCTCGCCGATCCGCTCTACCGGCGCCATCTCGAGACGCGCAGCCACCAGTGCGTCGTGATCGGCTACGCGGAGAGCGGCAAGGAGGGCGGCCTGGTGGCTTCCCGGTTCGCGGCCGAGCGCGCGCAGGGCGAGCTCGCCGCGGCGCTCGCGGCGTCCGGGGATCGGCATGTCATCTTTCACGCCCGCGGGGGAAGCGTTGCGCTCGGCGGCGGCCGGATCGATACGCCGGTGCGGGCGGCGCCCGTCGAGGCGCGCGGGGGCGTGTTGCGCGTGACGGAGCAGGGCGCGGGCGTGAATCAGAACTACGGGCTGCATCCGATCGCCATGCGCACGCTCGAGCGCGCGTTCAACGCGCTCGCGCTCTACACCCCGAGCCTGAAGCGCGCACAGCGGCCCCGGACCGCCGCCGAGCCGGAGTGCGCGGCGACGCTCGCCACCGCGAGCCGCGATGCTTACCGGCGGCTCGTGCACGGCGATCCTGCGTTCCACCAGTACTTCCGGCTCGTCACGCCGATCGACGTGCTCGAGCGCATGCAGATCGGCGCGCGGCCGGCGTACCGCAAGGAGCGCGAGGCGCTCGAGACTCTGCGACCCGTGCCGTGGGCGTTCGCGTGGACGCAGTCCCGGTATCTGCTATCGGCGTGGTACGGCGCGGGCAGCGGTCTCGACGACGCGATCGGACGGCATGGACTCGAGGCGGTGAGGGCGTGCTACGAGAGCGTCTACTTTGTGCGCAACCTGATCGACGACATCGAGGCGGCGCTCGCGCGGGCGGACCTCGAGATCGCGCGTGCGTACGACGGGCTCGCGCCGGCCGCGCTCGGCTCGTTCTTCGCGCAGATCCGCGCCGAGTACGTGCTCGCGCGCGAGCGGGTGCTCGAGTTGAAAGGGCAGCGCGAGCTCCTCGATGGAGACGCGACGCTGCAGCGGTCGATCCGGCTGCGTAACCCGTACGTGGATCCGATGAATCTCATGCAGCTCGACTTGCTGGCCCGCTGGCGTGCCGGGGACCGCCAGGACCGTGACTTGTTCGAGGCGCTGCTCGCGAGCGTCAACGGCATCGCACAGGGGCTTCAGAGCACCGGTTGAGCCGCGGCCGCAGGGCGGTACCGGGGAGCGGTCCAGCCATCGTCGGAGCGCGCGAGGTCCGCGCTCTCGAGAGGCGCCGGCACGGGCGCCCGCCCCTCCAGCATGGCGATGAGCGCGCTGCGCGCGCGCGCCACGCGGCTCTTGATGGTCCCCACCGCGCATCCGCAGATGGACGCGGCTTCCTCGTAGGAGAAGCCGCTCGCGCTCACCAGGATGAGCGCGGCGCGCTGGCCGGCGGACAGTACGGCGAGCGCGCGATTGAGGTCGCGCAGTTCGAGCTCCCCGTCGTGATCCGGCGGAACGCTCGGCTCGGGAAGTTGATCGGCCGAGATGTCGTGCGCCTCGAACTTGCGCCGGCGCAGCTGTGAGTAGTGCTCGTTGCGGACGATCGTGAAGAGCCAAGCCTTGAGGTTCGTGCCCGGCGTGAAACGCTGGATGTTGTTGAACGCTCGCAGCAGCGCCTCCTGTACGAGATCATCCGCGCGCACGCCATCCCGGCACAGCGAGCGCGCGAAGGTGTGCAGCTGCGGTACGAGCGACACCATCTCATCCGTCACGTCTTGCTGCGTCACTTCATGTGTGCATTCGCCTGAGTCCATATGGCTCTCCCCGGCTGGCCGGCCTCAATCCCGCTGTCTCAAAGCCAAGCTACCCGTTGTCCCTGACTGGCAGAGTCGGCCGCCGCGAACGATGGGATGCCGTGCGCGCCGATCCTGGCGTCGGACGCGTCCTACTGCGCCCAGCAGGCGGCGTGCCCATGACCAGGCGCGCTCCTTGCTCGCGTCCGAAACGCGTGAAGGAGTTGTATGGTGAGCGGCAGACACATGGAGCGCGCGGTCTACCGGGTGACGCGCGGGCCGGTGAATACCTGGGTGGTGCATGGGGAACGCGGGAGCGAGCTGCTCGGCTCCTTCAGTGACAGGGGCGCGGCCGTCCGCTACGCCCTGAGCCTCGTGCGCAAGCACCTCGATCTGTGCGCCCCCAGGGCGCATTAGTCCGCCGCTCGCGAAGCAACCTGAAATCCTCCCGGCAGCCGATCTCGGGCAGGCCGCGGGTACGCGCGTCGGCGCTTTCCTACACGAACCGCGCGCGCGGGCGCGTCAGGTTCGGGCGCTGTTCCGACGCGCCGGGCGCGAGAGCGGCCTCGGGCTTGCGAGTGCAGACGCCGTGGCCGTGCGGCAAGCACGGCGCCTTCGAAGGTATCGAGCCATGCGGAATCGACGTGTCGTTCCTTTGTTCCTAGC
>JBOHZT010000247.1:0-5394 GCA_050738535.1 Steroidobacteraceae bacterium
CAACCCGCGCGCGCTCGCCGCCGCGCTGTTGGCGGCCGCTTTGGCAGCAGCACCGGCGGCGCCCGCGCGCGCGGCACAGCAGCCGTCGAGCGCTGCCCACGCGGACCGGGGCGGCGATCTCATCGTCCAGGGCGTCAGCCCGATCGATCCCGGCCTCGCGGCACGCGTCGCGCCCTACACGGACACGCGCGGGGCGACGTTCCTCGCCTGGCTGCCGGACGGCAGCATGCTCGTCCGCACCCGGTTCGCGAGCACCGCGGAGCTCCACCGTGTCGCGGCGCCGCTCGGGACGCGCGAGCAGCTCACATACTCCGCCGACCCGGTGCTGCGCGCGGCGGCGCCGCTCGCGGGCGGCACCGTCTTCGCCTTCCTGAAGAACCACGGCGGCGACGGAAACGATCAGGTCTACCTCTATCGGCTCACGGACCGCAGTGTGCGGCTGCTCACGGGCGCGGAGGCGCGCCACGGCGCGCTCGTCTGGTCGCGGGACGGCAAGCACCTCGCGTTCTACGGCAGCGAGCGTGATCCGGCGAGTGATGACGTCTATGTGGTCGATCTCGCGGCTGGAGCGGGCGCGCGCCCACATCTCGTGGTCGCGGGACAGCAGGGGACCTGGTTACCGCTCGACTGGTCGCCCGACGACCGAACCTTGCTCGTCGAGCAGTCGGTCTCGCGTGAAGCGAGCCGCCTCTATCTTGCCAATGTGGCGACCGGCGCCATCACGCCCGTCGATACCGGCAAGGATACGGGTGCGATCCGGGCCGCGCGCTTCGCGCCCGACGGACATGGGATCTACTACATCTCCGACGCCGGCTCGGAGTTCGCAGAGCTCCGCGACCTCGATCCGCTGACGCACGATTCGCGCTCGCTCACCGCGAAAGTGTCATGGGACGTCGATGCCTTCGATGTGAGCGCGGACGGGCGGTACGTCGCGTACGTCGTGAATTCCGGCGGCACGAGCCATCTGACCCTGCTCGACACGCGGTACCAGCTCGAGCTGTCCCCGCAGGGGGTACCGCAAGGCGTCATCTCGACGCTCGAGTTCGACCGCACGGGCCGGCGGCTCGCGTTCACGGTGGAGAGCCCGCAGTCGCCGCGCGACGTCTATGTGCTCGACCTCCCGAGCCAAAAGGTCGTTCGTTGGACCGAAAGCGAGCCGGGGCCGCTCACCCGTGAGGCCTTCGTCCCGGCCAAGCTCATCCACTTCGAGACGTGGGACCGCGTCGGCCTGCATCGCCGCCTGCTCGCCGCGTATGTCTACCGTCCGCGCACGCCGGGGCCCCACCCCGTCCTCATCGACATTCACGGCGGGCCGGGCGGCGAGGCTCGGCCGACGTTCGACCCTTTCATTCAAATGGTCGTGAACGAGCTCGGCTATGTCGTGATCGCGCCGAACGTCCGTGGCTCCTCGGGATACGGCAAGCACTTCCTCCAGCTCGCCAACGGCCGCCTACGCGCGGACGCGGTGCGGGACATCGGCGCGCTCCTCGTCTGGATAGACCTGCAGCACGATCTCGACAGCAAGCGCGTCGTGGTGCTCGGCAGGTCCTATGGAGGGTCCCTGGCGCTCGCGGCGCTCGACGACTACAACGATCGGCTCTGCGGCGGCATCGACTTCGGCGGCATCACGAACTTCGTGACCTTCCTGCAGCGGGCGCCGGCCTATCGCAGCGGCACATTGCGCGCGGAATTCGGCGACGAGCGCAGCTCCGATACACGGGATTTCCTCGACCGCATCTCCCCGATCGACCGCTCGAGATGGATCCGCCGCCCGCTCCTCGTCGTCGACGGTCTCAACGACCCTCGCGTTCCGCCCTCCCAAACGCAGGATCTGGTGGCGGTGCTGCAATCGCGGGCCGCGGATGTCTGGTACCTCGCCGCGCGTGACGAGGGCACCGAGTTCCTGGAAAAGCCCGACCGGGACGCCTACTACCGGATCGCGGCGGCATTCCTGGCACGCCTCGCGAAGCCGGGTGACGAGACGCTGGGCGCCAGCCGCTAACGCGACGGCGCCGGCTCTCGCAACCGCCAGCCCGGGCGACTGCCAGGCTAGAGTCGCCGCCCGCTCAGCGCTTGACGGTGAGGATCGACCAGGGCCGCGGGAGGGTCTTCAGCCGCGGCTTGAGGCTCGCAAAGTAGTCCGCGATGGTCCACATGTCGGTAGCCTTGACCGTCACGGCCATGGCGGCCATCACCGGGTTCTTGCGCTGGCCGTCCTTGTACTCCTTCAGCGCCTGCACGAGGTAATCCGCATGCTGGCCCGCGAGATCCGGATACATGGGCACCACGCCGATCCCGTTGACCCCGTGGCAGGCCACGCAGACGGTCGCGGCGGCTGGCGGCTTGCGAGCGCTGACGGGCGTCGCCCCCTGCTTGAGCGGCACGCTGCCGAAGTACGCGGCCACGTCCGCCATCATTTGGGGCGTCAGGGTGGAGGCCTGATCGTGCATCGTCGGGTGCTTGCGCTGCCCGTCCCGGTACTCCTTCAGCGCGTCCACGATGTAGGTTGGCGACTGGCCCCAGAGTCGCGGCACCTCGTAATTCGGGTAGGCGTTGCGGTAGCTATCGATGCCGTGGCAGCCGAGACAGGTGTAGGAGATCACCTTGCCCTGCGCGGGATTGCCCTTGGGGGTGGCGCTCTGAGCGAATGCCGTTCCTGCGAGCGCCCCGCACGCAAGAATGGCCGACAATGTACCCCAACGAACCCGCGTCATACCTGTCCTCGAGCGCCTCGAAAAAATGGTCTTGAATGGTACGGATTTGTCGGAAGTTTTGCCACCGACGCCGCCTCGCGGTCCCACGGGGCGGCCAGCGCGCGATCCCGGGGCTGGTTTAGCACGCGTCTGCGGACATGCGTCGCGGCCGCAACGGCGACGACGGCCGCACGGCGGCCGGCAATGATCGCGCTGCTTCAGCGCGTTCTCCACGCCGAGGTCGAGATCGACGGCCGGCTCACCGCGTCGATCGACTCCGGGGTCCTCGCGCTCATCGGCGTGCAGCGCGAAGACGGCACGGCCAGCGCGGCGCGGCTGCTCGAGCGCCTCTTGTCGTACCGCATCTTCCCCGACGCGGGGGACCGCATGAGCCGCCATCTTGGCGATGTCGGCGGAGGCCTGCTGCTCGTGCCGCAATTCACACTTGCCGCCGACACTCGCAAGGGCACGCGACCAAGCTTCAGCACCGTCGCGGATCCGCAGATCGCTCGCGCGCTCTTCGAGTACCTGGTGAGCGAGGCTCGAGCGCGGCACTCGCCCGTCGCGGCCGGAGCGTTCGGCGCGCACATGCGCGTGCAGCTCGTGAACGACGGCCCCGTCACCTTCTGGCTCGAGGCGCGCCCAAGGCCTTGAAATCGCTCGCGGGCGCGGTCATCGAAAGTCCGCTGCGCCGCATGGCGTGTTTTGGCCTATGATTTGAGGCTGGCCCTGCGAAAGCGGGTGTTCTGACTCGGGGTATCGATGCGCGACCTCTTGGTGATCCTGGCCGTCGTACTACTCGTCTTCGGCACCAAGTGGCTGCGGACGATCGGTTCGGATCTGGGCGCCGCCGTGAAGAGCTTCAAGAGAGCGATGGCCCCCGGCAGTCCGGCCGCACGGCACCCCGCGCAGGTGGGCTCCGATCGCCCGGACGCGGAATTTCCCGAGACGGCCATGCGTCGACCGAGCGAGCGGGACGGCGCTCGATAGCGTCCGTGTTCCGAAGCGGCGCGCGCTCGCAACCGCGCACCGCGGGCATTGAATTGTCAGGATGTTCTTCGACTTTCCCGAGATCGTCATCATCTTCGGCGTCGGGCTCGTGGTGCTCGGTCCCAAGAAGCTGCCAGCCGCCGCGGCCAAGGTCGGCCATTGGGTCGGGCGCGCGCGCACCATGGCGCGCCAGTTCCGCGAGCAGCTCGAGCAGGAGATCAGCGTCGTCGACGACGCGCTCGATACGACCGGCAAGCGCTCGCAGGCCCTGAAGGGCACGACCCCTTCTTCCAGCACCTCGCCGGGAGAATCCACGGCGGCCGCGGACACCGGCACGGCAGCGGCGGAGGCAACGACAGAGGCCTTGCCCGAGGATCCTTATCTGGGGCCCGCAGTCGACTGGCAGCCGGACTATGGTGAGACGGAGCCCCCACCCGCTCCGTATGGCGATCCCAGCCTCATTCCGGAGCCCGATCCGGCGGCCTCGCAGCTGTCGCTCGAGCTCGACTCCCCTGCGGCGCCGGCTCGCAGCCCAGCGGCTCCCTATGGCGTCTCGCCTCCCGCATCCGCGCCGGCCGAGATCGAGAGCTCTCCCACCCGGACGCTACCGGACCGCGACGCGGTCCAGTAGCCCACCATGAGCGCGGAACCCGAAGACGAGGACAAGGAGGACCTCGAAGACAAGCCGGCCGGAGAGAAGCTCATCGAAGGCACGCTGATTTCGCATCTGCTCGAGCTGCGCAATCGGCTGATCCGCGCGCTGATCGCCGTCTTCATCGCGCTGATCCCGTGTTCGATCTTCTCAAAAGACCTCTTCGAGCTGGTCTCCCGGCCCATCCAAGCGCAGCTGCCGCCGAACGCGCACCTCATCGCGACCGGGGTCATGGCGCCCTTCATGACACCGTTCATGCTCGCGATGTACATCGCGCTGTTCATCGCGATGCCCTATGTGCTCTATCAGGTCTGGGCCTTCGTGGCGCCGGGGCTCTACAAGCACGAGAAACACTTTGCCCTCCCGCTCCTCGTCTCCTCCATCGCCCTGTTCTACTGCGGCATCGCGTTCGTGTTTTTCATCATTTTCCCGCTCATGTTCCGCTTCTTCGCGCAATTCACGCCCAAGGGCGTGGAGATGAACACGGACATCACGAATTACGTCAGCTTCGTGATGCACATGTTTCTCGCCTTCGGCATCGCGTTCGAGGCCCCGGTCGCAGTGGTGCTGCTCGTCATCACGGGGCTCGTGAAGCTCGAGAAGCTCAGGAAAAACCGCGGCTACGTGCTGATCCTGGTCTTCGTCGTCTCCGCCGCAGTGACGCCGCCCGACGCCATCTCCATGACCTGCATGGCCGGACCGATGTACCTGCTGTACGAGTGCGGACTGTTCTTCGCCGGGATGGCCCTGAAGGTGAAGCGCGACCGGGAAGCGCGCGAGGCCGTCGACGCGAAATCCGACGCGAACGGGTAGTCCGGCCCGGCCGGGGGCGCGCCTCAGCGGCCGGCGACGCGTGCCCCGACACGCTCGACGGCATGCGCCAGCTCGATGGCAGGCTCCCGCTCCGCCGAGGCGGCAAAGCCCAGATCCTGTACGAGGCCGTCGGTGAGGCGATAGATCCAGGCGTGGACCGCCAGGGCCTGACCGCGGCGCCAGGCGTCCTGGGCGATCGTCGTGCGGCAAACGTTGTGCGCCTGCTCGATCACGTTGAGCTCACAC
>JBOHZT010000248.1:0-5368 GCA_050738535.1 Steroidobacteraceae bacterium
CCTTGACTCGTGTCGGGCTCGACGGGCGGCGCGAGACGCTGGCGCAGCTCGGAGGAGGCCCGAACGGCGCCGCCATCGGGCCCGACGGAGCGGTCTACGTGTGCAACAACGGAGGCGCGTGGGAGTGGACGCCGGGCGAGGCGCATTTGCCGGCGGGTCCGCCGGCGCGCTACACGACGGGCTCCATCCAGCGCGTCGAACTCGGCACCGGGCGGGTCTCGACGCTCTACGACGGCTGCGACGGCAAGCCGCTCAACAGCCCGAACGACATCGTGTTCGATCGCACGGGCGGCTTCTGGTTCACCTGCCTCGGCTACTCCGACGGCGAGAACCGCCGCCTCGGCGCGGTCTACTACGCGCGGCCCGACGGATCGCGCATCGTCCGCTGGCGCAGCGAGCTCATCTCGCCGAACGGCATCGGACTGTCCCCGGACGAGCGCAAGCTCTACATGGCCGACTGCATGGTCGGCCGGCTCTATGAGTTCGATCTGCCGCGGCCGGGCGAGATGGCGCCGCAGACCTCCATCGCGCCGGGCCGGGTCGTCGCGACGCTCCCAGGCTTCCAGTGGCTTGATAGCCTCGCCGTCGAGCGCGACGGCCGCATCTGCGTGGGCACCCTCTGGAACGGCGGCATCACGGTGTTCGAGCCGCAAGGGGCGTTCGAGCACGTCTCTTTTCCGGATCCGGTCACCACGAACCTCTGCTTCGGCGGCGCCGACATGCGCGATGCCTGGGTGACTTGCTCCAGCACCGGCCGGCTGTATCGATGCCGCTGGCCTCGGCCGGGGCTAGCGCTCGCCTTCAACGCTTGAGGACCCCCGACATCGATCGGACTCCGCGGTCCGCCGCGCGGCAGTCGCGCACGCGCTAGTCGAGCCCAGCCATGCGACGCTTTCAGCTGGCCGAGCCGCTCGTGATGCTCGCGACCGTCGTGCAATGGCTCGTGCTGTCGACCTTCACCGGCATGGTGATCGGTGTCGGCTGCACGATATTTCTGCGCATCCGGCAAGTCGTCGTGGATCTTCGCGCGCGCCGGTCTACCGGTGGGCCAGGAGAAGGTGCGCTTGTCCTATGGGCTGCTGCGTTGGTGGCGCACGCGTCGCGGACGCGCGAAGCAGGCTCCCCGCGGCGACCGATGAGCCGCTTCGCGGGCAGTCGCGGCGCCGCTCAGCCCGCGAGCTCTGGAACGTCGCGAAAATGCTCCAGCGACTGCGGGTTCGCGAGCGCATCGAGATTCGCGACCGGACGGCCGTGGACGGCGTTGCGTACGGCAAGCTCCGAGAGCTTGCCGGAGAGCGTGCGCGGAATGTCGGGCACCGCGACAATCTTCGCCGGAACGTGCCGCGGCGTCGTCTGCGCGCGAATCGCCGCACGGATCCTGCTCCGCAAGGCCTCGTCGAGCGCAATGTCCTGCCTCAGCCGCACGAACAGCACGACTCTCACGTCGCGATCCCACTCCTGGGCGACAGCGAGCGCTTCGAGGACCTCCGGTAGGCTCTCGACGGCCGCATAGATCTCCGCGGTTCCGAGTCGCACGCCACCGGGATTGAGGACGGCATCGGAGCGGCCGTGGATCACGACCCCCCCGTTTGCGGTGATCTGCGCGTAATCCCCGTGGTGCCACACTCCCGGAAAGCGCTCGAAGTAAGCGCCGCGGTACTTGCTGCCGTCCGGGTCATCCCAGAATCCGACCGGCATCGAGGGAAACGGGGCTGTGCAAACGAGCTCGCCGCGTTGCTCGAGCACCGGTCTGCCGCCATCGTCGAAGACCTCGACGCGCATCCCCAGGCCGCGACACTGCAGCTCGCCGCGGCGCACCGGCAGGATGGGACAGCCGAGCGCGAAGCAGGAGATGATGTCGGTGCCGCCAGAGATGGAGGCGAGCAGCAGATCGTGCTTGACGGCCCGGTACACGTGATCGAACCCCTCCGGCGCGAGCGGGGATCCGGTCGAAAGCAGCGTCACGAGCGCCTCGAGGCCGCATTCCTGCGCCGGGACGAAGCCGCTCTTCTCGAGCGCCGAGAGATACTTCGCGCTCGTGCCGAAGATCGTGATGCGCTCCTCCTCGGCCATGCGCCAAAGCACGCCCGGGTCGGGATGGAACGGACTGCCGTCGTAGAGCACGAGCGTCGCGCCCGTCGCGAGCGCGCTCGCGAGCCAGTTCCACATCATCCAGCCGCAAGTGGTGAAGTAGAAGATACGATCATCGCGCCTGAGATCGGTGTGGAGCAGGTGCTCCTTGTGATGCTGGAGCAGCGTGCCTCCGGCGCCGTGCACGATGCACTTCGGAGCGCCGGTCGTACCGGAGGAGTAAAGAATATAGAGCGGCTGATCGAACGGCGTCGCGATGAAAGCAAGCGGCGCCCCGCGCGTCCCGAACCGGTCCCAGAGCACGGCTCGCCCCGCCTCCCCCTGCAGCCGCTCGAGCTGCGGCGCGGCACTCACGTAGGGGATCACGACCACCCGCTCCACGCTCGGCAGCCGGCGCAGGACCTCGCTCATCGGCGCGAGCGAGTCGAGCGTCTTGCCCCCGTAGAGATAGCCGTCAGCGGTGAACAGCACCTTCGGGGCGATTTGCCCGAACCGATCGAGGATGCCGCGCACGCCGAAATCCGGCGAGCAGGACGACCAGGTCGCCCCGAGGCTCGCCGCGGCGAGCATGGCGATGATCGACTCCGGCAGATTCGGCACGAATCCGGCGACTCGGTCTCCCGCACCCACACCGGCGGCCACCAGCCCCGCGGCGACACGGGCCACCTCCGCGGCGAGCTCGCGGTATGAGATGACGCGCCGCACGCCTCGTTCGTTGCGAAATACGAGCGCCGGCTGCGCGTCGCGGTGCCGCAGCAGATTCTCCGCGAAATTGAGCTGCGCGCCCGGGAAGAAGCGAGCGCCCGGCATGCGCTCGGCATGCTCGATCACCGGCCCTTCGCCCCAGCTCGCCCGCACGCCCGCAAAGCGCGCGAGTTCGACCCAGAACTCCTCGGGACGCTCGATCGACCAGGCGTAGAGCTCCTCGTAGCCCTGCAGCCGCTTCTGCAGGCGCGCATTGACGCAGGCCAGGAATCGCGTGAGATTCGCATGCGCGATGCGCTCGGCGGAGGGTCGCCAACAAATCCGGCTGCTCATCGAGATTGTTTACCATTGGCTGCCAGGCAATGTCGAATCCGGGAGGACACCATGAAGACGCTCACCACGCTCTCGATCCTGTGCGGGGCCTCCGCACTGCTCACACTCGGCGCAGCAGGCCCCGCGGCCGCCCAGACACCAGGTTCGCATGCCCACGCGCGGGCGCGGACCGGCTACCACCCGCCCCAATTCGCCACGATTCCCGGCCCCTCTTCGAACGACTCGCTGAAGGCGATCGCGGCCTCGTTCGCCGAGGCGCGCAAGTTGGGCATCTCGGTGAGCTGCGCCGTGGTGGACATGCGCGGGGACCTGGTGGCTTTCGCGCGCATGGACGGTGCGAGCTTTCTTACCGCATCTCTGGCCCAGGGCAAGGCGCTGAGCTCGGCACTTTTCGGCATCCCGAGCAGCGCGCTCGGCCGGATGGCCGCCTCGCCCCTGTTCTCGAGCGTCAACGCCTCCGTCGGCGATCGGATGGTGCCGGCGCAGGGAGCGGTTCCCATCGTGCGTGCCGGCGACCACCGGGTGATCGGCGCGATCGGCTGCAGCGGCGGGGCGCCCCCGCAGGATGAGGCCTCGGCCAAGGCCGGGCTCGCGAAATTCTGAAGGAGCCTCGCCAAGGGAGCCGGGCCGAGCCGGGCCAGGTCCGGTGCGTTCTAAAGCCCTTCCGATCGCGCTACATTGGTGGCGGAGGATCCACGATGCGCGCTCCCGGGATTTCGCGATTGCGCTGGCTCGCCACACTGCTCGCGGTGCTGGCGATCGGTGCCGCGAGCGCAGGCGCGGCTGCGCGCGGAGGCGGCTTCCACGGCGGATTTCATGGCGGGTTCCACGCGCACACCGGGTTCCAAGGCCACGCGCGCGCGCACGGAGGCGGCACGTTCCACGGCGGTGCGCATCACGGCGGTTTCCGGGGCGGCCGCTACGGGCATGGCCGCCATGGGTACGGCTATCCCGGCCACCCCGGCTTCGGTACAGGCGGCTGGGTCGGTAATCATTGGGCCACACGGGGCACTTGGGGCTTGGGCGTCGGTCTCGGAGCGCTCGGCGGCTGGGGATGGAGCGGCGGGTGGTGGGGACCCGGGTGGTGGGGGATGGGCCTGTTCGAGCCCTCGCTGCCCTGGTTCTACGAGAGCTTCTGGTGGGACGGTATCCCCTACTACTACGGCGATGGCAGCTACTACGTGTGGGACGGTGATGCCGGGGAGTACCAGCAGGTCACTCCGCCGTCCGATTTCCGCGACAGTGGCCCACCTGCGGCCGCGGTAGAGCCCGGCGCCCCCGGTTCTGCGTTGGAGCTCTACGCCTATCCGAAGGCAGGTCAATCGGAAGCCCAGCAGGCGCGCGACAAGGCCGAGTGCCGCAAATGGGCGCAGGGCCAGGTCGCGGCCCGCGGGGGACAGGCTGCGGGCCACCCGGGACAGGCTGCGGGCCACACTGCAGTTCCTGCCGGCGCCGCCGCGCGCGAGGACTATCTGCGGGCCGAAGCGGCCTGTCTCGAAGGGCGCGGCTACAGCGTGGATTGACTGACCGTACCCCGCGGGGCCCGAGGCAGGCTACACTGCGCGCGGTCGATCTGTGATCGCGGGACCTCGCTGGGCCGCGGACCAGAGCGGCCCTCGAACAGAGCGATCCTCAAAGAACATCAATCCAGGGGACTCACACCATGAATCACTACGTGAAGATCGGACTTGCCGCCTGCTGTGCCGTGGCAATGGTCACCGTGGCCAATGCACAGCATCGGCCGAAGCCGCCTACGCCGGTCCAGCGCGCCGCGCGAGCGGTCTATGTACGCCAGGCCGTGATGACCGTACAGCAATTCAGCCTCGGTCCCGTGTTCGGAATGCTGCGCGGCGCCCCTTTCGACGCGAAGACGGCGCAGACCGCCGCGATGCGGCTCGTCGCCACGACCGGCATGATCGCCGCCGCGTTCAGGACCGACACCAGCAAGTTCGACGTAAAGACGCTTGCCAAGCCCAACGTCTGGACCGACAAGGCCGGCTTCGATATGCAGATCCGGGATCTGCAGCAGGCCGTCTCCAAGATGCAGCAGGCGGCGATGAGCGGTGACAAGACTGCGACGCTCGATGCCCTGAAGGGCGTGGGCAAGAGCTGCGGCAGCTGCCACAACAAGTTCCGCAAGAAGCTGCCGCGAGGCTAGTCTGAAGTTCCTCCCCGCGCCTGAGCCTTCGGTAGTCAGCAGAGGCTGAGTTTTCCGGTATTTCGTGCATGGAGCGGGGGC
>JBOHZT010000249.1:0-5350 GCA_050738535.1 Steroidobacteraceae bacterium
TCGTCTCCAAGCACTCGGACGTGCGCGATCCGGTCTGGGGACCGTTTCGCACTTCTCACTGAGCCCCGCGATCGACATGGCATGCGCGGAAGCTTTTGACAGGCGTTGCACCAACATCGAATTCGAGATCGACATCTCGCACGAACGGAGGGTACCCATGCGTAGAGCCTTACCAATCCTGCTGGCCGCCGCGGCCCTGATGCTCGCGGCGTGCGCTCACCGACCGGCGCAGCCGACGACGGGAGCGAACTCGGCCGTGGGGGCGAACGGCAGCGGAGCGCAGTCTTCCGGCGCCTCTGGCGCCAGCTCCAGCGAAGGCGCAGGCGCCAACGGCGCGAATGCCGCAGAAGGCGCGGGAGCCGCCGAGGGGTTGCTCGCCCAACGCACGATTCACTTTGCGTTCGACAGCAGCGAGATCACGGGGGTCGGCACGGACATCGTCAGCGCGAATGCCAAGTACCTCTCGAGCCGTTCGAACATCCACGTGCGGCTCGAAGGTAATACGGACGAGCGGGGCTCGCGCGAGTACAACATCGGACTCGGCGAGCGGCGTGCGCAGCAGGTGCGCCAGGCGATGCTGCTGCAGGGCGTTTCGGACTCGCAGATCTCGACGGTGAGCTACGGCGCGGAGCGCCCCGTGGATCCCGGCCACAACGAGACGGCGTGGGCCAAGAATCGCCGTGTCGACATCATCTATCTCAATGGCCCGCTCGCGCAGGCGCCGCAGCCCGCGCAGGCGTCTCAACCGGCGCAGGCGCCCCAAGCCGGGCAGTCCTCGCAATGAGAGCCTGTGTGAAAGGCTCGCCGGAGCGCGCATGAGCCACTCGAACGGGAGCTACTGCAGATGAGCGCCATGCGAATTGCGATCGTCGGCTCCTGTCTCGCGGGCGCGCTCGCCGCCCTCGCGGGTTGCGCGACGACCCCGGAGCAGGATCCGGTGCTCCAGGGTCATCTCGCGAATCTCGATGCGCGCACCTCCCGCATCGAGCGCGTCATCTCCAATCAAAGCCTGCTCAACATGGCGCAGAACATTACCTCGCTGCAGCAGCAGGTGCGCGTTCTGCAGGGGCGCATCGACGAGCTGGACAACGAGAACGATGCGCTTCGCAAGCAGGAGCGGGCGCTCTATTCGGATCTCAATCGGCGCTTGCAGCAACTCTCCGCGGGAAGCGGCGGAACCGCCGCCGCTCCGGCCCCCTCCGGTCCGCCGCCCGGCTCGGAGCAGGCCGAGTACATGCAGGCGCTCGATGCCATCAAGAGCGGCAAGTACTCGCAGGCCGCGGCGAGCTTGCAGCAGTTCTTGAAGACCTACCCCAAGAGCAGCCTCGCGGACAACGCACAGTACTGGCTCGGCGAGACGTACTACGCGGCGGGTAGCTTCGACAAGGCGGCGGGTGCCTTCCAGGGCCTGTTGAGCGAGTGGCCGAGCTCGAGCCGAGCGCCCGATGCGCTGCTGCAGCTCGGGTACTCCCAGTACGAGCTCAAGCAGTATGGGAAGGCGCGCGCGACGCTTGCCGAGGTCGGCAAGAAGTACCCGAATACCAATGCAGCGCGGCAGGCCGACGACCGGCTGCGCCAGATGAGCGCGAACGGTACGTCGCCCGCCGCGTCCGGGGCGCCGCCGGCGGGTTCCGGAGCATCCGATTCCCACTGAGCGCGCGAGCGGGTATCCGCGGGACGTGTCCCGCCTGAAGATCACGGAGATCTTCCATTCACTGCAGGGCGAGGCCGATACGGCCGGCATCCCGACCGTCTTCGTGCGCCTGACCGGTTGCCCTTTGCGCTGCGGCTACTGCGATACCGCTTATGCCTTCCACGGCGGGGAGTGGCGGACCCTCGAGGAGGTTGCGGGCCGGGTGCGGGAGCTCGGAGCGCGATATGTCTGCGTCACGGGCGGGGAGCCGCTCGCGCAGCAGGGCTGTGTCGCGCTGCTCACACGCCTTTGCGACGAAGGCTTCCGCGTATCACTCGAGACGAGCGGTGCGATGCCGCTCGCCGGAGTCGATGCGAGAGTGGTGCGCGTCGTCGACGTGAAGACCCCCGGCTCCGGAGAGGAGCGCCGCAACCGCTACGAGGAACTGGCGGCGCTCGATCGAAAGGATCAGATCAAATTCGTGATCACGAATCGCGCCGACTACGAATGGAGCCGCGAGAAGGTGCGCGAGCTCGGGCTCGCCGAGCGCTGCGGAGTGCTCTTCTCGCCGAGCCACGAGGAGCTCGCGGCGCGGGATCTCGCGGATTGGATCCTCGCGGACCGCGCGCCGGTGCGATTGCAGATCCAGCTGCACAAGTATCTGTGGGGCAACGTTCCGGGGAGGTGAGGGTGGCGAGTCCGATCGATGCGCGTGCGGCCGTCGGCCCGGGCGGGGACCGTGCGGTCGTGCTGCTCTCGGGCGGACTCGATTCGGCGACGACGCTCGCCATCGCGCGCGCGAAGGGCTTCGAATGCTTCGCGCTTTCCGTCGAGTACGGCCAGCGGCATTCCGCGGAGCTCGCGGCGGCGGCGCGGATCGCGCGGGTGCTCGGTGCGCGCGAGCACCGTGTGATGCACGTCGATCTCGCGGGCATCGGCGGCTCCGCATTGACGGATGCGCGGATCGCCGTGCCGGAGTCTCCGGCTCCGCCCTCAAGTGCCGGGGCGGACATCCCGATCACTTACGTGCCGGCGCGTAACACGATCATGCTCGCACTCGCGCTCGCCTGGGCCGAAGTGCTCAGTGCGCGCGATATCTTCATCGGCGTGAACGCCGTCGACTATAGCGGCTATCCCGATTGCCGCCCGGAGTTCATCGCCGCCTTCGGTGAGCTTGCAGCGCGCGCCACCCGGGCCGGCGTGCAGGGCCGTCCGTGCCGCATTGGTGCGCCGCTTCTCGTGAAATCGAAAGCCGAGATCATTCGCGAGGGCGTGCGCCTCGGCCTCGATTACGCCGCGACCGTCTCCTGCTACCAGGCCGATGCGGAGGGCAGGGCGTGTGGCCGCTGCGATTCCTGCCGCATCCGGCGTGCAGGTTTCGAGGCGGCCGGGATCGCCGACCCGACGCGGTATCAGGCGCCGTAAGTCTCGTCAGGACGAGCCGAGCCTGGCGCGCTGCTGTGCAGCACGGCGTGGTACCGGCGGGTTGGGGTATCATTTGCGGCCCTCGCGGATCCGGCCGGAAAGCGCCTCGACGCCGCCGGAGCGAGGGCATGAGGGGCGTTAGCTCAGTCGGTAGAGCATCGGACTTTTAATCCGCTGGTCGTGGGTTCGATTCCCACACGCCCCACCAATAAAAACAGGCATTTATAATCACTTCCCTCGCAGAGCTGGTCACGAAACAGCCACGAATTTGCACCAAAGTTGCACTCGATGAGCGAACGGCGCTAGAATTGCGAATGCGTGCGAGAGGGATTGCGCATGTGAAGGCGGCTCCGACCGCCGCGGACACAGCAGCCGGAGCCTGAGCCACCCGCAACAAGCCATTGCCGCGCGTGACCTGATGGAGAGTCTACCGTGGCATGTGAGGTGAGACATGGCCACGATCGACGAGCGCAAGAACAGCGACGGGACTCGGTCCTATGTCGCGCAGGTGCGAATCAAACCGTTCCAGCCCGCGAGCAAGACCTTCGCTGAGCGCGACTACGCGGGGAGCCGCAAGGAGGCGCGCCACGCGGCCGGGCGCTGGGCCGAGGAGCTCGAGAAGACGCTCCGTGAGCAGCGAGCGAGGGGCGGCGTCAGGAGCGACGTGGCGAGCCTCACGCTGCGCCAGCTCGTGGACGAATACATGGCCGATCCCGAGACGCGCAAGCTCGCGACCGCCGACGAGCGGCACCGGCAGCTCGCGTGGTGGATCCAGCGCTACGGCACCATGAAGGCGATCGAGTTCCCGTCGCCCGTGCTGCTGCGCGCCGCGCGCGAGGCGCTCTCAGCCGCATTCGAGCCGGGCACCGTCAACCGCTATCTCGCCGCGGCCCGCGCCTGCATCAACTTCGGCCGCGCGACGGGCCTCCTGCCTCCAAATCTGGTATGGCCGCCACGGCTGATGTTGACGGAGCCGAAGGCGCGGGAGCGATACCTCACGGATGAGGAGCTGTCCCGCGTGCTCGCGAAAGCTCGCGAGGACTCGCCTTTGATGTTCGCGGCGGTCATGTTCGCGGTCGGCGTGGGTTGCCGTCAGTCTGAGTTGCTACGGGTGCGCTGGGGCGATATCGATGAGGCGTCGCATACCGTCGCCGTACGCGTCACCAAGACCGCGACCTCGCGCCGGGCGCACTGCCCGCCCGCCGTGAGCGAGGCTCTGCAAGGGCTCCTCGCCGAGAACGTCCACCCGCTGCCGGGCCGGTACGCGTTCGCCGACCAGGCCGGCGAACCGCTCAAGGCGCACGTGCTGATCGACCGATGGGAGAAGCTCCGCAAGGCCGCGGGCGTGCCGGACGTGCGCTGGCATGATCTGCGGCACGCGAGCGCCTCGTTCCTCGTCCAGGGCGGGGCGACGCTCGCGGAAGTCGCGCATCAGCTCGGCCACCTCAACGTTGCCACGAGCAAGCGATACGCGCACCTCGTGCCGGGCGCGAAGCCCACCGGGGCCGATGCGCTCAATGCGCGCCTTGGGAAGCGATGATGGCCGCCAAGCGCGCGCGCCGGCCGCGTAAGCGCCTGCCGGAGGGCGCTCTTCCCGTGTTCCCCTCAGGGGCGATTTACGACGAAATCCCACCGGGAGCACGACACACACGAGTTCTGTGGCGGAGCCCCGCTGGACCAAAACTGCTCTCGAGCGGAGCCTTAATCGAGCTACCGGCGGACGAATTCGAGGTGGACCTCGAGGCGGCGATCGAGACCGAAGCTAACAGGCGCTTGCTCGCGATCCTGCGCTCCGGCCGCTGGCCCACGGAAGCGGAACTTGAACTCGGAGCCGTTCATCCTGCGATGACTGGCCAACGGCTTTCGGATCTGCTGCACAGTCTCGCCGCCGAAGGTTGGCGTTCTATGCGGCTCGCCGCAGCTACGCAGCCGCGCATTATGGGTCGCTCGGGCGGCAAGGCACCCCGCAAGGACCGCTTCAAACAGAAGCGTGCCGACGTGCTGGCAGCCTGGAAGGCGCGGGCCAACCACCGCGAAGGCGCTCTCCCGTGGGCCACGCGCATGCGCGCGCAGCATGCCATCCCCGTCGCAGCGCGCACGGCGGCCGAGTGGGTCCGGCGAGCGGAACCGCGCAAGCGCCAAGCACCGCGCGGTTGAGCTAAGAATTACACCCGAGGCGCTTCGGGTGTAATTGCGTTTTACGCTCGAAGCGCTCGAGGGCGTAATTCTCGCCGTGCGGCATCTATCTTGCCCCACGTACGCGCTATTAAATAGTTCTACTGTGTTAAAAAC
>JBOHZT010000250.1:0-5310 GCA_050738535.1 Steroidobacteraceae bacterium
GCGGGCTCGCAAAGAACGGGGCTCAAGTTGCCACCCTGTTCGCGCTCGCCAACCTGTGGATGGCGCGACGGTTCTTGTTGGCCACGACAGGATAGGTGTGCCCGGAATCCGGGGAATCGGGTTCCGGAAGAGCGAAAAGCGGCAAGGAACGCCGAACATGGATGCGACCGCGGGTGAAAAATGCGCGCGATCGTTGCATCACACGATGCCGTCACGTGTGCGGCGATAGATCAGACGTTCCTTAGCCCTTCAGCCTGCTCATGGAGGTGTGCGATGACTCTTCCAATTTCTCTCAAGCGGCCAAGCGCGTTCCTGCCCTTGGCCATGTCTGTTGCAGCGCTGGTTCTGGTGTTTGGTTACGTCGCCGTGGTTGGCGTAGCTGCTGCTCGTCAACCCGACGAAGGCGCCATCGCACACATCTTTCAGCTTCTCATCGTTGCGCAAATACCACTCGTGGCATTCTTCGCAATCAAGTGGCTACCACGCGCTCCGCGCATTTCTCTGCCTGTCTTGGCGTTTCAAGCAGTAGCGGTCATCGCGGCGCTTGCACCCGTGTACTTCTTCAACCTGTAGCGCAGGCGTAGCATCGAGTTTGAAGTGCACAGTTGAACAGTCTTCCCGAAAGCGGACGGTCGCGAGTGTCGCCTCAGGGTCGTTATGCAGAGCTCTGCATAACGACCCTTATGCGGAGTTCGCGATTATGCGGAGTTTCGTCTTGGGGGTCGCTCGGAGCCGCCTGTTTCCCGCCTTTCCGGACTGCTGATGCGGTAGCAGGCTGGACATAATTTCGTCGTTGTCGTCGAGTCCAGGTGCTTCTACCACCTGGGAGACGACGATGGCCTCGATTACGAAGAACCAACCTGCTTGCAGCCGACCGCTCGATGAGATTGTCCGGGAGCATGCACCGCTTGCAGCGCTCCAGCGATATCTCATCGAGCGGGGTCACCCGCGTAACACCGTGTACGCGTACCTCGATTGTGCAGCGCACTTTTGCTATTGGGCGCAGCGCACCAAGCTGGATCTTGGCCGTTCCGATGAGAAGGTCGTAGTGCGCTTTTGCGGCGACCATCTTGCGCATTGCAATTGCAGCTGGCCCACGCATACCGACCCTCGTGAGGCGAGCACGGCGCTCGGCCACCTGCTGCGGGTCCTGCGCATTCTCGGCGTGGCCGGGCCGAGTGCCGAGAGACGCACTCCGGTCGACGATGAGCTGCGTCGCTTCGATGAGCACATGGATCAAGTGCGTGGCCTGGCGGCCGCGTCCCGCGAGACGATCCTGCGCATCGTGCGCGAGCTGCTTTGGGGCCGCTTTCACCAACGGCCTGTCGTGATCTCCGTGATCACGCCGGAGTACGTCCGGCGCTTCGTGGCCAAACTGGCCGAGCGGTATCACGGTCCGGCGAGTATCGGCTCCGTGATCTCGGCGCTACACGGTTACTTCCGCTTTCGCGCGAGAAGTGGGGACGCAGTGGGCGGGTTACTCGCCGTCCTGTCGTATCCGGCGAACTGGCAGCGCGCCTCGTTGCCGAAGGCGCTCACGGATGGGGAGATCAAGCGGCTGCTCACCTCGCTCAACGGGCCCGGCCCCGCCATGCGGCGCAGCGCTGCGATCGTGCGCTGCGCCGTCGATCTCGGACTACGCAGTGGTGAGATCGCCGCCCTGCAGCTCGATGACATCGACTGGCGAGAGGGCACGCTGAAGCTGCGCAGGACCAAGAGCCGGCGCGAGCAAGTGTTGCCGCTGCCGGAGCCCACCGGGCGCGCGATTGCAGCGTACCTGCAGCACGAGCGACCCAAAGTCGCGCATCGCGGCATCTTCGTGCGGCGGCAGACTCCACGCGATCAGCCGATCCACGCGGACCTGGTACGCAAGACCATCCGACAGGCGTACCAGCGCGCCGGTCTCCCCTATACCCGTTCACACCTGCTGCGGCACACGCTGGCCCGACGCCTGCTCGATGGCGGCAGCTCGCTCAAGGAGGTCGCGGATGTTCTGCGGCACCGTTCGCTCAACACAACGCTGATCTACGCCAAGCTCGACGGGCGCAACTTGCGCAGCGTTGCATTGCCATGGCCCGCGGCCTTGCCGCCGGTGCCTGCTGCGCTGCCAAGGCAGGAGCGCCTGCCATGAGCGCCCTGAAGAGCTTGAGCGTGCTCGCCCAGCAATACCTGCAGGAACGTCGGCGGTTGGGCTTCGAGCTGCAGCATATGGGCAAGGCGCTGCACAGCTTCACGCGCTACGCCGACCGGCTCAAGGGCCGGCCGGTGACCTTGGAACTGATGGCGGAGTGGGCACGGCGCGACCAAGGTCGCAGCACCGATCCGCGTACCTGGGCACGGCGACTGAAGATCCTGCGCCCGTTTATGCGCTGGCTGCAGCAGTTTGAGCCGGATACGAAGGTGCCCGATGACACGATCTTCGGTCCGATCGGTGGCCGAACGGCCCCTCACATCTACAGCGAGGAGGAGACCGGCCAGTTGCTGCGGACGGCCGCACAGCTCGCCCCGGCGCTGCGTGGAGCAACCTACGCGACGCTGTTCGGATTGCTGCTGTGCACGGGCCTGCGAGTCTCGGAAGCCATCCGGCTGCGCAACGCAGACGTCGATCTCAAGACCGGCGTGCTGACGGTGCGAAGGACGAAGTTCGCCAAGTCTCGTCACGTTCCCTTACACCCCAGTGCGCTGGAGGCGCTGCGCCGCTATCGACGCTTGCGCGCCAAGTGGACGACGTCCAGTGAGGAGAGCACGTTCTTCGTGAGCTGCCGGGGCCGACTGCGCGGCCAGCCGTTGACGAGCCGCTCGGTCGATCGGGTGCTGCAGGCTGTGCGAACCGAGTGTCACTGGCCGAACCGCGGCACCCACCATGCACCACGTGTGCACGACTTACGGCACACCTTCGCGGTGCGCCGGATCCTTGCCTGGCAGCGCGAGAGCATCGATATCGATCAGGCGATGCTGGCGTTGTCCACGTACCTCGGACACGCGATGGTGACCAACACCTATTGGTACTTGAGCGGCGTTCCGGAGTTGCTCGGTCTTGCCGGCCAGCGGTTCGAGTCGCGCATGGCGCCCGGCGCGGAGGGGACCTCCCATGTCTGACGCGCGCACCCAATCGCCCTCCTTCCCGGCTCTCGTACAGTCGTTCTTCACCGAGTACTTGGTCAGCCAGCGCGCCGTGAGTCCACGCACGCTGGCCTGTTACCGGGACGGGCTGGCGCTCTTCCTTGGCTTTGCCCAGCGCCAACTCGGCAAATCGCCGACCACGTTGCGCCTGGCGGACATCGATCCGGATCTGATCGTTGCCTTCCTCGCTTACCTTGAGAAGCAACGCCACAACTCCGTGCGCAGCCGCAACCTGCGGCTCAGCGCACTGCGCACCTTCCTGAGGTTCGCCGGCCGGCGGGATGTGCTCTCGCTGCACAGCATCGAACGCGCCCTGAGCGTGCCCATGAAGCGCTTCGAGCGTCCGCTGCTCGGCTTTCTCACGCGCGAGGAGATGCTCGCGGTCCTCGGTCAGCCACGATCGGACTGGACATCCCGGCGCGACCATCTTCTGCTCGCGCTGCTCTACAACACGGGAGCGCGTGTCTCCGAGATCATCGGCGTGCGCATCGCCGATGTTGTCCTCGACGGCGGCGCCTGCGTGCACCTGCACGGCAAGGGACGCAAGCAGCGCGCGGTGCCGCTGTGGAAGAGCGCCGTAAGCGAGGTGAGAAGCTGGCTTCGATTGAACCCATCGCTGCACGACCAATCGCCCTTGCTGCCAAACCGCCACGGTCAGGCCATGACACGCTCGAACGTCGAAAAGCGCCTTGCGCTTGCCGTAGCGCACGCGACGCATGCCTGCCCGAGCCTGCTGACCAAGCGCATCTCGCCCCACACGATCCGTCACACGACAGCCATGCACCTGCTGCAATCCGGCGTTGCCTTCAACGTCATCGCGCTCTGGCTCGGGCACGAAAGCCCCGTCACCACCCACGGGTATGTCGAGGCAGACTTGGCAATGAAGGAGAAGGCGCTCACTCGCGTAGCGGAACCGGCGACCCACCTGCGCCGTTACCGCCCCCCTGACGCGCTCCTCGCATTCCTGCAACAGCTGTAATTATGCGGAGTTCGAGCCGACCTCCTCAGCTGAAAAACACGGGGTCGGCTCGGTTCCTCCGCATAATCGCGAACTCCGCATAAGGGTCGTTATGCAGAGCTCTGCATAATGACCCGTTCTTGCCGGTTGCGACTGTCCACTTCCAGGCAGGTCGGTCGCCAACGAACACTTGACCTCACTGCCGGTCGCAATACAGCGCTCGGATGCCCGAGTGAGTCGGAAACGAACGTCCTGTCAGTAAGTGAACCTGACACCGTTCTTCTCGCGCTCGGGCAAGCTGTGCAGCGCGGCGACAACTTCCTCGAGCGTGATCTGCGCAACGCGTGAACGTTGCGGCGGACCGCCCACTGCGATCACCGCGCTGCCGGTCGGGCTACGCGGGCACCACACCCGTGGTGACTGTGCACCGAACAGCACTACCAGCGGGCAACCCATTGCGGCGGCCACGTGCGCGGGGCCGGTGTCGACCGACAGCATTTTGCAGGCGATCTCGCACAACGCCATCAAACGTCGCAGCGGCTGGTCGTGCGCGGCGATGTCGACGCCGCCCGTCCGTGCGCGACCGGCGATGGCTTCCAGCAGCGATGCTTCGCGCGGCGTGCCACACAGAACGATCCGCGCATCGGGTTGGTCCGCACGAATAGCGCGCAGCAGCGCGATCCACTGTTGCGCCGGCCATGCCTTGTCGTCATCGGATGGGTCGCGTGGCCCATTCCAGCGCACGCTGCGCTTATTGAAAGGTTGCACCAGCCAGAGCGGTTCCCCGCGCCAGCCACGTACGCGCAGCCACGACTCGCATTCCCGTCGGTCCTGGTCGCGCAGATACAGTCGCGGCGCGACCGCATCGGGCGACGTGGGAGGATGCCACCCGGTCGCGAAGGCATCGGCGGGGTGTCCACAGCCGCGCAGCAGGCGCTCGATCCAGTGTTCGTCCGCCAGCAGGGGGACGTCGCCCACGGAAACGCAGCGTTCCGGCGGCACCTGGGCGAGCGCCAGCATCCGCCGGATCTTGGCGAGCGCGCGCGGTTCGGTTTCGCATACGTGTACCGGTGCATCACGATGGACGCGCAGTTCGTGCAGCATCTGCCAACGTTGCGGGTTGAACGCCAGTGGCTGATGACGCGCGTTGACCTGGAGCACGCGCGCGACGTCCGGGTGGGCAGCGTACATCGGTAGGCTCCATGGTCCGGTGCCAAGCAACAGACAGG
>JBOHZT010000251.1:0-5299 GCA_050738535.1 Steroidobacteraceae bacterium
TCCTTTGTGCTGCTCATCATCGCGGTGGTGACGGGGATCTTCTGGCTGCTCGACGCCAAGGTGTTCCGCAAGCGCCGCGTACGGGCCGCGAAGGCCGCGGGCAAGGATCCGGGCTTCCTCTCCGAGCCCGGCACGGTCGACTACTCGCGCAGCTTCTTTCCGGTGGCCGTGATCGTGCTGCTGCTGCGCGCCTTCCTCTTCGAGCCGTTCCGGATCCCCTCCGATTCCATGATGCCGACGCTGATCGACGGGGATTTCATCGTCGTCAATAAGTTCGACTACGGCCTGCGCCTGCCGGTCGTCAACTGGAAGATCCTGCCGATCGGCGAGCCCCACCGCGGCGACGTGGTCGTGTTCCGCTATCCGCCGAACCCGAAGGTCAACTACATCAAGCGGGTGATCGGCCTGCCGGGCGACCGGGTGAGCGTCCACGACGACAAGGTGATCGTGAACGGCAAGATGGTCGCCTACGCCGATCTCGGTATCTACAGCGACGGCTGCTACGAGGGCTTCCGCCTCGAGCGCGAGACCCTCGATCATCACAGCCACCAGATGATGTACTGCCCGACGACCGGGGACGTCTTTACCGAGCCGCTCGCGACCTGCAAGCGACACTTGCCGGAGGGGTATGTCTGCCCGACGGCGAACGGCTTCCCCTTCGAGGAGCACGGCTCCTGGCCGGAGCACGTCATCCCTCCCGGCATGTACTTCATGATGGGGGACAATCGGGACAACAGCTCTGACGGCCGGGTTTGGGGCTTCGTGCCGGAGGCGAACCTCATCGGGAAGGCGACCCGGATCTGGTTCAATATCGATCCGCATCTGTCGTGGATGCCGGATTGGAAGCGAATCGGCATGCGGATCCGCTGAACGGGTGTATCAAGCGGCTAGGCCCATCCGGCCCGCAGGCCTTCCGCGAGGGGGGGTTATGTACAGAAAGCAAAGAGGGATCACGTTTCTCGGCGGTCTGATTCTCGCGATCCCCATCGCGATCGTCGTGTACGCGGGCATCCGCCTGACGCCGGTCTATCTCAACTACATGCGGGTCGCGCGCAGCCTCGAGCTCACGGCGTCCTCCGTGAGCTCGGCGAGCGCCGTCTCCCCGCAGCTCATCCGCAACTCGCTCGCGAGGCGCTTCGACATCGAGAGCATCACCTTCCCCACGGTCGACGACATCGCGATCCACCAGAATGGGGGCTCCTGGGTGCTCGAGGCCAAGTACGAGGACACGGCGCACCTGTTCGGCAACGTGTCGCTGATCGTCGATTTCGACAAGATCTCGCCGATCGGCGGCTGACGGCGTGAGCGGGGCGATCGGATGCGTGGCGCCGAGGCCTGCGGCATCCAGGCAGGCGGCGGCGGGATGAATGGCGTCTCGCCTGCTCGCTGGATCCGCGACCGGCTGGGGTACGAGCCCCGGGATGCGGCGCTCTTCGAGGCGGCGCTCACGCATCGCAGCGCCGCCCGCACGCACAACGAGCGGCTCGAGTTCCTCGGGGACGCGGTGCTCAGTCTGCTCGTCGCCGAGCACCTGTACCGTGCGTTCCCGGATGCGGACGAAGGCGATTTGAGCCGCCTGCGCGCGCGTGTGGTGAGCCGGGAGCCGCTCGCCGAGATCGCGGCCTCGCTCGCGCTCGGGGAGGTGCTGCGGCTCGGGAGCGGGGAGCTCAAGTCCGGGGGCTTCCGGCGCCAGTCGATCCTCGCGGATGCCTTCGAGGCGGTCTGCGGCGCCGTGTATCTCGATGGCGGCATCGAGGCGGCGCGCGGTATCGTCGCGAGATTGATGGAGCCGCGCATCGCACGGTTGCCGGCCCCCGCCGCGCTCAAGGACGCGAAGACGCGCCTGCAGGAGTACGTGCAATCGCGGGGGTTGCCGCTGCCGCGCTACGCGGTCGAGCGCATCGAGGGCGAAGCCCACGAGCAGACCTTCTGGGTGTGGTGCGAGATCGCAGAGGTCGGGATGCGCGCTGAAGGGTGCGGCAGCAGCCGCAGGCGCGCCGAGCAAGAGGCGGCCGAGCGCGTGCTTGGATTGATCGAGGTGCATCGCAGGTGAGTGACACGCATTTTCGCTCGGGCTTTGCCGCGCTCCTGGGGCGGCCGAACGTCGGCAAGTCGACGCTGCTCAACGGCCTGATCGGCGAGAAGCTGAGCATCGTGACGCCTCGTCCGCAGACGACGCGCCACCGCGTGCTCGGGGTCCTCACGTCGAGCGAGTCCCAGATCGCGTTCCTCGACACGCCGGGCCTGCACCGCGGCGCCCGCCGCGCGCTCAATCGCGCGATGAACAGGACGGCCGCCGGCGCCCTCGAGGAGGCGCACGTCTGTGTGCTCGTCCTCGAGGCTGGGCACTGGACGGCCGAGGACGCGGAGGTGCTCGGGCGCATCGGCGGGCGCGACCGGCCGGTCGTCGCGGCGGTGAACAAGATCGATCGCGTGCGCCCGCGCGCGCGGCTCCTGCCGATCCTCGCCGAGCTCGCGGGGCGGTACGAATTTGCCGGCCTGGTGCCCATCTCCGGGCTCAAGGGCGAGAATCTCTCCGATCTCATCGGGACGATCTCGGGTCTCCTCCCCGAATCTCCGCCGCTCTATCCGCCGGAGCAGCGCACCGATCGCGATTTTCGCTTCCGCATTGCGGAGACCATCCGGGAGAAGTTGACGCTCGAGCTCAATCAGGAGCTCCCGTACGGGATCGCCGTGGAGGTCGAGCGCGCCGTGGAGGAGGATGGCCGGCTCAACGTCGATGCCGCCGTTTGGGTGGACCGGCCGGGGCAGAAGCCGATCGTGATCGGCGCCGGCGGCGAGCGGCTGAAGCGCGCCGGGCGCGCCGCGCGCCTCGAGCTCAATCGCACGCTCGGGCACCGGATCCATCTCACGCTCTGGGTGAAGGTGCGCAGCGGCTGGGCCGACAGTGCGCGCGCGCTCGCCGAGCTCGGACTGTAGGCGTGAGCCCGAGCGGCCTGCAAACACATCTCGCGCCCGGCTACCTCCTGCACCATAGGCCGTTCCGGGAGACGAGTCGCATCCTCGAGGTGTTCACGCGCGAGCACGGGCGACTCACGCTCTTCGCACGGGGCGTGCGCGGTCCGAAGGCGAAGCTCGCGGCGCTCCTGCAGCCGTTCCGGCTGTTGCTCCTTTCCTTTCGCGGCCGCGGAGAGGCGCCGAGCCTCACCGGCGCGGAGCCGGCGAGCCCCTGGCAGGCGCTGCCCGCAGCGGATCTCATGGGCGCCTTCTACTTGAACGAGCTCGTCCTCAAGCTCACCTTGCGGCACGATCCGCATCCGGCGCTCTTCGATGCGTACCACGGGACGCTCGAGAATTTGAAGCAGGGCGGGGCGCTCGCGCCGGCCTTGCGCATCTTCGAGAAGCGGCTGCTCGCCGAGGTCGGTTATGGGCTCGATCTCGACGCGGAGTCGCCGAGCGGGCGGCAGATCGCGGCCGAGATCCACTACTCGTATCATCCGGACCACGGTCTCGTCGAGGCCTCGCCCGATGCGCCGGGAGCGGTCGCCGGGCATTCCCTGCTGAGTCTCGCGCGGGAGCGATTCGCGGACGCCGCCGAGCTCGACGATGCGCGGCGGCTCCTCGGAGCCGCGCTCGCGCATTGCCTGGAGGGCCGCGACCTCGCGACGCGCGCCGTGGCGAGATCGGTCGCGCGCGGCGGCCGAGCCGGCCGCGCGCACAGGGATGGTCCCGGCCGGACTCGTCCTTGAAAGGAGTCGTGCCCATGATCGCGCTCGGCATCAACATCGACCATGTCGCGACGCTCCGGCAGGCGCGCAAGGCCCGTTTCCCGGACCCGGTGCATGCCGCGCTCCTCGCCGAGACGGCCGGCGCCGACGGCATCACGCTGCATCTGCGCGAGGACCGGCGCCACATCCAGGAGCGCGACGTGCGCGCCCTGAAGCCGCTCCTCGCGACGCGCATGAATCTCGAGATGGCCGTCACGGACGAGATGCTCGCGATCGCCCGCTCCGTGCACCCCGAGGACGCCTGTCTCGTTCCCGAGCGGCGCGCGGAGCTCACGACGGAAGGCGGACTCGATGTCGCGGGTCAGATCGAGCGGATCGGCGAGGCGGTGGCCGTGCTCGCGCGCGATGGCATCCGCGCGGCCCTGTTCATCGATCCCGAGTCGCGCCAGATCGAGGCGGCGGCCCGGGTGCGCGCGCCCGCCGTCGAGCTGCACACGGGAGCGTATGCCGGCGCCGAAGGGCGCGAGCGTGCGCTTGCGCTCGAGCGCCTGCGCAACGCGGCGGCGCTCGCCGCCCGGCTCGGCCTGGAGGTCCACGCGGGGCATGGTCTCGACTATCACAACGTGCAGCCCGTCGCCGCGATCCCGGAGGTGGTGGAGCTCAACATTGGGCACTCGATCATCGCCCGGGCCGTGCTCGTCGGACTCGAGGCCGCCGTGCGCGACATGAAAGCGCTCATCCGGTCCGCGCGCGCATGACCACGCTCGTATTCGACATCGAGACGGTGCCCGACGTGCGTCTCGGCCGGAAGATCCTCGGGATTGCTGCGGGAGAGCTGAGCGATGCCGAGGTCGCGAAGGCGATGCTCACGCGGCGCCGGCAGCAGACCGGGGATGAGTTCCTGCCGCCGCTGTGCCACCGGATCGTCGCCATCGCCTGCGCGCTGCGCAGCCGGGACGGCCTCAAGCTCTGGAGCCTCGGGGATCCGCAGTCCTCGGAAGGAGAGCTCGTCGAGCGCTTCTTCGAGGGCATCGAGCGGTTCTCTCCGGTGCTCGTCTCCTGGAACGGCGCCGGCTTCGACCTGCCGGTCCTGCACTACCGCGCCCTGCGCGCGGGCGTGCGGGCGCCGCGCTACTGGGAGACGGGCGAGGAGGATGTCGCGTTCCGCTACAACAACTATCTTTCGCGCTATCACTGGCGGCACATCGATCTCATGGATGTGCTCTCCGGCTTCCAGGGACGCGCGCGCGCCTCCCTCGCCGACGCAGCGGCACTCCTCGGATTTCCCGGCAAGCTCGGATTCGACGGAAGCCAGGTGTGGGACGCCTGGTCCGCCGGCGAGCGCGTGCGCATCCGCCAGTACTGCGAGACCGACGTGCTCAACACCTATCTCGTCTATCTGCGCTTCGAGCTCTACCGCGGGCGCTTCAGCCGCGAGCGCCACGACGAGGAAGTCGCCCGGGTGAAGGCGCTGCTCGCCGAGGGCGGCGCGCCGCACCATGTCGAGTTCCTGCGCGCGTGGGAGGCCAGCGCCGCGGAGCTCGGGGATTGAGCGGCGGCGCCACGGAGCTCGGCACCGTCGATGCGCTCACGCACGAAGGGGAGGGCAT
>JBOHZT010000252.1:0-5281 GCA_050738535.1 Steroidobacteraceae bacterium
GATGCGCGCCCGATGCTCGTAACAGAAAGCCCACAGCCGCTTGAGGAAGCGGTGCACGCCCTCGGCGCTCGCGTCCGACCAGGGCGCGCTCTTGTCCGGAGGACCCGCGAACATGACGAATGCGCGGGCCGTGTCCGCGCCGAAGCGCGCGATGAATGCGCCGGGCTCGACGACGTTGTTTTTGCTCTTCGACATCTTCTCGATGCCGCCGTAGAGCACCGGCTCGCCGTCTTCCTTGGCGACGGCGCTCACGGGCACGCCGCGGTCGTCGAACCGCTGCTCCACCTCGGACGGATAGAACCAGCGCTTGCGGCCGCTCGCGTCCTCCCGGTAGTAGCAGTGCGCGAGCAGCATTCCTTGGGTGTACAGACGCGCGAACGGCTCGTCGATGCGGACGAGACCGAGATCGCGCATCACTTTCGTCCAGAACCGCGCGTAGAGCAGATGCAGCACCGCATGCTCGATGCCGCCGATGTATTGGTCCATCGCCATCCAGTAGCCGGTGCGGCCATCGACCATGGTCGCGGCGTCCGGACAGCAGTAGCGCATGAAGTACCATGCCGAATCGACGAACGTGTCCATCGTGTCGGTTTCCCGGCGCGCGGGCCCACCGCACTGGGGACAGGCACAGGCGAGGAAGCGCTCGTCGCGAGCGAGCGGATTACCGGTCCCGTCCGGCACCAGATCCTCCGGCAGCACCACCGGGAGGTCCTCCTCCGGCACGGGCACCACGCCGCAGTCCTTGCAGTGCACGACCGGGATCGGCGTGCCCCAGTAGCGCTGGCGCGAGATGCCCCAATCCCGCAGGCGCCACTGCACTTTCTTCTCGCCGAGCCCGAGCGCGGCGAGGTCGGCGGCGATGGCACCGACGGCCTCACGATGCGACTTGCCATCGTAATCGTACCGGCCGTCGGGTGAGCGCGAATTGATGCAGCGGCTGCGCTGCGTCGAGGCGTACCACGGGAGCCAGCGCTCCGCGGAGAACGGCTCCTCCTCGACGGCGATGACCTGTTTGATGGGAATGCGCTGCGCCCGGGCGAACGCGAAATCGCGCTCGTCATGCGCCGGCACGCCCATCACCGCGCCCTCCCCATAGCTCATCAGCACATAGTTGGCGATCCAGACCTGCACCGCCTCGCCGGTCAACGGGTGCTCCACGCTGAACCCCGTGGGCACTCCCCGCTTCTCCGTAGAGGCGAGCTCGACGTCCGCCACGCCGCCCTTGCGGCATTCCTCGATGAACTCGGTGAGGCGCCGCGCGCCGCAAGAGAGCTCGCGCCGCGCGAGATCGAGCGCCAACGGATGCGCGGGCGCGACGGCGACGAAAGTCGCGCCCATGAGCGTATCCGCGCGCGTGGTGAACACCCACAGCAGCCCCCGCTCGCCCGCGAGCGTGTAGGGGAATGCGAGCCGGACGCCCTCGCTGCGGCCGATCCAGTTCTGCTGCATCGTCCGCACCTGGGCGGGCCAGCCCTCGAGATCGGTCGTGATCCGCTCGAACAGCTCCTCGGCGTAGCGCGTGATCGCGAGGTAGTAGCCGGGGATCTCCCGCTTCTCGACGAGCGCGCCCGAGCGCCAGCCGCGGCCGTCCTCGACTTGCTCGTTGGCGAGCACCGTCTGGTCGACCGGGTCCCAGTTGACGACCTGCGTCTTGCGATAGGCGATCCCACTCTGCAGCATCTTGAGGAACAGCCACTGGTTCCAGCGGTAGTAGCCGGGATCACAGGTGGTCACTTCCCGCGACCAGTCGAACGCAAACCCCATCGGCGCGAACTGCGCCTTCATGTCGGCGATGTTGGCGCGCGTCCACTGCGCCGGCGCGACACCCTTCTCGATCGCGGCATTCTCGGCCGGCAGGCCGAAGGCGTCCCAGCCCATCGGCGTCATGACGTTGAAGCCCGAGGAGCGCTTGTAGCGGTATACGACGTCGTTCAGCGTGTAGTTGCGCATGTGCCCCATGTGCAGCCTGCCGCTCGGGTACGGCAGCATCGAGCACACGTAGTACTTGCCCTTCGGGAAGCGTGGATCGCTCTCCCGGGCACGGTAGGCGTCGAGCGTACGCCAGTGCGCTTGCGCGGCCTGCTCTACGGCCGCGGGGTCGTAGACCTCGTCCACCGCGGAGGGCCGCTTCAGGGCAAGCGCAGCGGAACGAAGACCTGCGAGTCCTGCCGCTGGATGAGCAGCGCGAGAGTCTTGCCCGCGGAGGCCGCCGCGCGCTCGAGATCGCTCGCGGAATGCACCTGTCTGCCGTCCACGCCGAGAATGATGTCCCCGGGCTCGACGCCCGCGGAGGCCGCCGGGCCGGCCGCTTGCTCGACGATGAGGCTGCCCGCCGTCTGGGCCTGTTTCTTCTCCGCGGCCGTCAGGCTGCGCACGGACAGCCCGAGGCGCGCCGCCTTGTCCGAGAGATGCTCCGGCTTGGCGACCGCCGCAGTGGGTGCCGGCTTCTCGTCGAGCTTGGCGATGCGGACTTCGACATCCATGGGCTTGCGGTCGCGCCAGATCGTGAGGCGCGCCTGCGTCCCGGGTCGCATGTTGGAGATGCTCGAGGACACCTGTCCGTAGCGATCGATGCTGTCGCCGTCGACCGCGAGGATCACATCGCCGGGCTTCATGCCGGCCTTCTGCGCAGGGCCGCCCGTCGAGACGGAGCTCACGAGCGCCCCGCGCGGCCGGTCGAGCCCGAACGAGTCGGCGAGCTCCGCGTTCACCGGCTGGATCGTCACGCCGATGCGGCCGCGGGTGACGTGGCCAGTCTTGATGAGCTGGGCCTCGACGTTCACGGCGATGTTGATCGGAATGGCGAACGACAAGCCCATGAAGCCGCCCGTCTGGCTGAAGATCTGCGAGTTGATGCCGACCACCTCGCCCTTCACGTTGAAGAGCGGACCGCCGGAGTTGCCGGGATTGACCGGAACGTCCGTCTGGATGAACGGCACGTAGTTGTCGCTCGGCAGCGACCGGTAAAGAGCGCTCACGATGCCCGCGGTGACGCTGTTCTCGAAGTCGAAGGGCGAGCCGATGGCGACCACCCACTGCCCGGGCTTCAGCGTCCGCGCATCACCGATCTTGACGACCGGCAGTCCATGGGCGTTGATCTTGATCACCGCGATGTCGGTCCGCTCATCGACGCCGATCACCTTCGCCTGGAACTCGCGACGGTCGACGAGCTTCACCGTGACCTGCTCGGCATCCGCCACCACGTGTGCGTTGGTGAGGATGTAGCCGTCCGCGCTCACGATGAAGCCGGATCCGGTACCGCGCTCGGGAGGCAGGTCGTGCGGCGTGAGGTTCGGGATGCCCGGTGTGTGCGGGAAGAGCCGGAACGGGTTCTTCGAGCTCCCGCTCGAGGATTCCGGACGCTCGACCACCTGGACGTTCACGACGGCGGGGCCGTATTTCTGCACCAGCCCCTCGAAGTCCGGCAGCTCCGCGACCGCAGAGACGCCACCGCGCGCGGCGGCCTGCAGCGGCGTCCGCGCGCTCGAGCTCACGCAGAACGCGGCGGCGGCGGCGCTCGCGGCGACGAGAATCCCGGCCCTGCGGGCCGACCATTGACCGCTCATTGCCATTGACTCCGAGAGTGATGCCGATCACCCGGGCGTGCCTTGCGGGGCGGCCCGGATTCCCCGGCAGTCGGTGAATCCAGCATTCAGTGTACCCGTGCCGCGGCAGGATGGGCGCCGCGCGCGTCGGCCATGCGGAAGAGCAGGCTCCACCCTACCACTAACGCGAGCGCGGTGGCAGAGAGACAGACGATGAGCCAATTCCCGAACTGCGCGAAGGGCGTGAGGCCGCGGAAGGCGACGAAAGTCGACTTCAGTACATAAGGCCGGTACTCCGGCGCGCGGGCGAGGATCTCGCCGTGGGGCCCGATCACGGCCGAGACCCCATCGTTGGCCGCGCGCAGCATGTACCGGCCGTCCTCCATCGCCCGCGTGCGGGTGATCTGCAGGTGCTGCGCGTGCTCGGCCGAATGCGCGAACCAGGCGTCGTTCGTGACGTTGACGAGCGCATCGGCCTGCCGCAGCAGGGGCAGCTCGTAGCTGCCGTAGACGTCCTCGTAGCAGATGCTGGTCGCGAACTCGAGGCCGGCGGCCTCGAGCGGCGGCTGATGGGCCGCGCCGCGCGTGAAATCCGAGTACGGCAGGCTCATGAGCCGCAGCCAGTTGCGCACGAATTGCGGCACCGGGAAGAACTCGGCGAACGGTACGAGATGGCGCTTGTTGTACCAGCTGATCCCCGAGGAACCGAGGCTCAGCACCGAGTTGTAATAGACGTCGTCGCCATCCGCGCGCACGGCGCCGATGAGCAGGGACGAGCCCCGCTCGTGCGCATCCCGGTACAGGCCGAGCAGGTAGCTCGTGAGATTGTTTGCGAGGTCCGGGAGCGCCGCCTCCGGCCAGATGATCACCGGGGTACCCAGCACTTGGAGCGTCAGCTTGCGGTACCGCGCGAGCGTCATGTCACGGTTGGCCATCTGCCATTTTTGATTCTCGGGAATGGATCCTTGCACAATGGCGACCCCGACCGGCTTGCCGACCGGATGCGTCCAGTCGACGCGCCGCAGCGGCACGGCGGCAAGCCACGGGACGACGAGCGCCGCGGCCGCGACCCACCGCTCGCGCGAGTTTCCCCGCACGAGCGTCACGAGCGCTCCGGCGCCGACGAGCACCAGCGCGCTCACGCCGTAAACCCCGAAGATGGGGTCGTACGCCCGCGAGAGCCAGGTGTCCGTCTGCGAGTAACCGAGCGAGAGCCAGGCGAACCCCGTGAGGAACCAGCCGCGCCACCACTCGACGAGGAGCAACGCGGCCGGAATGCCGACCATCCAGCGCAGCGCTCCCTTGGGAGGCAGCCAGCGCGCCACCGCATAGCCGGCGACGCCGCCGTACACGGCCATGATCACGACCAGCCCGCCCCAGACGCCGAGCGCCATCCACAGCGGCGCATCGCCGCGGCCCAGGCCGATGGCGATCCAGTAAGTGCCGGCGAGGAAGGTCCCGAGATTGAAAGCGAAACCGCTCCATGCGGCCTCGCGCGGCTGCGCGCCTTGCCACAGCGCGATCAGCACGGCCGGCGAGATGAATGCCACCGGCCACCAGTGCAGCGGTGCGAACGCGGCGGCCAGCAGCACCCCTGCCGCGCCGGCGAGCCCGTGCCGGACGGCCGGCCTCACGCGCCGCCGCTCGCAGCGCGCTCTTCAGGCGGCACGATGTCCCGAGCGCTGACGACACGCACGGCCTCGATCCTGCGCCGGTCGCCCCTGACGACCTGGAAC
>JBOHZT010000253.1:0-5226 GCA_050738535.1 Steroidobacteraceae bacterium
GCCGAGAGGCCGCCGATCGTGCCGCCGATCGTGTAAAGAGGCACGCAGGAGACGGTCACCGAGGTCACGTTGCCCGACACAGCCCCTGTCCCGGAGCTCACCGCGCAGGTCTCACCCGTCGGCTGCCTGGCCACCGTGACGGCGTAAGCCGCCCCGCTCGCCAGCTGGGTGGCAAAAGTGAAGGAGGGTGCCCCTGAGGACACTGGGAGGTTGTCGTCGCCATTGTCGGCCAGCACCAGGCCCGACGCGGAAAGGCCGCTGATGGTGCCGCCGACCGTGTAAGTCATGCTGCCCACGCCGCCACCTCCTCCGCCGGAGCCGCTTCCCCCTCCGCTGCCGCCACTTCCCCCACCGCCGCAAGCTGCCAGGGGGAGCATCATCAGCCCAAAGACAACGTAGCGCCCGATCTTCACGTCAGAATCCTTATGGAGATCTCAAGTCGACACAGGTTACCGGTACGCTCGAGGTTCGAACAGCCTTGACTTTGCGAACCGCGACACCTCTGCACGCGGGCCCGGGACCCGCCTGGAGCCGGCGCCGCGGATACGAGTTTTGTCAATTGGAGCGGAGTCTCCTCGATCTTTGTAAAGTACTGCCGAACCAGACTGTCGAAACGCTTTACACACGCCGCTCGAGCGCCGAGCAAAAACTTTTCTAAGTGATTGATTATGCGTCATTTCGCAAACCTGGCATGCCAATTGCTTCAAATCAGGCTGAATGCAGGCTTGCGCCTGCTCGGGAGTTGAGGAATGACAAAGAAGAACCTTATAGGGCTAGGACTTGCCGTCGCCATCGGAGTGGGTGCAGCCGGCACGGCTTTGGCGACGCCCATCGAGCTCACCGTGGCCAGCGGCACCAGCCCGGGGATGAGCATCCTTCTGCCGGGGACGGGCTCTCTGGTCAGCTATAGCAACGCGAGCTTCGAGGGCTGGAATATCTCCTTCGCAATCGGCACCAGCAAATCGCCTTCAGCGGCACTCGGTGGACTCGATCTGAGCACGGAGACGGCCGCTTGCTTCGCCGCCAGTTGCGACCCCCTGACGATTGCCATCAGCGACGTTGGCTTCATGACGCCCCTCGGCCCGAACGGGCTGGCGACCGGCTTGGCCGACCTCGACGGCGGTGCCACTTCGGGAATCAAGCAGTGGGCCTACATGGATACGAGCAATTCGTATTTCGCTCGCGCCACCCTGATCGGGGCACTGGCGGTAGATGGATCCCAGGAAGCGTCCGCAATCGGGGGTAGCGCCGCGAGCGGTCCATACTCCCTGACCCTGGTCGATCAGTTCTGCTCGGATCCGCCCGGCAGTGACGGCACCTGCGCCGGGGGGCTGTCCTTCCAGTCGGTTGGCAATATCACCGCTCCGGAGCCCGGCGGACTCGCGCTCTTCGGCGCCGGCCTGCTCGGGTTTGCCCTCTTCGCCAGCCGCCGCCGCGGCTCGATAGCCCGAGCGGTGTAGAAACATTCCCGGTATCCCGGGAAGGTTGTTCACACACGGCCCCTTCGGGGGCCGTTTTATCTCCAGCCCATCGCGGTGACCCACATTGAAAATTCGATACGCAGCAGCCGCTCTCGGTGCGATCGCTCTCAGCCTCGCAGCCATTGGACCGGCCCAGGCCCGGCAGATCTTCATTCAGATGTCGGGCAGCAGCCCCGCCGGCGCCGACCCCAATCCGATCACCGATACGAATGCCTTCACGCTGGGTCTTGCGGGCCGCAACAGCTTTACAGCCCAGGATCCCCTCCTCGTGATCGTTGGCGTGTACGACGGCATGGGCACCCCCGCGATCAGCTTCAGCGGCTGCGCGATTCCCGCGGCCTGCCCGGCTGCCACCGTCGGAACCTACGGCCTCACATCGAATACCGCGACCTTCCTCGCGCCCGTCAAGGGCAAGGCGGATGCCTATGGGGCGCTCGGACTGGCCGGCGGTGCCTCGGAGAATTTCGGCAACTGGGCCAGCGGCGATGAGTCCATCGGGCTCGCGGCACCGAGCTCCTTCGACCTTTACGCGTTTCAGCTCGACCTCTCGAGCCTGGATGCCGGCAACACGATCACCCTCGATGAGGGTGGAGCGGCGAACGGATCCTATGTCATCGGGTACGGCTGCCTGGATGGGACTGGCAGCTCGAGCGGCTGCAAGAAGCACGGCGACATCCTGGATACGCCCTTCACCAATGCGGGTCTCATCGCCACCACCACGACCACGACGTCGGCCCCGGAGCCCGGCTCATTGCTGCTCTTCGGCGCCGGTCTCGCCACGCTAGGCTTTGCGGCGATCCGTCGCAGAAAAGCGGCCTGAAGCGGGATTCAGCCCCTCTTACGCAACGGCCCCTTCGTTCCGGGGGCCGTTGCGGTCATCCAGGCCTCACGCTGCCCTGCCGATCCAGACCGTCGCGGGTTCAGCGCCGGCTGGCGCGCGACAGGCGTAGCTCGGCGCCGCAGGCTCCGCAATCCCGCTCGGCTCCGAGCCCAATAGGATCCGGAACCCGGCCTGCACGAAGTGCCGGTCGGAGGTCAGCGCGGTGTCCGCCCCGTGCTGCCGCATGACCAGGAAGGAGATGCAGTCGGTAAGCGACCACCTCTTGTCCTTGTGTTTGAGGTAGAGGGCGCAGCCTCTTTCGAACTGCCGGTGTTTCGCCGCGACGATCCTGACATCATCGCGCGCTCGGAGCCGTTCGATCTGAGCCGCAAAGCGCGCCCGGGTCGGGGGAGCGGCCAAGGCATCCGCGACCTCCGTCAGCACCCACTCCGTCGTGAGCAACTGACACCGAAGAGTCGCCTCGAGAGATAGCGCCTGCTCATGAAATCTATCTCGGCTGATGTTCAGCGCGAGAAAGTATGCCGTATCGGCGAACACGGACTTCACCATTTCCGTGGCGTTCCATGAATATAGTGGTCGTGATTCAGCGAGAAGTCCTCGGGAAACTCCCCCTCTCCCTTGCCGGTCCACTCCTCGAAGACCTTCGTCCAGTGCCCGAGCGGCAGCTCCGGCTCCGATTCCCATTTGAGGATTTGCCGGTGGATATCCTCGTCATAGAGATCGCAAAGCTTCTCGTCGACGATCCGCCGCTCTTCCTCGGTCAGCTTTGGCAGCTCCGCCAGAATTTGCTCCAGTGTCATGGGCGCATCCTCATTCACCATACATCGCAAGGATAGTGCGTCGACTGTAGAACGCAAGTGACAATAAGTGAGTCGTTTCCCCAGAAATGAGCAACCGTGAATCGAGTTGTTGCTCGGCGAATTCTGACATCGACACGCCTTCATCTGACGCCTAACAGGCGTCGGAAAGGAACGTCAGGTGAATGCACCTCTTCGAGGCCTGGGGCTTGGGCTCGGCCGATCGGCTGACGCGTGGCGTCGATCTCGAGCCGACAGGAGCGCATTTCGAGAATCTGGTCCTCTGCAACCTGCTGGCCTGGCGCGATGTGCAGGTCCCGTGCGCGACGGTGACTTTCATCGCCGGCAACTGCACGTCGCGGCCGAGCTCGCTCTGGTTGAGGAGATTCCCAATCCGCAAGGCCGCAGCCTGCATCAGGCGCTGGAAATCGGTCAGGTCCGCGACCGCGGCCAGATCTCGCAGGTCCCGCTCGAGGTACGTCGTGATGTAGGCGTCGAACCAGAGGGCGCGATCGGCCGCCGATGCACCCGTATCACCAATGGCCATCTCGGGGAATCCGCCGCGAGCCGCGCAGGCCCGCCAGGCGGCTGGCGGGGCTTCCTCTGCTCTCACCATGTCGAGCCAGCGGGCGACTGAGCTGGGCTCAGGTTGCCGCACGAGCACTGGTGTCTTGCCGCTAGGTGAACTATACTTACGCTAGTGTGATTTCACCATTGACGACCCATGGAGCCCGTACCCCATCCCGACCGGCAAAAGCGCCATGACCGCGTGGTTCTGGCACAGGCGCTCATGCGCCTCTTCGAGCTCTGGGGACTGGGCTCGGGCGACCGCCTCGCGCTGCTTGGGCTCTCGGGGGAGAACCGCACGGCCCTGCAGCGCTATTCGGGCGGCGAGCCGCTCGCCGCCAGCCGCGATCTGCTCGATCGCGCCGGCCATCTGCTCGGCATCCACAAGGCGCTGAAGCTCCTCTTCCCCCGGAACGAGGACATCGTGCGCGGCTGGATGTCCTCGCCCAACACGCGCTTTGGCGGCGAGACGCCCGTCGAGACCGTCCGGCGGTTTGGACTGCCCGGGCTCGTGATGGTGCGCGGCACGCTCGATATCATGCGCGGTCACTGACGCGGCCCTGCGGAATCTCGAGCCACTCGGCGACCAGCCCGCTTGGAGTACAGGATCTGCGAGGACTCGCGCGGCGACTGGCTGCGCAACATCGTCAGCCTGCGCAAGACGATCGATCTGTTCGCGGAGCTCGTCGGCGACCCGGCTGACACCCGCGTCCTCATCGAGCACGAGCTCGCCACCAAGCCCACCCGCGAGCCCGCGCCGATCATCAGCCGGCCCTTCGAGGAGGCGGCGCTCTACGACCCGATCCAGGCGGCCATCGCCTGGCCCTTCGAGCACCCCTGCCGCACACGCTACTCCGACGGTTCATACGGCGTGTGGTATGGCGCGCGGACTCTGGAGACCTCGATCCGGGAAACGGTGCACCACTTCCGCCGCGATACGCTCGCCAGCGAGATCGCGGCGCGAAGCAGAGCGCCAATTTACCAGGAGCGGCGCGTACACCGCGTGCGCTGCGGCGCCATGCTGGTCGACTTGCGGGCGCTCTGCGCCGAGGAGCCGCGCCTCATCGATCCGGACGATTATTCCTATTGCCGCAGCCTCGGGGCGCAGCTGCGGGAAGCGGCGCTGCCCGGCTTGCAAAGCCGCTCAGTGCGGCATGCCGGCGGCGAGATCGCGGGCATATTCCTCCGCCAGGCGCTCAGCGACCCGCGCGATGTGTGCTATCTCACCTATGTCCTCGATCCGGGCAGCGGACGCGTCGATGTCGAGCGCACACCGGGCAAGGCCGAGTGGACGGTTGGCGAGCCGGGCACGCGGCGCCTGCGGCACACAGGGTAGCCATTAACGTCTTCCCCTCCCTCAAGGGAGGGGGGAGTCTGCGCAGAAAGGGCCGGAAGGCGCTGCCGGTGGAGCAGCTTTCAATCAGGGCGCGGCATTGGGCACTCGAGTGCCGGGCGACCGCATCGTTCGACGCCAAGGCGTCGCAGCTCCCCGGCTTCGTCGCGGTGTAAGTCCGGCGGCATCTCTCTACATAACGGGGGC
>JBOHZT010000254.1:0-5221 GCA_050738535.1 Steroidobacteraceae bacterium
ACGCGCGTCGAGCGGTCCGCGACCGATACGACGACGGCCGGCCTCAATATGCCCACCGCGGAATAGGCATCGAGGTCTGCTCCGAGGCGCTCCGGATCGAGCGCGGCGCCGAGACGGACATGGCCGACGGGGCCCCGGTAGCCGTGGCGCCGGTCGTACTCGATGAGGCCGACGCGCACCGCCCGGTTGGCGGCAGCCTGCAAGCGCCCGTCGAGCGTCGTGTAGACCTGGTAACCGGCCGTCTCCGCGCTTGGCCCGAAGCGCCTCAGCATGTCCTGGCGCACCATCTCGGCGGTGTACTCCGCCTCGACGCTGATCGGAGGACCATGCCGCGAGGCATCGACCGGCGTGGCGTTCGCGGCCGCCGCGGCGGCCGCAGTGAGATATCCCAGATCCTGCATGCGCCGCAGCACGTAGCTGCGCCGAGCCCGCGCGAGCTTCGGGTGGATGATCGGGTCGTAGCGGGAAGGCGCCTGGGGGAGGCCGGCGAGCGTCGCCGCCTCGGCCACCGTGAGCTCATCGAGCGGCTTGCCGAAGTAAGTCTGCGCCGCGGCGGCGACGCCGTACGCGCGTTCGCCGAAGAAGATGACGTTGAGGTACATCCCGAAGATCTGCTGCTTGGTGAACTCGTCCTCCATGCGGTAGGTGAGGAAAGCCTCCTCGAGCTTGCGCCGCCAGGTCTTGTCCAGCGTCAGGAACATGTTGCGCGCGGCCTGCTGCGTGATGGTGCTCGCGCCCTCCATCTTCTGGCCGGTCTCGATGTCGACCACGATCGCCCGCAGCAGGCCGAGATAGTCGATCCCGTGGTGCTGGAAGAAGCGGTCGTCCTCCGCGGCGAGAAAAGCGTGCTTGAGAACGAGCGGGATCTGCGCGTAACTCGCCGGAATGCGCCGCTCGGCTCCGATCTCGGCGATCAGATCGCCGCTGCGCGTGTAGACCCGCAGGGGCACTTGCATCTGAACGTTGCGCATGGAGGCGTCCGAGGGCAGCGCGGGATCGAGATACACGTAGCTCGCGGAGAGGCCGAAGACGCCGAGAAGGATCACGAGAGCCAGCCCGCAGGCTGCGATCGCGAGGATGCGTAAGGACCGAAACTTCGTCATGGTGGCCGCGCACTATCCGTATGGGGTGAGGCTTTTCACAGAACCCGGTTCACAAAACCACGTGGGGCGCTTGCGCCGCCCCGGGGGGCTATGCATAGTAGCTCGCGATTGAAAGGGCAAACCCATCGAAAGGTGGGGACGCAAAGCCTCCGGTCTACGGGCGTGAAGGCCTATGACAGCGGGGTTGCCGGCGCAAGCCTTGATCCCTCCGCCCGCCATCGGTTCGGGCGGCAAGGACTCGGCGCCGTACCTCCTCGCTCGTACCTTCACGGGTGTAGTGCGGCGCTTTGCGGCCTCGTGCCGAGGGCGTTTCGTGAGACTACTCACGTTCTACTTAACTTACGCTGGGCTATATTGGGTTCGCGCTCTCCATGGGACGGACGCTCTCGGGCGTAACTAACTGATAAGGAATCAGAATGTTCCTGCTTCAGCATCGCTACCGCCCGCTGCTCGGACTCGACATCACGACCTCCTCGGTCAAGTTGGTCGAGCTTGCCATGGCCGGCGGTCAGTATCGAGTGGAAGCGTACGCCGCGGAGGCCACGCCGCAGAACGCCATCAATGAAAAGGCCATCGTCGATGCCGAAGCCGTCGGCGAGGCCGTGCGGCGCGCGATCAAGCGATCCGGAGCGCGCAGCCGCGAGGTCGCGATCGCCATCAGCGGCGACGCCGCGATCACGAAGATCATCCAAATGCCCCGCAGCCTGCGCGGAGGCGACCTCGAAGCGCAGGTCGAGATGCAGGCGGACCAGTACATCCCGTTCCCCATGGACGAGGTCAGCTACGACTTCGAGGTGCTCGGCGCCTCGGAGAAGGATCCCGAGACCAACGACGTGCTCCTGGTCGCGACCCGCACGGAGAACGTCGATCAGCGCCAGGCGGCCGTGAGCGCGGCGGGGCTGTCCGCGAAGATCGTGGACGTCGAGGCCTTCGCGCTCGAGAACGCCTGCAAGCTCATGACCCATCAGATGCCCGATGGCGGCATCGACCGCACGATCGCCGTGATCGACTTCGGCGCGAGCACCACGACGTTCAGCGTGCTCAAGAACCTGAAAGTGATCTACACGCGCGATTTCGCGTTCGGCGGCCAGCAGCTCACCGAGGAGATCATGCGCACTTACGGACTGTCGATGGAGGAGGCGGGCCGCGCCAAGAAGGAGGGCGGGCTCCCCGCGAACTACCAAGCGGAGGTGCTCGATCCCTTCATCGACGATATGACCCAGCAGGTGAGCCGCTCGCTGCAGTTCTACCTCGCCTCCGCCTCGGGCCGCGAGCAGCCGGAGAAGCTGCTCGTCTGCGGAGGATGCGCCAACATTCCGGGGGTCGCCGATGTCATCGCGAGCCGCGTCGGCATTCCCGGGGAGAAGGGCGACCCGCTCGGGCAGATGAAACTGTCCTCGCGCGCCAAGGCACAGGCGGTCCAGCGAGACGCCACGGCGCTGCTCACCGCGTGCGGCCTCGCGCTGCGGAGCTTCGACTGACATGCCGCGCATCAACCTGCTGCCCTGGCGCGAAGCCGAGCGGCGCGAGAAAAAGCTGCACTTCTTCGTCGCCCTCGGAGGCGCGGTGGTTGCCGCGGCCGCGGTCACCTTCGTCGCGTACCTCATGGTCGGCTCGATGGTGAGCGCCCAGCAGCGCCGCAACGACGAGCTGCGCAGTCAGATCAAGGTCCTCGACGCGAAGATCGAGGAGATCAACAGCCTCGAGCAGGACAAGCAGCGCTTCATCGCGCGCATGGATATCATCGAGAAGCTGCAGCGCTCGCGGCCGGAGATCGTGCATCTCTTCGATACGATCGTGCGAACGGTTCCGCAAGGCGTGTATCTCACGAGCATCAAGCAGACGGGCACGCACCTGCGCTTCACCGGCGTCGCGCAGTCGAGCACGCGCGTCTCTGCCTTCATGCGCAACATCGCCTCCTCCGAGTGGCTGGAGAATCCGGCGCTCGAGGTCGTCAAGGCGAAGAAGAACGGCTCGCTCGCCTCGACCTTCGTGCTCGACGCCGAGCAGGTGACTCCCGGCGGCGGCCTCGGCGACGGTAGCTCGCCGGCGCAGGGTACGCCGATGGCGCGGCGTGTGGCGCGCAGGGGAGGAGGCTAGCGATGAACCTGCTGGAGGAGCTGCGCTCGCTCGATCCGCGTGACCCCGGCCGCTGGCCGCTGGCGGCGCTCGTGGCCGCGGTCGCGGTGTGCTTCGTCGTGCTCGCGGGCATCTTCTCGTATCTCACCGTCTGGCAGAACGAGCTGCCGCAGCTCGATCGCTACGAGGCGCAGGAGGTTCAGCTGCGCCACGAGTTCGAGCAAAAGCATCGCAAGGCGGTCAATCTCGACGTCTACAAGCAGCAGCTTTCGGACATCGAGCGCTCCTTCGGCGCGCTCCTGCGCCAGCTTCCCGGGAAGACGGAGGTTCCGAACCTCCTCGTCGACATCTCCCAGACCGGTCTCGCCGCCGGTCTGCAGCAGAAGCTGTTCCAGCCGGAACCGGAGGTACAAAAGGACTTCTACGCGGTGCTGCCGATCAAGATCCGGTTGACGGGGAGCTATCACCAGTTCGGCGAGTTCGTGAGCGGCATCGCGGCGCTGCCGCGCATCGTCACGCTGCACGACATCCAGATCACGCCGGTGGCGAAGGGCTCGGACGATCAGCTGACGCTCGATCTGACGGCCAAGACGTACCGCTATCTCGACGATCAGGAGCTCGCCGCGGCGCGCGCGGCGAAGGCCAAGCAGGCGAGCCACAGGCGTGGACGGCGTTGAGCGGGGGTGCAGAGCATGAGCCGCGTGCGTGAATCGCAGCACAATCACCCAAGTCCCGGCCGGTGCGTCCTTGCGGCCGCCGCCGTGCTGGCGGCGCTCGGGCTCGCGGCGCTCGCGGGTTGCTCGAGCGCCGACGGGGATCTGCAGAAGTTCATCGTCCAGACGGAGCGCGAGCCCGGCGGACGCGTGGAGCCGCTGCCCGAGATCGCGCCGTACCAGACGTTCGTGTACGCCGATCAGGGGATGCGCTCCCCCTTCGTGCCGAGCCAGCCGGCCGGCGGCTCGGGCGTGCGCCCGGACAAGCAGCGGCACCGTGAATTCCTGGAGCAGTTCTCGCTCGACACCCTGCGGATGGTCGGCACGTTGAAGCTCGGGGGCGAGACCTACGGCCTCATCGAGACGCACGACGGTCTCGTGAGCCGCGTGCTGCCCGGCAACTACATCGGCCAGAACGACGGCAAGATCATTTCCATCACGCCATCGAAGATCCTCATCCGTCAGATCGTACCGGACGGCACCGGCGGCTACATCGAGCAGCCCGCGGCGCTGGCCCTGAGCGATTGACGGAACCGGTAGCCAGGGAGCCCTAGAATCTATGAAACGTCACTGCCCGACCCGGTCCTGCACCGTGCTCGCGCTCTCCGTCGCCGCGCTCGCGCTGGGGGCGCTCGGCGCGCCGCTGCGAGCGGCGGACGACAGCCGCGCGCTCCAGTCGATCGATGTGCAGCCGCTCGCCGGCGAGCACGTCCGGCTCACGCTGCACCTGTCCGCGCCCGCGCCGCAACCGCGCTCCTTCACCATCGCCAGTCCCGCGAGCATCTCGATCGATCTGCCGAACACGACGCTCGCGCTGCCCTCCCGGCACATCGACGTACACTCCGCGGGTCTCGACACCGTTCTCGCGGCGCAGGGCAAGGATCGCAGCCGCATCGTCCTCAACCTCGACAAGATGCTCCCCTACACCACCAGGGTGAGCGGCAACGATGTGATCGTCCTGCTCGGCGGGAATTCCTCGGCGGCATCCGGCGGCGCGAGCGCCGCGGGCGCAGGGGCCGCGGACAGCGCCGGCGGCTCCGTGGGGGGTTCCGCCGGAAGCTCGGCGGCTCAGCCTGCCACCACGGCCTCGCTCTCGTATTCGAGCGGCGCGGTGCCGGGCCCCCGCAGCATCCGCAGCATCGATTTCCACCGCACGTCCGACGGCGGGGGCCGGGTGATCGTCGACCTCACCGATCCCCACACCAGCATCAACCTGCGCCAGGTCGGCAGCAAGATCGTGGTGGATTTCGCGGACACCGCGGTGCCGCAATCGCTCGAGCGGCACTATGACGCAACCGATTTCGGGACGCCGATCACCGGCTTCGA
>JBOHZT010000255.1:0-5193 GCA_050738535.1 Steroidobacteraceae bacterium
GTGCGGTTGTCACGGCGGCCGCCAGCAGCGCGGCGACGAGCGCGCGCGGGTTGACCCCGCGCGCAGAGAGGCGGCCGATTCGGCTCATGATGATTTGCGGTGCGACAAAGGAGAGGTTCTCATACTATGGTGCCCGTCATGCTGCAAGCGACGCTCACTCGTCATCCGCACGGCATCACGGCGATCGATGCGGACTACATCCGGCCCGGCATGGCGGCGGCTCACCTCATCGAGCACGGCGGCCGGGCGGCGTTCGTCGACGTGGGAACGAATCACTCGGTGCCACGCCTGCTCGCGGCGCTCGCGGCGCTCGGGATTGCGCGCAGCGCGGTCGATTTCGTGTTCCTGACGCACGTGCACCTCGATCATGCTGGCGGAGCCGGCGCGCTCATGCGGGAGCTGCCGAGCGCCCGTGCGGTGGTGCACCCTCGCGGCGGGCCCCATCTCGCCGATCCCGCACGGCTCATCGCAGCATCGATCGCGGTGTACGGCGAGGCTCGTTACCGGGAGCTCTACGGCGATCTCGTGCCGGTCCCCCGCGAGCGGATGGTCCTCATGCAGGACGAACAGCGCTTCGATCTCGCCGGGCGCGAGCTCCTCACGATCGATACTCCGGGCCACGCCCTGCATCATTACTCCATCGTCGACACGGTGCATGCGAACGTCTTCACGGGTGACACGTTCGGGCTCTCCTATCGCGAGCTCGATACGGCGGCCGGTGCGCTCGCAGTCCCGACGACCACGCCGACGCAATTCGACCCCGAGCAGCTCATCGCCTCCATCGATCGGCTCCTCGGCCATTCCCCGCGCGCCGCCTACCTCATGCACTTCAGCCGCGTGACGGGGCTCCAGCGTCTCGGCGAGAGCCTGAAGCACCAGATCTGGGAGCTCGCCGCGATCGCGCGCCGCCATGCGAGGTCCCCGGCGCGCGAGGAGGCCATCCGCCGCGACATGCGCGCGCTGTGGCTCGAGCTCGCGCGCGGCCACGGCGTCACGCTTGCCGAGGCGAGCATCGACGCAATCCTCGGCAAGGATCTCGATCTCAATGCGCAAGGCCTCGCCGCCTGGCTCGACCGAGTCGACCGAGCCGGCCGCGGCGGTCGCGACAGCGGCGATGATGGCAGCGGCAGCGGCGGTAGCAGTGGTAGTGGCGACGGGAAAAGCAGCTAGTATCGGAAATGGAGAGTGATCGATGAGCGAGCCCGGATCTGCAGCCGGCTTCAAGCCGAAGAAATCCGTTGCGTTGTCCGGGGTGGCGGCCGGCAATACGGCGCTTTGCTCGGTCGGGCGCACGGGCAACGATCTGCATTACCGCGGCTACGACATCCTCGAGGTGGCGGAGGCGGCGCAGTTCGAGGAAATCGCCCATCTGCTCATCCACGGTGAGCTGCCGACCGCCGCACAGCTCACGGCCTATCAGGCGAAGCTCAAGGCATTGCGCGGTATCCCGGCGGCGGTGCGCGAGGTGCTCGAGCGATTGCCGCCCGGGGCGCACCCGATGGACGTGCTCCGAACCGGCGTCTCCGCGCTCGGTGCTCTGCTGCCGGAGAAGGAGGATCGGAGCGCCGCGGGCGCGCGGGAAATCGCGGACCGCCTGATCGCCTCGCTCGGCTCCATGCTCACGTACTGGTATCACTTCAGCCATGGCGGGCAGCGCATCTTCGTCGAGACGGACGACGAATCGGTCGGGGGGCACTTCCTGCACCTGCTGCACCGGCGGGCGCCGCCTGCCTCGTGGGTGCGCGCCATGCATACCTCGCTCATCCTCTACGCCGAGCACGAGCTCAACGCCTCGACGTTCGCGGCGCGGGTCATCGCCGGGACGGGCTCCGACCTCTACTCCGCGATCGCGGGAGCGATCGGAGCGCTGCGCGGCCCGAAGCATGGGGGCGCGAACGAGGTGGCGCTCGAGATCCAGAGCCGGTACGCGTCGCCGGACGAGGCGGAAGCGGACATTCGCGCGCGCGTGGCGGCGAAGCAGGTCGTCATCGGCTTCGGCCATCCGGTGTACACGATCTGCGATCCCCGCAACCAGGTGGTGAAGGCCGTCGCTCGCCGGCTCGCCGAGGAGGCGGGCGATACCGCGCTCTTCGCGATCGCGGAGCGCATCGAGTCGACGATGGCGCGGGAGAAGAAGATGTTCGCGAACCTCGATTGGTTCTCGGCCGTCTCCTATCACTTGATGCAGGTTCCGGCATCGATGTTCACGCCGCTGTTCGTGATCGCGCGCACGAGCGGTTGGGCGGCGCATGTCATCGAGCAGCGGGCCGACGGCAAGATCATCCGTCCGTCGGCGAACTACGTGGGACCCGAGCCGCGCCGCTTCGTGCCGCTCGGCGAGCGCTGAGCGGAGCGGCGCATGCCCGATCGGCCGGCTCCAGACGCGCTCACGGTCGCGATCGCCAAGTATGCCCTCGGTGATCCGGACATCAGCGCTCTCGCGCTCGCGACGGCGCGCCACTGTCTCATGGACTCGCTCGCCTGCGGCTTCGAGGCCCTCGCTCACCCGGCGTGCACGCGGCTCCTCGGGCCGATCGTCCCCGGCGCCGTGATGCCGGGCGGCGCGCGGGTGCCGGGCACCTCCTACGAGCTCGATCCGGTGCAGGCGGCCTTCGACATCGGAGCGATGGTCCGCTGGCTCGATTTCAACGATACCTGGCTCGCGGCGGAGTGGGGCCATCCGTCGGACAACCTGGGCGCGCTGCTCGCCGTGTCCGATTACCTGTCCCGCAAGGCACGCATGGAAGGCCGGCAGCCGCTCCTGGTGCGCGATCTCCTCGCCGCGATGGTGAAGGCGCACGAGATCCAGGGGGTGCTGGCGCTCGAGAACAGCTTCAATCGCGTGGGCCTCGACCACGTGATCCTGGTCCGGGTCGCCTCGACCGCGGTGGCCGCCGCTCTCCTCGGCGGTTCCCGCGAGGAGGTCGTGAACGCGGTCTCGAACGCCTGGCTCGACGGCGGCGCGCTGCGGACGTACCGCCACGCCCCCAATACCGGCTCGCGCAAGAGCTGGGCGGCCGGCGATGCGGCGAGCCGCGGGGTGCGGCATGCCCTCATGGCGCGCGCCGGGGAGATGGGCTACCCCTCGGCGCTCGCGGCGCCGCGCTGGGGCTTCGAGGCGGTGGTGATGCAGGGCCGCCGGCTGACCCTAGCCCAGCCGCTCGGCAGCTACGTCATGGAGAACGTGCTCTTCAAGATTTCCTTCCCCGCCGAGTTCCACGCGCAGACCGCCGTCGAGTGCGCGATGGCGCTGCACGGGGAGGTCGCCGGAAAGATCGACGCAGTGGAGCGTATCGTCATCGAGACGCAGGAGCCGGGCTGCCGCATCATCGACAAGACCGGCCCGCTCGCGAATCCTGCGGATCGTGATCACTGCCTCCAGTACATGGTGGCCGTGCCGCTCCTCTTCGGCCGGCTCACGGCGGAGGATTACGAGGACTGCGCCGCCGCGGACGTGCGCATCGATGCGCTGCGCGCGCGCATGGAGGTGCGCGAGAATCCCGAGTTCACGCGCGAGTACTACGACCCCGAGAAGCGGGCCATCGGCAATGCGGTGCAGGTTTTCTTGCGCGACGGCTCCGCCTCCCGCCGCGTGGAAGTGCGCTACCCGATCGGGCATCGGCGCCGGCGCGCGGAGGGTCTGCCGCTCCTCGTTCGCAAGTTCGAGGCGGCGGTCGCACGACGCTTCCCCGCGCGGCAGGCCGAGCGCATCCGGGCGCTCTTTGCCGCGCCTGAGAAGCTCGACGCCATGCCGGTGAACGAGCTCGTGTCCGCCATGGTCGCGAACGGAGGCGCGTGAGCGCCGCGGGCGAGCGCGCCGCGCTCGTCGACGGCGCCCGCGCACTGGGCGTCCTGCTCCCGGAAGCGGCCGCCGAGCGGCTGCTGCGGCTCCTCGACGAGCTCGTGAAGTGGAACGCCGCCTACAATCTCACCTCGATCCGGCAGCGCGGGCAGATGCTGACGCGGCATTTGCTCGACAGCCTCGCGATCCATGGCGACCTCGAGGGCGAGAGGATCGCCGACGTGGGCACCGGCGCGGGCTTTCCCGGAGTGCCGCTCGCCGTCGCGAGCCCCGAGCGGCGCTTCACGCTCATCGACTCGAACGGCAAGAAGATCCGTTTCGTGCGGCAGGCGATCCGCTCGCTCGAGCTCGCGAACGTCGAGGCGGTGCAAGCGCGTGCCGAGGACCTGCAGCCCGCGGCGCCCTTCGACAGCATCACGGCGAGGGCCTGCGCGCCCCTGCCCGAGCTCCTCAAGACGGTCGCCGGCCTCGCCGGCCCGGGTACCCGAGTGCTCGCCATGAAGGGCCGCTATCCGCAGGACGAGATCGCCGCGGTGCGGCCTCCCTGGCAAATCGTCGAGGCCCGCCCGCTCGAGGTGCCGGGGCTCGACGAGGAGCGTCATCTCGTGCTACTCACGCGCTCATGAAGCGCGTCATCGCGATCGCGAACCAGAAAGGCGGCGTCGGCAAGACCACCACGGCCGTCAATCTCGCTGCCTCGCTCGCCGCCACGAAGCGGCGGATGCTGCTCGTCGACCTCGATCCGCAGGGCAATGCGACGATGGGCTGCGGCGTGGACAAGGCGGCGATCGAGCGCGGGACCTGCGAGGCGCTGCTCGGCGAGTGCGACATGGCGAGCGGCCTCGTCACGATCGAACCGGCAGGCTTCCAGCTCGCGCCCGCCAACCAGGATCTCACGGCTGCCGAAGTGCGGCTGCTCACGCTCACCGTCGGCCGGGAGACGAAGCTGCGCCGCGCGCTCGAGCCGCTCCGCGACGCCTTCGACGTGGTGCTCATCGACTGCCCGCCGGCGCTCAACATGCTGACCGTGAACGCGCTCACCGCGGCGGACAGCGTGCTCATCCCCATGCAATGCGAGTACTACGCGCTCGAGGGGCTCTCGGCGCTCGTCGCGACCATCGACCAGATCCGCGCCGCGGTGAATCCCGCCCTCGAGATCGAGGGGATCCTGCGCACCATGTTCGATCCGCGCAACAACCTCGCGAACGAGGTGAGCGCGCAGCTGCTGCTGCACTTTCCTTCGAAGGTTTTCCGCACGATCATCCCGCGGAACATCCGCCTCGCCGAGGCGCCCTCGTTCGGCAAGCCGGTGCTGTTCCACGACAAGGACTCCCGCGGCGCGCTCGCGTATCTCGCGCTCGCGGGCGAGATGATCCGCAAAGAAGAGGAGG
>JBOHZT010000256.1:0-5150 GCA_050738535.1 Steroidobacteraceae bacterium
GCGAGGACCCCTCAGCGCTCGTCCGCGAGCACGTGGCCTGGGCGCTCGCGCAGCATCCAAACTAGCGGACCAGCTGGACGTTATCGATGAGCCGCGCGCGGCCGAGGCGAGCGGCCGTCAGCACCACGAGCTCGCGCAGCTCGTGCTGGGGCAGCGAGAGATCCCGCGCGCGGATCGAGAAGTACTCCGGCGAGAATCCTACACCGCGCAGCGCGTCCATCGCGGCCGCCTCGATGCTCGAGAAATCCGAGTGCCCCTCGCGCAGCCGCGCAGCCGCGCGGCCGAGCTCCTCGAACAGCCGCGGCGCAATCCGGCGCTCGGTTGGCGTCAAATACTGATTGCGCGAGCTCATGGCGAGACCGTCCGGCTCCCGCACGGTCGGCGCGCCGATGATCTCGACCGGCATGAGGAGGTCGGCGGCCATCCGGCGGATGATCGTGAGCTGCTGGTAGTCCTTCTCGCCGAACACCGCCATGTCGGGCTCGACGATGTTGAAAAGCTTCGTGACGACCGTCGCGACGCCCTCGAAGTGACCGGGCCGGAACTCGCCGCAGAGGATCCGCGTGAGGCCGGGAACGTCGATCCGCACGGACTGCTCGAACCCCCGCGGATAGATCTCCGCCACGTCGGGCTGGAACATGAGGTGGCATCCCGCGGCCGCGAGCATGCGCTCGTCCACGCCCGGCGTACGCGGGTAGTGCGCGAAGTCCTCGTTCGGCCCGAACTGCATCGGATTGACGAAAATGCTCGCGACGAACCGCTCGCCGTGGCGGGCGGCCGCCTCGATGAGACTCATGTGGCCCGCGTGCAGATTTCCCATGGTGGGTACGAAGGCGATGCGCCGGCCCTCGCGGTGCCACCCGCGCACGCGCTCGCGCACCGCGGCGACGGACGTGACGATCTCCATCGCGGCTCGCAGGCCGCCTTCGGGTGCCGGCATGAGCTGTCATCCCCTTCGAATTAGAAACAGTGCTCCGGAGCGGGGTACTCGAGCCGCTTGACGGCCGAGACGTAGCGCTTCAGCCCCTCGAGATTCGAGCCCGCCCCTTGCAGGAAATTGCGCACGAACCGCGGCTTGCGCCCCGGCGTGATATCGAGGACGTCATAGAGGACGAGGATTTGTCCGTTCGGGTGCGGACCCGCTCCGATCCCGATCACCGGAACGGCGAGCTCCGCGGTGATCGCTCTGCCGAGCTCCGCGGGAATGCATTCGAGGAGCACGATGTCCGCGCCCGCCTGTTCGAGCGCCTTCGCGCTGCGCAGCATCTGCTCCGCGGCGCTCTCGCCGCGGCCCTGGACGCGAAATCCCCCGGTCTTGTGGACGGACTGCGGCTTGAGGCCGAGGTGTGCGCACACCGCGATGTCACGCGAGGCGAGCGACTCGACGATCTCCACCTGGCCCGCCCCGCTCTCGAGCTTCACCATCTTGGCGCCGCCCTCCTGCATGAGCCGCACCGAGCACGCGAGCGCCTGCTCCTTGGAGGAGTAGCTCATGAACGGCAGGTCCGCGACGAGGAAGGGCCGGTTGAGGCCGCGCGCCACGGCTCGACAGTGATAGACGATGTCGTCCATCGTCACGGGAACGGTCGTGTCATGGCCCTGAATGACCATGCCCAGCGAATCGCCGACCAGCACCAGGTCGGCGCCGGCCTCGTCCACCAGCGCGGCGAAGCTCGCGTCGTAGCAGGTGAGCGCGGCGATTTTCTCGCCGCTCGCCCGCATGTGGTCGAGCGTCGCGAGCGTGACGGGCGGGCGCGCGGAGTCCCGGAGCTGCAGGTGTGTGTACACGGCCCTCAGATGGTACGGCTGCGCGGCGGGTTGTAATAGAGCCGGCCGCGTCCCATGCGCCGGATTGCGGCGAGCAGCTCCTCGTAATCCGAAGGGTTGCCGATCGGATCGATCGCCGCCGCGTTGACGATGAGGAGCGGCGCCGCCTCATAGTCGTGGAAAAACCTCGCATAAGCCTCGTTGAGCCGCTCGAGGTACTCGCGCTCGATGTGCCGCTCGTAATCGATCCCGCGCTTGGCGATGCGCTCGAGCAGCACGTCGGCGGGCGCCTGCAGATAGACCACCAGATCGGGCTGCGGCGCGGCCGCGGCGAGCTTGTGGTGGACCTGCTCGTAGAGGTCGTACTCGGCGGCATCGAGAGTGATCGCCGCGAACAGCCGGTCCTTCTCGTAGAGGTAGTCGCAGACCCGCACGGGGGCGAACAGGTCCTGCTGATTGAGCGCGGCGAGCTGCTGCGTTCTCTGGAACAGGAAGTACAGCTGCGCGGCGAAGGCGCCGGCGCGCGGATTGCGATAGAAGCGCTCGAGAAAAGGATTCTGCGAGGCCTGCTCGAGCACGGCCTCCCCGGAAAGGCTCTCGCAGAGCTTGCGTGCGAGGCTCGTCTTGCCGACGCCGATCGGCCCCTCGATGGCGATGAAGCGGCGTGGCGGCGCCGCGGAGGCTCCACTGCGAGGGACAGCGCTCGTCGGGTCCTCGCTCATCGAGCCGGCGCTCCCGACGCGGCATCGAGCCTCCACAGCCCCTCCGAGGAGAGCCGCTGCTTCAAATCGGCCGCGCGCCCGAGCCCGGGAACCTCCAGATCCGGGGCGACATCGGCGAGCGGATAGAGCACGAAGTTGCGCTCCGCGATCCCCGGGTGCGGGAGCGTCAAGCTCGGCCCGTCGCGCCGGACGGCGCCGTGGACGAGCAGATCGAGATCGATCACCCGCGGCCCCCAGCGCTCGTGGACCCGCGGCCGGCCGAAGTCCCCCTCGACGGCCTCGAGCGCCGCAAGCAGAGCCTCCGGCTCGAGCCGCGTGAGCACGCCGGCCACGGCGTTCACGAAATCCGGCTGGTCAGCCGGCCCGAGCGGTCGAGACCCATAGAGCGGCGACAGTCGCGCGAGCGAGACCTCCGCAAGCGCGGCGATCCGGTGGGCCGCGCGCGTGACCTGCGCCCGCGGATCGGCGAGATTGCTGCCGATGCCGATGTAGGCGGGCTGCCAAACCCTCATCTCCTCACCCCCCGCACGGTTCGCCCGCTCGCTCACCGGGCCCCATCACGCCGGATGGGCTGGCTTGCTGCTGCGGCGGCGTCGCCGGTGACGCGCGCCGCGGCGCGCACCGTCGCGTCGCTCCGTCGAGGCCGAGGAGAGCGCATCCGCCATCTGTGCGCGCTCTTCGGGCGACACCTGCTGGATCCGGGTCCACCAGTCCGCCGTGGCCAGCGGGGCGAGTCCGTACTGCGCCCGCAGGAGCAGCAGATCGAACGCCGCGCGAAAGCGCGGGTGCTCGAGGACCCTCAGGGCGCGGCGCCCACGCGGATGCTCCAAGCGAGGCTGCAGGGCAAACATCTCGCGTACCCCGAGAGAGAAACGGCGTGGAATCGCAATCTCCCGCTGCGCCTCCCTCACCGCGTGGTCGCAGGCATCGAGGATCGTGTCGAGCTCATGCCAGCGATCCGGCGGCGACGCCTCGATCGCCTCGGCGATCGGTCCGTAGAGGAGCAGCGCGAACAGGAAGGTCGGCGTCACCGGCCTGCCCTCGACGACCCTGGCATCGGTGTTCTCGAGGCCCTGCAGCAAGAGCTTCTCGACCACACTTCCCGGGCGGGCCGCGAGATACCGGTCGACCGCCGGCAGGAGGCCCGCGAGCAGCCCCCGCTCTCTCAGGATATGGAACGTCCGCGTGCCGTGGCCGGAGAGCAGGAGCTTCAAGGTTTCGTCGAACAGTCGGGCCGCGGGCACCCCGGCGAGCAAGTCCTTCAGCCGTCCGATCGGCTGAGCCGTCGCCGGCTCGAGATTGAATCCAAGCCTCGCCTCGAAGCGGATCGCGCGCAGCATCCTCACCGGATCCTCGCGGTAGCGCGTCTCGGGATCCCCGATGAGCTTCAAGGTGCGCGACCCAATGTCCTCGGCGCCGCCGACGTAATCCCAGAGCGAGAAATCGGCGATGTTGTAGTAGAGCGCATTCGCCGTGAAGTCGCGCCGCCAGACATCCTCGTCGATCGATCCATACACGTTGTCGCGCAGGATCCGGCCGGTCTCATCGACGGCGCGCTCGAGATCCCCGAGCGGCCCGCTGGGTCCCAGGGCATCGGGCTCGGCCGACGGGATTGCGTCGTCTATCTCGGGCGCCTCCCCCTCCTCCGGGTCCGCATCCGGAAGCGGCTCCTCACCCTGCGAGGGTGCGCCCGCCGCACGGAACGTCGCGACCTCGATCGTCTCGCGCCCGAAGAACACGTGCGCCAGCCTGAAGCGCCGCCCGACCAGTCTGCAGTTGCGGAACAGCCGCCTCACCTGCTCCGGCAGCGCATCCGTCGCCACGTCGAAGTCCTTCGGCGTGATCCCGAGCAACAGGTCGCGCACGCACCCTCCGACCAGGAAGGCCTGAAATCCCCCTTCCCGCAGCCTGTACAGCACGCGCAGGGCATTGGGCGAGATGGCGGAACGGGAGATGGTGTGCTCGGAGCGGGGAATGACCCGGGGAGCCACGGGCGCCACCCTGGGCGCAGCGGAAGAGTTCAAAGCGTTGCTTTCTGCTTGAGCAATGGGACGAGTTCCCTATAATACCGCGCTCCCCGGCCCGCGCTCCAAGCCGCGCTCCCTTCGTCTAGAGGCCTAGGACATAGCCCTCTCAAGGCTGTAACACGGGTTCGAATCCCGTAGGGAGCACCAGGAATCAACAAGTTACGCCCGGGCCGCGGGCGTCACGCGGAGGACCGGTCGTTGGTCGCTGCCGCGAGCAAGGCACCGAGCACGTGACCGGAGAGCAGATCCGGCATCCAGTGCTCGCACTGGCCCCGGAGCCGTCCACCGATGCCCACGAAGGGCCATCCGAGGGATTCGCACGCGCGTCGGTCCCATTCTCCGTCGCCGACATAGACGGCCGCTGCAGCCGGAGCGAGACGGATGTGCGCAATTTCCAGGATCTGCGTTCGCGTAAACGCATCGTCCGCCGAGGCCACCGCTAACCCGGCGGTCGTATAGCCGGCCGCGCGAAGCTTCATGAGCGCGGTATGCCCCCAGCCGCCGGTTGCGATCCCGACGTGCAAGTCTGGGCGGCGACGCAGCGACTCGAGCAAGGCAGCGCCTCCGGGAATGGGAGCACAGGCGCCAGAGCGCGCGAGATACTCTGCCACGAGCTGGCCGAATCGTTCGCGTA
>JBOHZT010000257.1:0-5145 GCA_050738535.1 Steroidobacteraceae bacterium
AGCGTGGCTCGCCCGTGCGCGCGATCCCAGCGCATCCAACGCTGCGAGCGCGCCGGACCCCTCGAGTGCGCCCGCCGCTCCGAGCCACACGCTCTCGCCCCGCGCCTCGCGCCCCATCGAGCGCATCCTCGCCCGGGCGCTGCGCGGCGACACCCTCGAGACGCGCGAGATCGTCGCGCTCTTCGACGCGGAAGGCACGGATCTCGAGCACATCCTCGGCGCCGCCGATCGCCTGCGCGCGGAGGTGGTCGGACCCCGCGTCACCTACGTCGTCAACCGCAACATCAACTATACGAACATCTGCCGCTATCACTGCGGCTTCTGCGCGTTCTCCAAGAGCGGCACCAAGGCGCTGCGCGGGCCCGCCTACCTGCTCGACATGGCCGAGATCGCACGCCGCACGGCCGAGGCGGCCGAGCGCGGGGCGACCGAGGTCTGCCTCCAGGGCGGCATTCATCCCGAGTTCACCGGGAACACCTACCTCGACATCGTCGCCGCGGTGAAAGGCGCGGTGCCCGGCATGCATGTCCACGCGTTCTCGCCGCTCGAGGTGACCCACGGCGCGCGCACCCTCGGCATGCCGCTCGAGACTTTCTTGCGGCGTTTGAAAGCGGCCGGCCTGTCGACACTCCCGGGAACCGCGGCCGAGATCCTCGACGACGAGGTTCGCGCGCTCATCTGCCCGGACAAGGTGACCACCGACGAATGGCTCGGGGTGATGCGCACGGCGCACGCCGTCGGTTTGCGCAGCACCGCGACCATCATGTTCGGACACGTCGACCAGCCGCTGCACTGGGCGAGGCATCTGCTGCGCTTGCGCGCGCTGCAGGAGCACACCGGCGGCTTCACCGAGATCGTGCCGCTGCCCTTCGTGCACATGGAGGCGCCGCTGTGGCGCAAGGGACTCGCGCGACCCGGCCCCACGTTCCGCGAAGCCGTGCTGATGCACGCGGTCGCCCGGCTCGCGCTCCACCCCGGCTTCCAAAATGTGCAGGCCTCCTGGGTCAAGCTGAATCCGGAAGGCGTCTCTGCCTGCCTGCTGGCGGGCGCCAACGACCTTGGCGGCACGCTCATGGATGAGTCGATCACTCGCGCCGCGGGCGGCGCGAACGGCCAGCAGATGACCGCAGCCGACCTTGCGCGCATCACGGCAGCCCTGGGCCGTCCGCTTGCCGAGCGCAGCACGCTCTACGGCACGGCGCACAAGCCGCTCTGCAGCGCTGTCGCTCGCGCGACGGCGCCTGCGGCACTCAGCCGAGCTGGCGGGATACGTCGTTGAAGAGCGCGACTCCGAGGAGCAGCACCAGGAGCGCGAGCCCGACTTGCTGACCGAACGCCTGCGTGCGCTCTGAAAGCGGGCTGCCCTTCACCCATTCAGCCGCCTGGAACACGATCTGTCCCCCGTCGAGGATCGGGATCGGCAGGAGATTGAAGAATGCGATCGCGAGCGAGATGAGCACGAGGAACTTCATGAACGCGGCGACGCCCGCCTCGGCCGACTCGCCCGCATACTCCGCGATGCCCACCGGACCGCTCAGATTGCGGATCGAGACCTGACCCAACACCATCCGCCAGACCAACCGCCCCTGCATGGCGGTGAGATCCCACGCCTCGCTCGCCGCAGTGCCGAGCGCCGCGGTCGGCGAGAGCCTGCGGTGGACCACCATGCCCGGCGGGTACTGCGGGATGGTCGACTCGACGCCGATCAGCTTCTGCCCGCCCGGCCCGGAAGGCTTGGCCGTGATCCGCGCCGAATGCTCCACGCCCGCGCGGCTATAGCGCAGGTCGATGACCAGCCCGGGCGTTTGCGCGATGTCGCGCCCGACCGCGGCGAAATCGCGCACCGGCTTGCCGCCCACGGCAAGAATGCGATCGCCGGCGCGCAGCCCCGCCTTCGCCGCCGGACCGTCCTTCTCGACCTGTCCGATGACCGGAGGAATGAGCGGTTGCTCGAACTGGAATCCGATCACGCCGAGCACGTCCGACAAGTCGCTCAGGCGCTTGCGCTGCGCGGCATCCTCGATCGCGAGCGTCAGCCTCTGGGTCTTGCCGGCCGCGCTGCGCACCGCGAGCTCCGCGCGGCCGCGCGCGAGGATCGAATCGAGGATATCGAACACCACATCGCTCTGATCGGTGACGGCATGGCCGCCGATGGCGGTGATGTCGTCTCCCCGCTCGAGCCCGGCGCGGGCAGCCGGTGAGGAGACGGTCACGTCGCCGACGATCGGACGGTAGTCCGTCGCCCCGTTGACCCACAGCATGCCCCACAGCAACAGCACGGCGAACACGATGTTCGCGCCTGGGCCGGCGAGGAGCACCACGATGCGCTGCCAGGGCGGCCGATGCGTGTAGGAGCGCGACACGTCCGGCGCGGCGACCGGCCCCTCGCGTTCGTCGAGCATCTTCACGTAGCCGCCGAGGGGAATCGGGGCGAGAACGATCTCCGTCCGGTCCGCGCCGACCGTCTTGCGCAGCAGCGGCTTGCCGAAGCCGATCGAGAAGCGAAGGACCTTGAACCCGAGGCGCTGCGCCACCCAGAAGTGGCCGAACTCGTGCACGATGACCAGGAAGCCGACGGCAACGACGTACCACAGGGCATACCACATCAACATCATGCGCCGGCAGCTCCGATGGCCCTTGAGGGGCCTTCCACCCAAGAGCCCTATCATATCGTGTCCGGCCCGCGTCGCGCGGCACGTGAAACGTGCGGATCCCTGCGCTATTTGCCGCATCCCCCGCAGGCGCCCGCGCGCTCGACCGCCTCGCGCAGCGTGATCGGCGTGAGCGCGGCAGCGCCGCACAGCGTGAGCAGGCGCGGCAGCACCGCGAGAATCACGGGCGAACCGGCCGCCGTGCGTGCGGCGCTTCCGTCGTGCACTAGCAAGATATCGCCCGCCCGCAGCCCCTGGCCGAGCTTGCGCAGGACGGCCTCCGGATCGCGGCGCACCGTATCGAATCCCCGACGTGTCCAGCTCACGAGCGCCAGGCCGAGCCGCGACAGCACCGGCGCGAGCCAGGGACTGCGCAACCCCGCGGGTGCCCTGAAGAACGCGGGCGGCGTACCGCACACCGAAGCGATCGTGTCTTGGGCCGCGGCGATCTCCCGCGAGAGGCGCGCCGGTCCGAGCACCGAGAAATCGTGGCGGTGATGCTGGGTGTGGTTCTCGATCGCATGACCGCGGCGAACGATCTCGCGCGCGACGGCGGGATACTTCGCCACGCGCTCGCCGATACAGAAAAAAGTCGCCTTCGCGCCCTGCCGATCGAGCGCATCGAGCGCCGGCAGCGTCACCTCGGGGTCCGGCCCGTCGTCGACGGTGATGGCGATGTGAGCGGCGGCGGCAGACGGCAGCCGCGTCCAGTTGGGCCCGAGCCATGCGCTCCGCGGCGTGAGCCCGCAACCGGTGAGCAGCAGATGATCGGCTACGACGGCTCCGAGCGCCCAGGGCCATGCCCCGGGAATCGCGAGCGCGGCGGCCGCCGCGCAGTGCATCAGCGCGGACCCCTTCAGGAGCGTCGACGGCAGGAGCCGCTCGAGCGCCGCACCGCGCGCCGCGCGATCGTCCGCATTCGTTTTCGCAGCAGGCCCGGGTGGAACCGTCACGGCTGCGCGCAACTCGATGCAGCGCTGCGGCGCACGCTACCCGCTCTCAGACGTTCGCGCCTCGACTCACGGCACGGGGCCCTTCTCGAGCGTCTCGGCTTCGGCAGCCAGCGCGAGGGCCGCTGCCTTGTGCCCCGGCACGTGCGTGCGCAGCGCGTAAAAGGTCACCATCACCACGAGGATGACGAGCGCGACGACGTAGAAGAAATCGCTCACCGGCGGCAAGGGCTTCATCGCGAAGTACACACCCCCGACGACGGAGCTCAGCACTCCGCCGATGCGAGAGACGGTCTGCGCGCACCCGACACCGGATGCCCGGATGTAAGTCGGATAGGAATGGGCGCCGACGACGTAAAGAAAGCACTGCATGCCGTTGAGCGCCATCCCGGCGAGCCCGATGACCACGAGGAGCTGCATCTCCGGACTGCCCATGCCTGCGTAGACCATGAGCGCGATGAAGAAGGTCGCGACGGCGCCGATGAGCGCCAGGCCCGACCCGACGATCCGGGAGCCGAGGAAACCGATGAGCACGGCGCCGCCCACCGCCCCGAAGAAGCCGCCGAAGTTGAAGAACTTCGCGCCCTCGAGCCCGCCGTGCAGCGGCATGCCCGTCGAGGTGAGCACCGTCGGCAGCCAGTTGACGAACGCGTAGAGCCCGAGCGTGTTGAAGGCGAAGGCGATCCAGAGCAGCACGGTCGTCGAGAGATAAGGAGGCTTCAGGATGATGGAGAGCCAGTTGCCCGGGGGGGCCGGCGGCTCGGCCACCCTGAAGTCCTCGCTGCCATCGAAGCGCGGCTCGCGGACGAGCCGGTTGAGCGAGCGGGCGAGCCGGGCATGGCGAGCCGGGCTTTGCGCCAGGAATTTCGGCGATTCCGGCAGCAGGAACCAGGCGACGACGAAGAACACCAGCGGCAGCACCGCGCCGATGTGAAAGATCATCCGCCACCCGTACGTCGGGATGATCCACTGTGCGACCGCGGCACCGACCATGCCGCCGAGCGGCACCGCGACGATGCCGCACGCAATCGCCACACTCCGGACCCGCTTCCCCGTCCACTCGGTGATGAGCGTCGCCGCGAGCGGCGTCACGCCCCCGAGTCCGATCCCCGTGAGCAGCCGCCACGTGAAGAGACTCCACAGGCCGCCCGCTTGGCCGCAGAGCAGCGAGCCCAGGCACAGGAACGCGAGACAGGTGATGTAGGAGTTCTTGCGCCCAATACGATCGCCGAGCCAGCCCATGGCGATCGACCCGATCGCCATGCCGATCATGCTGGCGGTGAGCACCGGCGTCAGCAGCTCCCGGCTGATGTGCCAATCCGGGATCAGCGCCGGCGCGACGAACGACATGGTCTCGAGGTCGTAGCCGTCGACGAGCATCATGAAGATCGTGAGGACCGTGACGCCGAGCGGCAGGCCGATGTACTTCGCGGAGTCAATGACCTCGGTGATATCTACGGTCTTCTTCGCCATCGCTTCGCACTCCCGCCGCGCCTTCGGGCGCCTCAAGCTTTTCGGTTCGGCGATGCCGCCCCCCGTGCGAC
>JBOHZT010000258.1:0-5127 GCA_050738535.1 Steroidobacteraceae bacterium
CGGCGAGGATGGAGCGCGTGGCGAGCGGCAGCTCGATGAGCCGCAAGCGCGCGCCGGCGCTCAAGCCGAGCGCGATGGCCGACTCGCGCGTCGGCGTCGGAATCGCGAGCAGTCCGGCGCAGGTGTTGTAGATGATGGGCAGCAGGCTGTAGAGGAAGAGCGCGAGCACGGCCGGCTCGAACCCGATGCCGAGCAGCGGGATCATGAAGACGAGCAATGCGAGCGAGGGGATCGTCTCGATGGCCCCGGCGCATCCGAGGACGAGCCGCCTCAAGCGCGGGCGCCGCGCCGAGAACACCCCGAGCGGCAGCCCGATCAGCACGGCCGCCGCGAGCGAGACGCCGGTCAGCAAGAGCTGCTGCAGCGTGTACTGCCAGAACAGCTGCAGGCGCGAGGGGCCGTGCGCGGCGGCCGTCGATCCGGTGAGGCGGTTCACGAAGTCGCTCGCCACCGTGTCGACGGACCGATGATCGAGTGCGACCTCCGCGTTCATGCGCGCCATCGCGGCGGTGCTGATGGTGCCGCTCAGCTGAGCGAGCACGTGGCGCGCGTGGGCCGGCAAGTCCGCGCGCGCGAGCAGGATCGCCGAGTAGTCGGGAAAGAAATGCGCGTCGTCCTGCAGCACGAGCAGGTGATAGCGGGCGATCTCGGGATCGGTCGAGTACAGGTCGATCACGTCGATGGCGCCTTGCTCGAGCGCGCGGTAGGCGAGCTCGTGCTGCAAGCCCCGGACGTTGCGCTGCGGCAGGCGATAAGCGCGCTCGAGGCCCGGCCAGCCGTCGGCGCGGCTCATGAACTCGTTGGAAAAGCCGAAGCGCAGCTTCGGGTACGCGCGCAGGTCGCTGATCCGGGTGATGCCGAGCCGGCGCGCCACGCTGCGGCGCATGCCGAGCACGTACGTATCCTCGAATCCCAGGCGCGCGGCGATGGTGAGCCCGAGCCTTGCGAGTTGCTGGGCGCGTGACTCACCCGGCTGCGGGCGCCCGAGCAGCTCCTGATCGAGGGTACCCGTGTACTCCGCGTAGACGTCGATCTCGCCGCGGCGGAGCGCATCGTAGAGCACACGGCTGCCCCCCAGATCGCGGCGGTGCTCGGCGGGAATGCCCGCGCGCTCGAGCGTGTCGGTCACGATCTGCCCGAGGATCACGGACTCCGTGAAGGCCTTGGAGCCGACGACGATCGGCGCCGCGGCCGAGCTCGTTGGCGCAGGCGCGTTGATTGGCGCCGCTGGCGTGTGCGCGGGCGCCTCCGCGCCGCAGGTGAGCGGGATCGCCGCGAGCCCCGCGGCCCAAAGCGCCATGGCGGCGAGCATCGAGTGACCCGGCGAGCGACGGCCCAGCGAGCGGCAGGCGAGCGAGCGGCCGAGCGCACCGTGGCGCCCAGCCTGCGTCGCAATCCCGAGGCCGTGTGGTCCGGCATCGCGCCTGCGCGCCGGGGCAGAGCCGCTCACCGCCCCGCAGCTCCGCGAGGGGGGGCCGCTGCCTCGCCGAGCAGCTCGCGCGCGCCGCGCTGGCTCGCGACGAATGCTCTGACGAACGCGCTTGCCGGTCGGTCGAGCAGATCCGCGAGCGAGCCCTGCTGCACGATGTGTCCGTCGTTGAGCAGCACCAGCTCATCGCCGAGGAGTCCGGCCTCTGCGATGTCGTGCGTCACGAGCACGACCGTGCGCTCGAGCCGGGCGAAGAGCTCCCGCAGGTCGCGCTGCAACTCGTGGCGGATCATGGGATCGAGGGCGCCGAGCGGCTCATCGAGCAGCAGCAGCTCCGGGTCGAGCATCAACGCGCGCATGAGGCTCACGCGCTGGCGCTGTCCGCCCGAGAGCTGGTCCGGCAAGCGATCGCTCACGGCCGTCGGAAGCTTCGCGAGCTCGAGCAGCATCCGGTAGCGATCCTCTGTCCTATGGACGTCCCAGCGCAGATGCCGCGCCATCAACGTCACGTTGGCCCGCACGGTCAGATGCGGGAACAGCCCGCCCTCCTGGATGACGTATCCGATGCGGCGGCGCAGCTCTTCGAGCCGCGCGGGCTCGATCGGGTGGCCATCGACGCTCACCACTCCCGAGTCCGGCTGCACGAGTCCCACCGCGAGCCGCAGCAGCGTCGACTTGCCGCACCCGCTCGGCCCGAGGAGCGCCGTCGTGCGCCCTGCCGCGCACTCGAGCGAGAACGCGTCGAGAGCGACCACGGCGCCGAAGCGCTTGCTCACGCGGTCATAGGAGAGCATGGGCGTCGAGTCGGCCGTGTTGGCTACGGTGGGTCATTGCGGCAGGATACCCTGGCGCGCGGTCTTCGCTCATACGCCGACCGCAGAGGATTGAGTGTACGATTCGCGGCTGGGCAGTGAATCACCCGATGGGGAGGCGAGCTTGAGCCTGTGGCAGGATTTCCAGACGAACGACGGCAAGATCATCCACAAGTGGGTGCATTATTTCCCGATCTATGAGCGGCATTTTTCCTGGTATCGCAACAAGTCGCTCACCTTTCTGGAGATCGGCGTCGCGCGCGGGGGATCGCTCGGGATGTGGCAGCGATATTTCGGGCCTCTTGCAAAGATCGTCGGCATCGACATCGAGGAGAAGTGCAAGGCGGCCGAGGCCCCGGGGATCTTCGTCCGCATCGGAGATCAGAGCGACGAGAAGTTCCTGCAGTCCATCATCGATGAGTTCGGAGTGCCGGACGTCGTGCTCGACGACGGCAGTCATCTGATGGATCTCACGGCCAAGAGCTTCAAATTCCTCTATCCGAGGATGCCAAAGAACGCCGTCTACATGGTCGAGGATCTACATACCGCTTATTGGTCCGAGTTCGGCGGCGGACTCAATGAGCCGGGGACTTTCATCAATCTGGCGAAAGGCTTCGTGGACAAGCTCAACGCGGATCACAGCCGCGGCCAGGTGGAGCCGGACTACATCACGCGCCAGACCTTCGGCATCAGCTTCTACGACAGTATCGTGGTGCTCGAGAAGGGCGACGTGTGGCGGAAGGATTCCATTCGCGTCGGGCGCCGGCCGCTCTTCACGTAGCGTTACTTCAGCGCGACGACCAGCTTCGCCGAGTGGCTGCGCCAGTTGATGGGGATCACGAACGAGCGCGCGCCGGAGATGACCGGGGGGTCAGTTCGCTCGCCGGTGAGGACGCTCGGCACGGAGATCACGAAATCGGTGCCGAAGTCGCGCCGCGCGTTGCCGGAGATGGTGTTCGCCACCTCGCCGACGAGGTCGCGCATGTTCTCGTGGCTGAAGTCGTTCTCCTGCATCTTCATGAGGAGCACGGTGAGCATCGCCTTGGGAGCCGTGAAGTACACGATGCCCTCGCGCCGCCCTGAGATGGTGATGACGCCGGTGTACTCGTGCACGGTGGGGTTGCCCTCCGTCACGAGGTAAGGCGAGCCGACCGACGCCGGCTGCTGGGCGGCCACCTCGAAGTAGCTGGTCGTCCCGTCGACGAAAGTCTTGAGCTCCTGTTCTTGCAGCATCGTCAGCGCTTCCCCGTGCCCGCGCGAGCCCCCCGGCTACCCGGCCGCCGCCGCGCGCTCCCCGATGAGCTCGGCGATCGCATCGTTCAACTGCCGGTCGGTGAAGGGCTTGTTCAGGAATCCGTTCGCCCCCTTCTCCATCGCGTCGATCGCCGTCGCCTTGTCGGCGAGCGCCGAGATCACGAGGATACGCACGTCCGGCTTGCGCTTCACCAGCTTCGAGATGCACTCGATCCCGTCCATCCGCGGCATGGTGAGGTCCATGGTGACGAGGTCGGGGTCGGTTTTCTCGAACAGCTCGAGCGCCTCCATGCCGTTCGAGGCGGCGCCGACCACCTCGAGCTCGTCGAGCTGCTGCGATCTCTCGATGCGCCGGCGCATGATGTTGGAGTCGTCGACGATGAGCAGCCGAAAGGTGCGTCGTGCGGCCGCGGCCTCCCGCCCGCTCGTCGCGCCGCCGCTCCCTGCGCGCCCGATCGCGCTCATGCGACCGCCGAATCCACCGACGCGGGCACGGCGGGGAGCGAGATCTTGAAGCGCGTGTACTTGCCGCGGCTGGTGCTCACGCCGATCTTGCCGCCGAGTCCGTAGATCGTCCGCGCGACCACGTCCATTCCGACGCCCCGGCCGGCATCCATCGACACGTGGTCCTGGGTCGAGAAGCCGGGCCTGAAGATGAGGGCCATCGCGGCGCGGCTGTCCATGACGTCCGCTTCAGCCTGGGTCACGAGCTGCTTGCGCACCGCGGCCGATTTCAGCTCGTCCGGCGAGATGCCGCCTCCGTCGTCCTCGAATACGAGCTCGTAGCCGTCGGCCTTCTTGTGGAACTCCGCCCGCACGGTGCCGGTGTCGAGCTTCTGCTGCGCGCGGCGGATCTCGGCGGCCTCGATGCCATGCACCGCGGAGTTGCGCAGCATCTGGATCAACACGTCCTTCACCGTGCCTGCGTAGACCGACGGGACGTCGCCCAGGCCCTGCATGACGAGCTTGAACTTCTTGCGGTGGTCGCTCGCGAGCCGCGAAGCAAGCTGCTGCAAGGTCTGCGAGACCTCGTCCGCTCGCCGGCCTGCGCCCCCCGCCTCGGCGGCCTGACCCGAGCGGGATCGGGAGGCGGCCGGCTCGCCCCGCAGCGTCGCGAACCGCAGGGACAGCTCGCGCAGCACGTTGAAGTGCGCCATCAGCTCGTCGAGCTTCACGACGACCGGTAGGAAGTCGTTGCCCGAGAGCGTCGTGCGGCGCTTCAAGTCGCTCACGCCGTCCTCGAGCGAATGGACCCGGTGAGCGACCGTCATCAGGTTGATGGCGGACGCTTCACCCTTCACGGAGTGCAGCTCCCGAAACAGGCCGTCGAGCTTCTTGCGGAACTCGGTATCGCTGCGCGCCGGCTCCTTGAGGATGGCGTTGATGAGCGTGAGTCCGGTCTCGGCGGCGTCGAGGAAGCCGCCGAGCTGCACCGGGTCGATGCTCATGACGCCCATCATCATGTCCACCTGGGCGTTTGCGCTCTCCTGGGAGTCCTGCAGCTCCCGCGCGAGCTGCACGCTCGCGGTGATGTCGCTCACGCTGACCAGCACATGCTTGACGCCCTTGCCGCCCATGACGCGGTGGAAGTCGAACTGCAGGTAGCGTGTGTCCTCCCCGCCGTGGCCGTTG
>JBOHZT010000259.1:0-5123 GCA_050738535.1 Steroidobacteraceae bacterium
ATGCCCGACAGTCCCGATACCCACAACAATCACGGCAATGTCCTGCGCGATCTCGGCCGATATCGGGACGCACTGTCCTGCTACGAGCGAGCACTGGCCCTGGATCCCGACTTCGCAGAAGCCCACTACAATCGCGGCGTCACGCTGTACGGTCTCGGGCGGCACCACGACGCCCTCCAGAGCTACGACCGAGCTCTCGCCCTGAAGCCCGATCATGCGGCAGCCTGGAACAATCGCGGCACCGCGCTGCGGGAGTTACAGCGCTGCGAGGAGGCTCTGCAAAGCTACGAGCGGGCGATCGCGGCGAAGCCCGACCACGCCGGCGCCCACAGCAACCGCGGCGCCGCGCTGCACGCGCTCGAGCGCTACGAGGAGGCGCTCGAATGCTTCGAGCGGGCGATCGGCGTTGCTCCGGATCACGCCGACACGCATGCCAACCGCGGCGGCACGCTGACTGCCCTTGGACGCTTCGATGAGGCGCTTGCGTCTCTCGATCGGGCGCTCGCCATCGATCCGGGATGCGTCGATGCGCATTTCAATCGCGGCGTGACTCTCGCGAACCTGAGGCGCTTTCCCGAGGCCCTCGCCTGCGTGGACCACACGCTGGCCCTCGGTCGCCGCGACGCCGCCACGTGGCGCTGCCGCGGCGACGTACTGTGGGGGCTCAGGCGCTTCGAGGAGACGATCGAGAGCTATGCGCAGGCGCTGGCGCTCGATCCGCGGAGCCGGTTCCTGAGCGGCGAATGTCGCCATGTGCGCATGCGCATCTGCGACTGGAACGCTCTGGAGAGCGACCTCGCCAAGATTTCCGCAGGCATCGAGCGTGACGAGGCCGTCGTCCCCCCCTTCGTGTTGCATGCACTCCTCGACTCGCCCGCTCTGCAGCGCAGCGCCGCCACGATCTTCGCCCGCGAGAAGATACGCCCGCCAACCACGCTACCGCCCCTGCCGCGGCGCGTGCATCGCGAGAAGATCCGCATCGGCTACTTCTCGGCCGATTTCCGCACCCATGCCGTCTCCCTGCTCGCCGCCGGTCTCTTCGAGGCCCATGATCGCTCCCACTTCGAGATCACCGCACTCGCCCTCGGACCCGACACGCGCGACGAACTGCGCACCCGCCTGGAGGCCGCCTTCGACCGCTTCGTCTCCGTCGGCGATATGACCGATCGGGAAGTCGCCCTGCTCGCGCGGCGGTTGGAATTCGACATCGCGGTCGACCTCGGCGGCTACACGCGGAACTGCCGCTCGGGCATCCTTGCGCTGCGGGCCGCTCCCCTCCAGGTGAGCTATCTGGGGTATCTGGGCACGATGGGCTGCGAGTTCATCGACTACCTCATCGCCGATCCCGTGTTGGTGCCGCCGGACAGCCGGCAGCACTACAGCGAGAAGATCGCCTATCTGTCGAGCTATCAGGTCAACGACTCCAAGCGCCCGCTGCCGCAGCGTTCCCTCACCCGCGCCGAGCTCGGCTTGCCGGCCGCCGGGTTCGTCTTCTGCTGCTTCAACAACACCTACAAAATCACTCCCGAAACCTTCGACTGCTGGATGCGTATCCTCGCCGCCGTCCCGGAGAGCGTGCTGTTCCTGCTCGGCGACGGTGCGACGGCGGAGCGCAACCTGCGCCGCGAAGCGGGCGCCCGCGGCGTCGCACCGGAACGGCTGATCTTCGGCCCTTCGCTGCCGCTCGATCAGTACCTGGCACGCTTCGGCGCCGCGGACCTGTTCCTCGACACACTGCCTTACAACGCGGGCACTACCGCCTCGGATGCGCTGTGGGCGGGGTTGCCGGTACTCACGCTCCCGGGGCATGCCTTCGCGGCCCGCATGGCCGCCAGCGTCCTCACTGCCGCGGGACTGCCCGAGCTCATCGCGGCCGATCGCGCCGACTACGAGCGCCTCGCCGTCAGCGTCGCCAGCGACCCGAAGCGCCTCGCGGACCTGAAACAAAAAGTCGCCGTCAACCGCCGCCGCTGCGCCTTGTTCGACACCGCTGGGTTCACCCGCAACCTCGAGGCTCTCTACCGGCGAATGTACGACCGACACGTCTCGGGCCTGCTGCCGGCGCATCTGGACCCGGAACCGTCCACGGTGTTGCCGTGAGCGACGCCTCACTCGATCACCTGGCGCCCGCGGCCATCCGGGACTCAGTGGTGAGCGATGCCCTGCGGTTGGCGCAAGTGCTGCACGCACGCCAGCAGTGGGCCGAGGCCGAGCGGCTATGCCGGGCCATTCTCGCGCGGCAGGCCGATCATCCCGACACCCTGATCCTGCTCGGTATCGTGCTCGCGCAGTCGCATCGCCCCGGCGAAGCCGAGGAGTTGCTCGGGCGCGCCGCGCAGCGCATGCCGGAGAATGCCGTTGCACACATCAACCACGGCAACGTATTGCGCGAGCTCGGGCAGCTGAGCGGCGCATTGGCGCGCCACGAACGCGCGCTCGCTCTCGCCCCGCACAGCGCCGACGCGCACTACAATCTCGCCCTCACGTTGAGTGACCTGGGACGCCAGGACGAGGCGCTTGAGCATTACGCGCGGACGCTCGCTCTGAGCCCCGACCACGCCGAAGCGTGGAACAACCGTGGCGCCTTGCTTCATCGGCTGGCCCGCTACGATGAGGCCCTCGAGAGCATCGATCACGCGCTCACCCTGGTCCCCGATTACGCCGAAGCGCTCGGCAATCGCGGCGCGGCGCTGCACAAGCTCGAGCGCTACGAGGAAGCGCTCGACAGCCTCGGGCGAGCCCTCGTCCTGGCGCCAGACCGTCCCGACACGCACTTCAATCGCGGCGTCAGCCTGCGCAAGCTCCAACGCTACGAAGAGGCTCTCGCGGCTTTCGAGGGCGCGCTCGCCCTGTCCTTCGAGCACACGATGGCGCACAGCCAGCGCGGGGTCACCCTGGGAGCGCTCAGGCGCTTCGAAGAGGCGCTTGCGAGCCACGACCGCGCCCTCGCCATCGACCCCGAATGCGCAGAGGCGCATTTCGACCGGGGAGTCACACTCGTCGGCCTGAGGCGCCTTCCGGATGCGCTCGCGTGCTTCGACCAAGCGCTGCGCCTCGGCCGGCGCGATGCCGCCACATACCGCTATCGCGCCAGCGTGTTGCAGGAGCTCAACCGCTTCGAGGAAGCAATCGCGAGCTACACGCAAGCGCTTGCAGCCGACCCGCAGACCCCTTTCGCGCGCGGCGAGTGTCGCCACGCTCGCATGCGGATCGCCGACTGGAGCGACTTCGAAAGCGACATCGCCGCCATCGCCGGCGTCCTAGAGCGCGAGGAAGCGGCGGCCGTGCCTCCATTCGTGCTGCTCTCGCTGCTCGACTCGCCTGCGCTGCAGCGCAAGGCCGCCGAAACATGCGCGCCCGAGGTCTCCCCGCGGGTACCGCTGCCGTCGCTGCGGCTTTACCCACGGCACGAGAAAATCCGCCTCGGCTACTTCTCGGCCGACTTCCGCATCCATCCGGTGGCGCTGCTCGCCGCCGAGCTGTTCGAGACACATGACCGCTCGCGCTTCGAGCTGACGGCCTTCGCCCTTGGTCCGAACACGCGTGACGACGTGCGCCTGCGAATCGAGGCCGCCTTCGATAGCTTCCTTCCGGTCGACGGACTGTCCGACCACCGGATCGCCACCCTCGCCCGGGAGCAAGAGATCGATATCGCCATCGATCTCGGCGGATACACGCGCGACAGCCGCTCGGGCATCGTGGCCTTGCGGGCCGCGCCCATCCAGGTCAGTTACCTCGGATATCTCGGCACCATGGGCGCCGATTTCATGGACTACCTGATCGCCGATCCGGTGCTGGTGCCGCCGCAGAGCCGGCGCCACTACTGCGAGAAGATCGCATATTTGCCGAGCTACCAGGTCAACGACGGAAGGCGCCCGCTGCCGGGACGCGCGCTCACCCGTGCCGAGCTCGGACTGCCGGCCGAGGGGTTCGTCTTCTGCTGCTTCAACAACAGTTACAAGATCACTCCCGAGACCTTCGACAGCTGGATGCGCATTCTCGCCGCCGCCCCAGGCAGTGTACTGTTTCTCCTCGGCGGCCCGGCGTCTCTCGAGCGCAATCTGCGCCTCGAGGCGGCATCTCGCGGCATCGCGCCAGGTCGGCTGGTCTTCGGCCGCTCGCTGCCGCTCGAGCAGTACCTCGCGCGTTTTCGCGCCGCGGATCTGTTCCTCGATACCCTGCCCTACAATGCCGGTACCACTGCCTCCGATGCGCTCTGGGCGGGGCTCCCGGTGCTCACGCTTTCCGGGCACGCCTTCGCGGCGCGCATGGCGGCCAGCATACTCACCGCCGCGGGGTTGCCCGAGCTCATCGCCTCCGACCGATCCGATTACGAGCGCCTCGCGGCAGCCCTCGCCACCGACCCGCGCCGCCTCGCGGACCTCAAGCAACGGCTTGCCGACAACCACCGCCGCTGCGCACTGACCGATACCGGCGCATTCACTGCGCATCTCGAGTCCCTGTACCGGCAGATGTACGACAGGCATCACGACGGACTGCCGCCCGAGCACTTGTTCGCCTGCGAGATCCAATGAACCCACTGCAAGCCGCCACGAGTTGTGCCGGTACACCCGCGGAAGCCCCCCCTCACGATGGCTTCCGTTGTTACGTCTGCGGCAGCCGGGCATCGTTGTTCGACGTCGTCGATTTCAACAAGGCGTGCTCGGAGGCCTGCGGCAAGAGCCTGCCTCTGGCAGGCGTGCCCGTTTACTATGTCCGCTGCAACGCCTGCGGCTTCTGTTACGCGCCAGAATTCCAGAAATGGACCCCCGAGGACTTTCGGCGCCATATCTACAACGAGCGCTACCTCGAAGTCGACCCGGAATACGTCGATGTACGCCCGAGGACAAATGCGACTCTCGTCGGCAACACTTTCAAAGAGCAGGTTGCCGCAATCCGGCACCTGGACTACGGCGGCGGCCAAGGTCTGCTGTCCCGCTTGCTGCGCGAGGCAGGCTGGAATTCTGCGTCGTATGATCCCTTCGTCGACACCGCCGTCTGCGCGCAAACGCTAGGAGTATTCGACCTCATCACGGCGTTCGAGGTCTTCGAGCACGTCGTCGACCCCAATGCGCTGCTGAAGCAATTGAAGGCGCTGCTTTCGCCCGGAGGCATGGTCGTAT
>JBOHZT010000260.1:0-5121 GCA_050738535.1 Steroidobacteraceae bacterium
GCACGCTCGGCCGCCGCCACGGCGAGCGCCGAGACCCGCCCCATGCTGCGCGTCTGCTTGCGTGTCCAGTGAGCGGGCGTCTCGAAGCCGTCGATGGGCGCCGCGAGCTTCGAGTTGAGGTCGGTGAATCGCTCCCACTCGGGAATGTAGCGCACGGCGTTCACACGAGCGTGCAGCCGCGCCTCGATCGCGCGCCACTCGCAGCCGAGCGCGGTGATCCCGCCCAGGCCCGTCACGGCCACGCGCGCCGTCACGTGAGTCCCCCGTTGACCGCGATCACTTGGCGCGTCACGTAGGACGCGCCCGCCGAGAGCAGGAATGCGACGACCGCCGCGACCTCCTCGGCGGTCCCCGTGCGCCGCATCGGGATCATTCTCGTGAGCTCCTCGAGCGGTGCCTCGCGCGCCATCGCGGTGTCGATCAGCCCCGGCGCCACGCAGTTGACCGTGATCTCACGCTTGGCGAGCTCGACCGCGAGCGCTTTGGTCGCTCCGATGACGCCGGCCTTCGCCGCGCTGTAGTTCACCTGTCCGCGCTGTCCCACGAGCCCCGAGATCGACGCGACGGTGACGATGCGCCCCGGAGCGCGCCGCCGCACCATCGGCATGATCACGGGCTTGAGCACATTGTAGAACGCGTCGAGATTCGCCCGGACCACGCTGTCCCAGGCCTCCCCGCTCATGGCCGGGAAGGCCGCATCGTGCGCGAGCCCGGCGTTGCACACCACGCCGTAGTAGGCGCCGTGCGCCTCGATATCCGCGAGGAGCAGCCGCTCGCAGCACTCCCGATCGGTCACGTCGAACTGCAGCACCTGCGCCGCGCGCCCCAGCGCGCGCACCTCGTCGGCCCCCCGCTCGGCTTCCGCCAGGCGCTCCCGGCAATGCATCACAACGTCATACCCGGCGCGCGCAAGCTCGAGCGCGATCGCCCGGCCGATCCCGCGGCTCGAGCCGGTGACGAGCACACGGCCGCTCACGTCTCGCCTCGCGCGCGCCGGCTCACGTCTCGGCTCGCCAGAAGGGATAGAAATTGAACCACTGCAGCGGCTCGAGCTCGGCGTAGTGCGCGAGCCGGTCGGCGAAGCGCTGCGCCTCACGGGCCAGCCGCGCATCGCGCTCCACGCGCTGCCAGGCGCAGCGCAGCGCGAAAGGCTCGAAATAGATGTGATGCAGACCCGCCCGGCGCAGGCAAAAAAGCAGATGCACCGGACAGTCGAGCAGCGCCGCGAGCACATAGGGGCCGACGGGGAGCGGCGCGATTCCGCCCAGGAAGCGCACATCGACCGTGCGGCCGCCGTGCACCGGAACCCGATCGCCGGCGATCACGACCCACTCGCCGCGGTCGATACGCTCCTTCAGCGCGAGCGCGATGGCCGCACTGAACTCCGTGACCTGCAGCAGCTCGACCTCGGAGGCGCCGACCATGGCGAGCACCCTGTTGAAATACGCCGCGTGGCGCGTGTGCACGAGCACATTGAGACGCACCTGGCGATTGAATCTCGCGAGCGCGCGGCACACCTCGAGATTGCCGAGATGCGAGCCGATCAGGAGAACCCCCTTGCGGCTCGAGGCGGCCGCCGCGAGCGCCTCGTGGTTCTCGAAGCGGACATGCTGCAGATCGAGCCGGCCCGCCCAGGCGTCGATCTTGTCGAGGATCGCCTCCGCGAACGCGACGAAATGCCGATACGCGCAGCGCCGTGTCGGCGCGAGCCCCTGCTGCGGAAACTCGCGCTCGATGCGCCTGAGATAATCGCGGGACGCCTCGCGTGCCGCGCGGCCGAAGACAAAGAAATAGAGTGTCACCACTCGCACCATCGGCGCGGCCAGCGGTCTCGACAGCAGCTTGAGCCCGACGACCATCAGGCGCATGAGCACGAAGGCGCCGCGCTCCCGGGTGCTGGCCCAGCTCGACTGGATGACCGCGCCGCCGGAGCTCATGCGAGCTTCCGCGAGAGCAGCGCCGGCAGCCTCGGGAGCATCCCGGCCAGCAGCCGCAACTGCAGCGCGACCATCCGCGCATTGTCGCGCAGCAGCCGGAAGTGCGAAACGCCGTCGGCCGGGTAGACGACCCGGGTGCCGAGCCAGCGCAGCGGTGTCTTGCGCCAGTAGAGCCGCACCAGGACCTCCACGTCGAAGTCCATCCGCGCGCCCACGTGCTCCTCGCCGAGCAGGCGAAGCACCGCCGCGAGCGGGTAGACCCGAAACCCGCACAGCGAGTCGGGAATCTCCAAGGACAGGGTCTCGAGCCAGACCAGGGCATGCGTGAGATAGCGCCCGTAGCGGCGCAGCGCCGGCATCGAGGCATCGAAGAGTGGCCGGCCGCACACGAGCGCTTGCGGATGCGCCCGGGCTTCCGCCACGAACCGCGGAATGTCCTCGAGCGAGTGCTGGCCATCGGCATCCACCTGCAGCGCGTGCGTGCAGCCGCTCGCGGCCGCGGCTTCGAATCCGGCGATCACCGCGCTGCCCTTGCCGCGATTCTCGGGCAGCCGCAGCAGGACCGTCCCCGAAGTCGCCGCGGCGAGCCGCTCGAGCTCGCGCGCACAGGCCGCCTCCGAGCCGTCGTCCACCAGGAATGCGGGCAGTCCGGCCGCCCGGACGGCGCCGAGCACGCGCCCGACGGTGCGTCCATGATCGTAGACGGGGATGACCGCGCAGGGTATGAAGCCGATCGCCATCGCTCGACCCCCGCCCCTCTAGGGGCTCAGCAGGCGCTCGACCGCCTTCGCGAGATCCGCGACCGTGCGCACGGCCCTGAAGTCCTCAGCCGTCACCTTGCGGCCGGTCACGCGCTTGACCCGGTCGACGAGGTCCACCACGTCGATGCTGTCGATCTCGAGGTCGTCGGCGAGGCGCGACTCGGGCGCGATGCGGTCCGGATCGATCCGGAACAGCTCGACGAGCGAGGCGCGGATCATCCCGTACACCGCTCTCCCGTCCACCTCCGACTTGAGATCCTCCGCCGCCATCACGTCATCCGGGCGCCCGTTATCCGGACACCCGGACTCGAGAGGGTCGCGCCAAGCCAGTTGACATAGTCAGTCGCATTCACGGACCGGTTTGGAGCTCCGCTGCGAACACCTCCATCAACCGCCGATTGAGCTCACGCGCGGCGATCGGAGGGGGCGCCGCCGCCCGGAAAAGCGCCGGATCGAGGTCCGCGCCCACGGACACCGAGAAATGCACCCGGCGCTCGGGGACGTGGTACCACGGAACGCCCTTCGCGAGCGTCGGCGGGCTGCACCGGATGTACACCGGAGTCACGACCGTCGCGGCCCTGATGGCGATCGCCGCCGCCCCGCGGTGGAACGAAAGCGGCCGGCCGGGCACGGTCCGCGTCCCCTCGGGAAACACGACGACGCTCTCGCCCGAGCGCAGGGCATTCGAGGCGCCCTCGATCATCCGTTCGGTCGGGGTGTTGCTCACGTATCCGGCGGCGGCCACGGACCAGCGGGTGAGGAGATTGTGCCACAACGCCTCCTTCACGATGCAGGTCGAGCTCGGCGCGAGCCCCAGCAGGAACAGCGCGTCGATGAGCGTCGGATGATTGGCGAGCACCACTTGGCCGGGCCGCCCCAGGCGCTCGATTCCCTCGACGTGCATGGATACCACACGCAGCGCCCGCAGCAACGCGAGAAAGCTGCGGAACAGGAACCCGAGCATCCGGCGTACCCGCCGCGCACGAGCCACCGGTCCTCCGGGCAGCAAGCATGCGACGGGCAGCGCGAGGAGCGTGAAGGCGGCGCAGCCGCCCGCGAAGGCGGTATAGGCGAGCGCCGCCGCCGCGACCCGCCAGGACAGGCGCGCCGGCCACGCCGCTGCGATGTTTGAGAGGCTCCGCACGCTTCCAAGTATTGCATCGCAGGACGATGTGCCGTAACGTTCGCGCGCGCCGTGGGCGGCACGCCGCTTGCGGCACACGATTGGCGTTCTGCACCGGAGGTGTGGCGAATCGATGAAGAAGCGCAAAGCGTCGACTGACAGCGACCCTGGGCCCCGTCTTCAACGAGTTTCTCAGTACCTCGAGAAGTACTTCCCCGACTTCTTCGCCGAAGCGCGTTTCCAGGTCGGGGACGACGATTACTTCCTGTACGCCCGCTTCGGGCAGTACCTCGCGCGCACGATCGAGCAGAGCCGCGCGCCCTCGAGCAAGATCAACCGCGGATTCACCGTGCTCAACAAGATGGCGCGCTTCTCGGCCAAGCACCCGCGCATCCGCCAGATCCTGGTCTCGGGCCCGCTCGAGTACATCGTGGACGCGCCGAAGGCGCGCAAGCTCGCGATGCGGCGGCTCTCCCCGGTCGCTCAAGGGTACCTCGAGAGCCTGTGCGAGTGAGCCCGCGGCCGCCCTAGATGGCCGACCGCGCCCGCGAGGTCCGCGAGTTCTGGCTGGGCCGGCTCCCGCTCGCGGGATCGCGGCTCGAGGAGCGGATGCGATTCTGGTTCGGCGGCCCGGGAGAGCCGGCAGCCGCGCGGCACGAGCGCGACCAGGCGATCGCCGCGCGGTTCGAAACGCTCGTCGCCGAGGCGGCAGCAGGCAAGCTCGACTCGTGGGCCGGCAGCCCCAGGCGCCGCTTGAGCCTCATCCTGCTGTTCGACCAGTTCCCGCGCAACATCTACAGGGGCGCCCCGCGCGCGTTCGCCACCGATCCTCGAGCGCTCGAGCTCGCCCTCTCCGGCATCCAGTCGGGGGCCGATGCGGCGCTCCAACCCTTCGAGCGCCTCTTCTTCTATATGCCGCTCCAGCACGCCGAATCGCTCGAGGTCCAGGACGAGGCCGTCGCCGCGTACGGGCGGCTGCTGCAGGAGTCCCCGCGCGAGCTCGCGCCGTGGCTCGCGACCTCGGAGCAGTCGGCCCTCGCGCACCGCTCGATCATCGCGCGCTTCGGCCGCTTCCCGCACCGCAACGGCATCCTCGGACGCCTCACGGCGCCGCAGGAGCAAGAATATCTCGATCGCGATCCCGAGACGTTCGGGCAGGGTTGAGCGGCACCGCACCCGCGAGCCCGCAGCCTCGCTAACCCCGCAGCTTCGCTCGACTGCTCGCAGTGCCCGCTCGGCGGCGCGTCGCTCGCCGGCTGCGCGCGCTCAGCGCCCGGAATACAGATTGCGCTCGAGCGCG
>JBOHZT010000261.1:0-5111 GCA_050738535.1 Steroidobacteraceae bacterium
TCACTGAGGCGCCCGCATGGGAAACTACTGGAGCGTCGATCTGCGCCACTATCTGCTGCCGGAGGGCAAGCCCGCGCGGCTCACGCCGCGCGGCCGGCGACTCTTCGAGTACTGGACGGAGATCGTCTCGCAGGCGACCCGTTACGACGACCCGACCACCCTCCTTTGTCGGCGCCGGCCCGGCCGCAAGCCCTGCGGAACCCTGCTCACGATCTCGTTCGACATCGACACCAATGACGTGATTTGGTTTTGCCCACGCTGCCACGACGAGGGGCGCATCGGCGGCTGGGAGGATACCTTCTGGGACAACGGCGGCCTCGAGCCCGAGAGGCCCTCGTGAAATACGGCTATGCGCGCGTCTCGGCCGAGGACCAAACCTCTGCCTTGCAGCTCGCCGCCTTGAAGAAAGCCGGCTGTAGAACAGTGTTCAAGGACGAGGGAGCCTCGGCGCAGCGCCCCGCCCTGTTCCGCTGCCTCGACACGCTGCGGGCCGGCGACACGCTCGTCATTTGGAGACTCGATCGGCTCGGGCGCAGCGTGCTCGACTTGATCCACCTGCTCGATGGTCTGAGCCAGCGCGGGGTGCGATTCCGTTCGCTCGCCGAGGCGATTGACACGAATACCGCTGCCGGTGGCGCAATGTTGAAAATGATCGGCGCTCTTGCCGCGCTCGAGCAGTCGCTCATCGCCGAGCGCATGCGTGCCGGCGTCAAGGCCGCTCAACGGCGTGGGGTGAAGTTCGGACGCAAGCCCAAGCTTTCCGTGCCCGACATCGCGCGTGCGCGTCAACTCATCGACGCCGGACGGCGAGTACAGGATGTAGCCGCTTTGCTGAACGTCGGGCGCGTCACTCTCTACCGCGCCCTGCAGCGATCCGCTCCGATTACGCCGCTGCCGGAGCCATCGCATCATCCATCAGCTTGATGACGTTGATCTCCTCCCCCAGCGTCCCTCGGACGATGTCCACCAGATGCCGGTGGTGGGTAAAGAACAGGACCTGAGTCCTCCTCCCCAGCTCCGCGAGCACCCGCAGCGCCGCCGTGGCCCGCGCATCGTCGAAGTTCACCAGCAGGTCATCCGCGACGAACGGCAGCGGCTCTGCATTGCTCAGGTATTCCTCGACGGAGCCGAGCCGTAACGCGAGAAAGAGCTGATCGGTCGTGCCATCGCTCATACCCGCGGTACCCACGGACGATCCGTCGGACCGGACGCCAGCCAGTAGCGGCCGATCGTCTGCGTCGTAGTCGACCCGCAGCTCAATGAACGCGCCCGAGGTCAGCGCCGCGAATAATCGCCCCGCCCGCTTGAGGAGCGGCGCCTGACGCTCGCGGCGGAACCGGTCGATGGCCCACCGCAATATAACGGCCGCGGACTGTGTGCGTACGTACCGCTCAGCGACGTCTCGCATCGAGGCGAGCGCCTCATGCCTTTCGGCGGCGGCCTCGATAGCCCCGCTCTCCCCGCCCACGGCATCGAAGGCCTGCCGCGCAGTTTGGCGCCGCTCGGCGGCCCGTGTGCGCTCCTCCTGCAAGGCCTGGATTTCCCCCTGCAGGGACTTCTCACGCGAGGCGATCTGGTCGAGGTCGACGCCGGCACATTCCTGCCGCAGCTCGCGCAAGGGCAGTCCGTCCCCGTCGCTCGCGAGCTGGCCCTCGATTCCAGCTCGCTCCGACTGGAGCTGCCCGCGGCGCGCAGCCCGGCGGATGACCTCCTTCAACTGCTCGGGATCGCCAACGCCGGCCAGCGTCTGCAAAGTCTGGATGCTCCGCCCCGCGGAGTCTCGCGCCTCTTCGGACGCCTCGAGGCGCTTCTGCAGCGATGTGATCGCCAGATCTTTCTGGCGTTGCTGCTCGTGGCTGCGCTTGGCCGCCTCGAGGCGCCTCTCGAGCTCGACGATCGCCTGATCGGCATCGCGTCCCGCCAGGTCGGGAGCAACCCCCTGGACCAGGTCCGCCGCGGCGGTCGCGAAGGTCCTGATGTCCAGCCCGATTTTCTCGATGCGCTCGCGCCGTAACTGACCCATCTCACCCACGAGCACCCGCATGCGCTCGAGCGTATCGATCTGCTCCGTCACCGTCTCGGTCGGCCACTCGCCCGTCAGGCCGAGCTCAGTGAGGGCCGCGCCCCAGCGCGTGTGCCAGTCCGACCATTGTCTCTCGGCCTCCTGGAGCGCGGCTGCTTTCCGAGCGACGTCCGATTCGCCCTTGCGAATGCGCTCCTCCAGGCCCCGCCAATCCTTGGCGAGGGTCTCCTGCCGCTGCCGTGCCGCGGCGGCTTGCTCAATAACGACGCTCAGGGCCCGGTCCTCCAGACCCTCAACAGGCTCACCCAGTGCCGACAGCTCGGCCACGATGCCGGCCTTGGCGTCGGCTTCCTTGTCGCGCAGTTGACTCCGCTCAGAGCGGGCGGCCTCACGTGTCTCGATCAGCGTCAGGATCTCGGCCCGAGTGCTCAGCCAGTCGAGCATGACCTCCGGCGCGAGCGGCTCGAAATCGGCGCCCGTCCACAGCGTCCGCCAGGCGCTCTCGAGCCCGGCGCGTTGCTGGGTCAGATCCCGCTCGGCGTCAGCCAGCTTGGCGAGCTCCCCCTCCTGATCCTCGATCTGACGCTCCAGGACAGCCATCTCGCCTGCGGCCTGGGCATTCTCGAACCGGCGGTCCGCCAAAGTATCCGCCGCCTGTACCCGCCCCTCGTAGGCGCCCGGCAGATCCGGCGAGCGTCCGACGAACGCGGCCAGCTCGGGCTCGGGAATCTCCCGGCCCTCGATATATCGCCGACGGATGAGCCGCCAGCCGGTCTCGCGATCCTCCCGTGCGTGTCTCAGCGCCTCAGGCGCGATGCCTTCCTGCGCGTGCGCTCGCCGCTCGTACGCCTGACGCGTCTGCGCGAGATCCCGCTCGGCCGCCTTCCGCAGGTCCTGGCCATCCTTGGCGCGCTGATCGACCCGATGAAGTTCATCCCGGTGCGTTTCCACCGCAGCTCGCGCAGGCACCGACATTGCCGTCAGTCTCTGCTCGCTCGCGACCGGCGGATGGAGCGTCCCGAGGCGGTTCGTGATCTTGGCCTCGCAAGCCTTGACCTCCCGGTCGCTCGCTTCGATCCGCGATGCAACGTCCCCCTTGTTGCGTGCCGTGGAGAGCGCCGCGGCGAGCCTCGACACGTCGAGCGCCTTCGCCATCGCTTCCCGCTCGGACTCGAGCTCCTCGACCTGACCCTCCGCCTCGGTAAGCGCCTCTTGTGCGCCGTTCCGAGTGCCAAGACACTCGCCCCGCCCGTTGAGCAGCGCGCGGGCAGTAGTCACACGGGCCCGCGGCGGGAGACGCTTCTCGATGGCATCCGGGGCCATCGAGCCCCACCCGAGGCCCTCGGCCAGGTCCTCGAGCGCCCTCTCTTTCGCGGCGAGCTCGGCTTGGCGTTTCGGCAGATCGGATCTTTCCTTCTGGACCTCGATGCGGCGCCGGTGGATCTCTTCGATCGCTTCAGCTCCTGCCAGGACCGTCTCGTCGCACTGCAACTTGCCGCGCTCTGCCCTCTCCTGCTCCAGTTGTCCGAGAAATACGCCTATCTGGATCTCGGCGTTGGCTCGATCAGCCAGGGCGGCGGTGAGCTTGCGCTCTGCATCCTCCGGTAGCGCCGGCGGCTCGCCGAGCGCATCGAGCTCGCGCTCGATGTCGGCGAGCTGCGTGATCCGGCGATAGACGCGCCGGATACGGCTCAATTTTCGCTGCTCGGCGGAGCGGGTCTCGACGTCCTGCAGGAGCTTGTCATAGACCGTCTGCGCCTCATCGAGCGCTCTTTTGAGCTTGCCCCAGTCGGCGGCAGTGACGGTCCGCTCGCGTTGCGTCTTCTCGGCGATCACGAGCGCATCGAGCGCTTCATAGTACTTGCGACGGGCCGCATGCCGCGGTGCCCAAAGCTCGTCGGCCGTCTTCTCGAGACCGCCCAGATGCTCCCGCAACCCCGACAGCCCCGTGCCGGCGGCAAACAGCATCTGCCCGACTTCGTCTCGGGCCTCGAGGATCTCCCGTCCCCCCGCGGTCAGTCGCTCGTGGTCGAGACTCATCATCCGCGTGAAGAGCTCTCGCGTGACGCCATTCAAAAAGGGCGTGAGCGCCCGATCGCCAGCCGGGAGCGGCGTGCCCTCGGGAGTGAGGAGCGTCTCTTTGATCCCTTTGCGGCGCACCACCTCGAGCAACCCGCCCGCGTGCTCCAGCACCCCACCGATGCGCAGGCTCGCGTGCTCGTGCAGGAAGTTGTAAGGCGAGCGCGCCCCGATGCCGAACAGCCAGTCCTCGATGGCGGCGAGCGAGGTCGACTTGCCCGCCTCGTTGGGCCCGTAGATGACGTGAAAGTCCGACAGCCCACGCGGAAAGGGCAGCGAGACCCCGGTGAATCGCCCATAGCGGATGAGGTCTAGCCGGCCGATGCGCATGGCTAGGTTCCCTCCAACCGCGAGAGCAGCTCGTCCCGCGTCCGCTCCACCACCGTGCCGTAATCGCCGTCCAGCGCGGCTTTGAGCGCCGGATCCTCGACCTCCTGTCTGAGGTCGGCGGGAAGCTTGCGCGCGAACTCCCCCAGCTTCGCGCCGAGCTGCGCCAAGAGATCCGGGTCTCGAGAGGCCTCGGCGAGCAGGCCCCGCAAAACGCCGAGCGCGTTCTCCGGATCAACCTCGCCGGACACGGACACCGGCGTCGTTTCGATCGCGACCTTTTCGATCCACGCCACCTCCTCTCCGAGGCCCAGCGCCGCAGCCTGTGCCTCTGCGAGGAGCTGCTCGGTAGCACCCCATAGCGCACCATGGAGAGCCGTCTGCCCGGTGAGCCCGACGCGGCAAGCCAGAAGGCGCCCATCCGCCTCGGCCGCCGCCGCTCGCTCGAGAGCCCCTCGTATGCTGTCCAGGACGTCGTCAATGCTCCGGCAGGCCTCGACCGGCACAGAGAGTCGCGACCAGCGAACGACGTCGGTATGGAGAGTGGACAGGTCGACGACCTCGCCCCCTTCGACGGTCACGAGATACGCTCCCTTCGCCCCGGTCTCCCGAATATGCCGCCCCTGGAGATTGCCGGGAATCACGACATGCGGGTGCTCGTGCAGCACCTGCCCCCGGTGCA
>JBOHZT010000262.1:0-5091 GCA_050738535.1 Steroidobacteraceae bacterium
GCTGTCATGGCGCTGGGAGCCCCGCCTCGCCTTGCTTGCCTGGCGGCGACCCCGGTAGCGGCCGAGCCGCCCGCCTCTCGAGCGGCTCCAACCCGACTCGGACCGACAGCGCCTCACTGAGCGTCAAAACCACCTCCCGCGGGACGGCATCGGCCAGCGCCTCGAGGAGCGCGAGCGAGCCGGCCATCGCATTGCCCTCGACGAGCCTCCCGTTCGCCGGCCGCGCCGCCGTTGGCCGCGCCGCCTCGTCCATCGCGAGCGTCAGCCGCGCGAGGGACCGGTCCGACCGCCGCGGCGCGAGCACGAGCGCCGCCCCGAGCATCCCGCGGCTGCTCGCCATGGTGCCGAGCGGCCCGCGGGCCTCGATGTCGTACGCGACATAGAGCACGCTCGCCTGCTCCGTGAGCGAATGGGACGCTGCAATAAGCAGCCCCGTGCCGAACGTGTGCTGGTGGGCCGTGAGCGACGAGTAGGGCTCGAGACACCCGGTGGCGATGGCCCAGTAACCGGCCGCCGCATTGTGGACGGAGTGGTGAAACTTCGTCGGAGAGGTCTCGAGAGGCGCCGCGGCGAGCTGCGCGCACACGGCATCGCTCACCGCGAGATCGCCGTAGGTGGAGGCGAACACGCTCGGCAGGGCTCGCGGCTCACAGCCGGCCGCGGCGCAAGCGCTCGCAGCCACCTCGAGCGCGATGGCCACGCTGTCCGGCGCTCGGCGCCGCTCGTTCGGCGCGAGCAGCGCCGGTGTCGGCCGCGCGACGGGCGTACTGGGCGCCTCGGCATCCCCGCGCAGGATGCGACGAGCCGCATCCCAGCCCGGGAGCCGCGGTGCCCACAGCCCGATGCCCTCGACATAGGCAGCGCTCACTGCGCACTCTCCCGCCCGAACACGAGCACACAGTTGCTCCCGCCGAACCCGAAGGAATGGCTCGAGGCGCGGCGAATCTCGCGGCGCTCGTTGTCGAGGCGCACCTGACGCCCGCATGCGCGGTCCACCGCGCTCGAATTGAGCGTGCCCGGCGCAACGCCCGTCTCGAGCGCGAGCAAAGTGATGACCGCCTCGACGATGCCGGACGCGCCGAGCGCGTGCCCCATCCAGCCCTTCGTGGAGCTCGCGAACGTGGCCGGCGTGAACAGGTCCGCCACCACCCGGCCCTCCACCTCGTCGTTGAGGCGGCTCGCGGTGCCATGCAGATTGATGTAGTCGATGTCCCGCGGCGCAAGCCCCGCGCTCGCGAGCGCCCGCTCGATGGCGAGCCGCGCGCCTCGGCCGTCCGGATGCGGAGAGGACATGTGGTGCGCGTCGCTCGACTCGCCGTGGCCGAGGAGCCAGGGACCCGCCCCTTCCCGCTCGAGCAGCGCGAATCCGGCGGCCTCCCCGAGCGACAGCCCCTTGCGCGCTGGATCGAACGGACGGCACGGCTCCGGCGAGAGCAATCCGAGGGAGTGGAACCCGTAGAGCACGCTTGCGCAGAGCGTGTCCGTGCCTCCGACCACGGCCGCGTCCGCGAGACCGAGCTGCATCAACCGCGCGGCGTGCGCGAACACCTTCGCGCTCGAGGAGCACGCCGTGCCGATGGTCACGCAGAAGCCTTCGAGGCGCAGCGCCTGGGCGAGAAAAGCCGCAAGCGAGTGCGGCGTGTGGATTCCGGGGCGGCGCAGGTCCGGTGGATATTGCCCATCCGGCTCGAGACGCCGATAGGCCTCCTCCGTCGCGCCGATACTCGCGGTGGAGGTTCCGAGCACCAAGGCGATGCGCCGCGGACCGTAGCGCTCACGCGCCGCGGCCACCCGCTCGGCGAAGCCGTCCTGTCGCGCGCCGCGCCACGCGAGGCGATTGTTGCGGCACTCCCAGACAGCGAGCGTATCGGGCAACGGCTCTTCCTCGAGCCCGTCGACGCGCCCGATCCAGGTCGCGAGCGGCTCGGCGGAGAAATCGTTGGGCCGCAAGCCGCTCGCTCGCGCCTCGAGCGCCCGCGCGAGCGCGGCACGGCCGGTCCCGGCCGCGCACGTGGCGGTGAAGGCAGTGATGGCAAGCGGCGGCACTCGCATCGGTATTTCCCGCGCCCTCGAGCGCTCGCTCCCCGGGGCGGACTTCAGCGCCGCACGCGTTGCCTCTCGATGTACGCGGAGAGCGACCTCAAGGAGGCGAAGATCCGCTGGTTCTCCTCGTCGTCGGAGCGCAGCTGCAAGCCGTAGTGCTTGGAGATCTCGAGCGCGATCTCGAGCGCATCGATCGAGTCGAGCCCGAGGCCTGCTCCGAACAAGGGCGCCTCCGGGTCGATTTCCTCCGCAACCACCGATTCCAGGTTCACCGCGCGAATGATCAGCTGAGCGAGCTCACGCTCCGCGGGGGATTGGCTGGCAGGCATGGCGAACGGCGGCTGAAGGACGGGGTCACGAGCGCGGCATCGTATCACAGCGATCGAGCTCGCCTGGCCGCGGCAAATGCCGCGCCGCGAGCTCGAGCAGCGCGCCGCGCGAGAGCTTCCCCAGCTCGTTGCGCGGCAGCGCCGGGACGAGCACGAGCGGCCGCGGCAGGAAGGCGGGATCGATTCCGCGCCCGAGCTCCGCGAGAATCGCCTCCGCGGTGAGGTGAGGCGCGACGACCAGCGCGGCAACGCGGCGCACGCCGCCCGCCGGTGGCGCAAGACCTGCCTCCACCAGAGCGCCCCTCGCAGGTGCGACGCCGGTGTCCGGCTGGAACACCACGCCGTCCCGCACGCCCTCGATGGCGAGCAACCGCCGCGTGAGGTCCGCGAGCGAGGCGCGCTTGCCCGCCACCTCGACCATGTCGGCATTGCGGCCCCGCACCACGAAGCGGGCCGGCTCGACGAGCTCGACGACGTCCTGGAGCTCCGCCGGCGCGTCGAACCACGGCGCGCTCACGCGCGTGCCGTCGCACCCCGGCTCGAGCGCAACGCCGGGATACAGGTGCCACGCATCCTCGTGCGCCGTCCGGCGCGTCGCGATGACACAGGTCTCCGTCGATCCGAACATCTCGAGCAGCACCGCCCCGAACGCCCGCTCGGCCTCGGCCGCGAGCCTCCGGTCGAGAGGCGCGGTCGCCGATACGATGACCCCCACCCGCGCGAATCGCTCGCCGGAGGCGACCAGCACCTGCAAATGCACCGGCGTCGTCACGAGGACGCGCGGCTCCGGCACCTCCGCGAGCGCCGCGGCGACATCGGCGGGATAGAGCGGTCGCCCGGCGTGCACCGCCATGTCCGCCGCGAGCGGCAGCAGGACCGACGTCTCCGTGCCGTACATGTGCTGCGGAGGCACCGTGGCAACGATCCATGGCCGGGCGCCGCCATAGCGCGGCGCCAGCGACTCCCGAATGCGCCCGGAATTGAACTCGGTGCTGCCGAGCAGCGTCCCCCAGCGCTTGACGTGCGCCCGCGGCGTCCCCGTGGTGCCGGAAGTGAACGCGATCTCGGCCACCCGCTCGCGCGGCACGTGAAGGATCGCGGCCGCATCGCCGAACCCATCCGGCTCGTGTGCCTCGCGCGGGTGGGGCGCGCCCGGCGTCTGCCGCGCATCCCGCTCCTCCTGCCCGCCAGGCCCGCTCGGAAGCCCCCTTGCGAGCGCCCGCGCCACCCAATCGTCGTCGCACCGATGGCTGCCCGCATGCGCCGCCGTCACCTCCGCCACCGCAAGCGGCGCGCGCGAGGGCGGCAGCAGCGTCGTGCGGCCGCGCGCGAGCGCGGCGCAATACCCGATGAGAAAACGGCCCCGGTCCTCACAAAGATTGGTGACCGGCCCGTCTCCCGGCAGCGCCGCCGCGACCCGGCGAACACCCGCGAGGAACTCCCACGTGCTCATGGCCCGGCCGCCGGCCCACAGCAAGGGCCGGTCCGCCGCGGGCCACCCACCCGGCTCGGGCACGAGCGCGAGCCCGTCGCCTGCCGCGCCGGGCACGTGCGGGAGCTCCTCGCGGGACTCGGCGGTAGACACGCGCTCCCCTTTCAGCCGGCGCGCCGCAGGATGAGCGACGTATTCACTCCGCCGAAGGCGAAGTTGTTGCTCATGACATGCTCTACCGAGAGCGGCCGTCCGTCGCCGACGATGTAGTCGAGCTCGCCGCAGCGCGGGTCGAGATGCTCGAGATTGAGCGTGGGCGCGAACCAGCCGGCGTTCATCATCGCGATGCTGAACCAAGCCTCGAGCGCGCCGCAAGCGCCGAGCGTGTGGCCGAGATAGCTCTTCTGGGTGCTGAAAGGAACATGCGAGCCGAGGGCCGCGGCCGTCGCGCGCGACTCCGCGATGTCGCCCTGCTCCGTTCCCGTCCCGTGTCCGTTTGCGTAGCCGATCGCCGCCGCAGCGAGCCCTGCATCCCGCAGAGCGAGCTCCTGCACCGCGCGCATCGTGCGCTCCTCCGGCCGCGTCACATGCGTGCCGTCGCAGTTGGTGCCGAAGCCGACGATCTCCGCGTGGATCGTCGCGCCGCGCGCGCGCGCGTGCTCGAGGTCCTCGAGCACCAGGATCGCCGCGCCCTCCCCGACGACGAGGCCGTCGCGTTCCCGATCGTACGGGCGCGGCGTCGCCGACGGCTCCGCGTTCCGGCGGCTCGCCGCATAAAGAATGTCGAAGGACATCGCCTGGGTCGCCGAGAGCTCCTCGGCGCCGCCAGCGAGCATGACGGTCTGCAGGCCGTACTTGACGGCCTCGTACGCGTAGCCGATCGCCTGGCTCCCCGAAGTGCACGCGCTCGAGGTGGGAATGATGCGGCCCTGCAGGCCGAAGAAGATGCTGATGTTCGCGGCGGCGGTGTGCGGCATCATCCGGACGTACGAGTTCGCGTTGAGGCCGGGCGCCGAGCCCTCGAGCAGCATGATCGCGAAATCCTCGATGTCCGGGATGCTGCCGATCGAGGATCCGCAGGCAACCCCGGCCGCGCCGCTCGCGAGCAGCGGATCGCCCACGAGCCCGGCATCCTCGAGCGCGCGCTCGGCCGCCGCCACCGCGAGCGCCGAGACCCGCCCCATGCTGCGCGTCTGCTTGCGTGTCCAGTGAGCGGGCGTCTCGAAGCCGTCGATGGGCGCCGCGAGCTTCGAGTTGAGGTCGGTGAATCGCTCCCACTCGGGAATG
>JBOHZT010000263.1:0-5077 GCA_050738535.1 Steroidobacteraceae bacterium
CGAGAGTTCGTCCGCGGTCTTGCCGCTGAAGAGGCTCGACAGATGCACGCGGTCGTACGCCGGCCGGGGCTCCTGCGTGAACACGGAGACGGCGAACGCGCCCGCGCTAGGTCCTTCGGCCAGCGCGTCGAGAAAGCGCTGGCCGACCATGCCGTTGCCGACGATGACGATTCGATGCGTGCTCATGACTTACCGCGCGGGCGAGCCGTCGAATGTAACGCTGGATCTCCGGCTCGAGGACTGTTTGCAACGGGTATGCCAGCCCTCGCGCCGCGTCTGCGAGGCGCTGCGGCAACGACTTAACGGCGCCGCAGCCGTTCAGAGCCGATTGCTCGCGTCGACGTGTTCCGCCGTGGGGCGCCGCGGCATGCCGATGCACTCCAATTGTGCGCACGCGTGAGGCCGAGCGGCCGGCGTTGCGCTAGCTGGCACTGCGTTCGCCGGCGCCGTGCTCGTGCGGTTATCCTTGCGGTGGCACATACGTTGCACCGCCCAGGCTCATGGAACCGTCGCCCCTCGCAGGTAGAACGATCGCAGTCCCGGAGACCCGCGAGCTCGATCTGTTCGCGGGCCTCCTGGAACGCCGCGGCGCGACGGTGCTGCGCTGCCCGCTGGTTGCGATTCGCGACGCGCCGGATCCGGTGCCGGTGCTTCGTTGGATTGAGCGGTTCGCGGCAGGGAGCTGCGATGACCTGATACTCATCACCGGCGAGGGGCTCACCCGGATCCTCGGCTGTATCGAGAAGCACGAGCCGGCGCGCAAGGAGCCGTTCCTGCAGGCGCTCGCGCGCGTCCGCAAGATCACGCGCGGACCCAAGCCCGCACGCGCGCTGCGCGAGCTCGGATTGCGATCGGACCTGCCTGCGGCGACGCCGACGACGGACGGGGTCATCGAGTCGTTGCGCGGCCTCGACCTGAAGGGGCATCGCATCGGATTGCAGTGCTACGGCAACGATCCGAATCGCCCGCTGGTGGAGTTCCTGGAAGCCGCGGGGGCGGAAGTGCTGCCCGTCGCACCTTACGTGTACGCAGACGAGATCGACGATCGCGCCGTCCTCGGGCTACTCGATCATCTCGCCGCCGCCGAGATCGATGCCATCGCGTTCACGAGCGCAAGGCAGGTCGAGAGACTCTTCCGCGCGGCTCCCGAGAATGAAGTGCGATCCGCCCTGGGCCGGACGATCGTCGCGGCCGTGGGTCCGGTGGTCGCGCGGGCGCTCGCGGAGCGCAATGTGCGCGTAAGTTTGGTCCCGCACGAGGCTTACTTCCTGAAGCCGCTGACTGCAGCGCTCGAGGAGGCATTCGGGCCGCGGTTACCGCGGACGAGCCGGAGCTACCCGCCATCGAGCTCCGGATAGTGGCGGAAGATCCCCTCCTCGTTGAAGGGTAGCCGGCGATTCGATTGCAGGTACGCGGCGATCCGCGGACGCTCCTCCACGGCGCGACGCAGCGCCGTCAAGCGCCGATGGCTACGCGAAACGCGCGCCATCGCCCTGGGAAACGCATATTCGAGACCGGCCATTACCTGAAACAGCGACAGATCGACGTAGGTCAACCGCGCGCCGACGAGCCAACCCCGGCCGCGTGCGTTGCGCGCCGCCAATCGCTCGAAGTAGCCCAAGTACTTCGGCAGACGACCCTCGAGGAAGGCGGCGGTACGCCGCCGCGCTTCCGGCTTCTGATCCTCGTAGTACAGACTCGAGGCGATCGGATGGTGTGTGTCGTGGATTTCATCGGCGAGGTCGGAAATCGTGAGCTGCAGCTGATGGGCCCACAGTCGTCCGCGCTCCTCTTTGGGCGCGAGTGCATGTCGTTCGCCGAGCAAGAGCAGAATATTCGCCGTCTGACTCACCACCCGCCGGCCGGCTTTGAGAAAAGGCGGAGCGAACGGCAACTCGCCGTCTTCCCGACCGGCGAGAAAGCGCATCAGCCGACGAACGCCGCCTCGCTCGCGGGCCACGTCGGTGTAGTCGCTGCCGGCCTCCTCGAGGGCGAGGCGCACGAACTCGCCCCTCCCCTGGATGGTCGGCCAGTAATACAGCTCGTAGCTCATCGGGACTCTCGGCTAACGCGCCCGGCGGCGCTTCCCGCTCATTATGCGCCCTGAGCGTCGAGTCCGGCCCGCCGAAGGAGCGGATGCCAGTTTGGAGTATTTCCCGGCCGAGCACAGTTGGGCGCGACGTCGCGAGCGACGTCGCTAACGTCGCCTGCATCGCGCGCGTTTTCAACATCAAACACTGCCGATATCGATGCGCCGCGCATTCTGCGGCGCGCTACACTGCGCACTCATTCCACTGAGTTTGGGATGCGCATCATGCATACGATCGAGGAGATTCAACGTGCCGTCGGGCGCCTCTCTGCCGCAGACCGCGAGACCGTGATGTTCTGGCTCCAGGATCTGCTGCAGCATGGGGAGGACGAGGAGGACCGTATCGAGGAACCGCAATCGGCCTATCGATTGGACTCAACGCCCCATTTGACATTGGAGGAGTACGACCAGCTCGAGGAGAACAGCCCCGTACGACACGAATACATCAACGGCGTGCTGTACGCGATGAGCGGCGCGAGCATCGCGCATAACTGTCTCGCGGGCAACCTGTTCGCTGCATTCCACGCCCATTTGCGTGGCAGTCCGTGCAAAGCCTTCACGGCTGATCAGCAGCTCCACATGAAGAGCGGTGCCGACGAGATTATCTATTACCCGGACGTCATGATTGCATGCCAGCGGGACCAATGGACGAGGAACAAGGTTCGCAATCCCAAGCTGGTCGTCGAAGTGTTGTCGCCCTCCACCCGGGAGATCGACCGGCGGGAGAAATCGCTCAACTATCGCCGCACCCCCTCGATCGAGGAATACGTGATTGCCGCCCAGGACGCTCCGGAGCTTGCGATTCACCGCCGGAAGGAACGCTGGCAACGCGAAGTCGTGGCCGGTTCGGACGCGATCATCGAATTTTGCTCGATCGGGCTCGCCTTGCCTCTCGCGCGCATCTACGAGGATGTCTTCGATTCGAACGTGGGGTGAGCAGTGGAGTACGAGCAATCATGACGCCTCCGCAGCGCGAGGTGCGCTATCACACCTACGCGGAATACATCAGGTGGCCGGAAGGCAAGTCCGGCGAGCTGGTCAACGGCACTGCATATGTCAGAGAGCCGCCAGCGCCCTCTCGGCCTCATCAGGAACTGGTCGGTGAGCTGTACCATCAGCTCCGACTCGCTCTCGAAGACAAATCCTGCCGCGCCTACATCGCGCCCTTTGACGTGCGGCTACCACGGTCCGGCGAGGCCGACGAACTGATCGACACGGTGGTCCAACCAGATGTCCTCGTGGTTTGTGACGTCGCGAAGCTCGATGGACGAGGCATGCGCGGGGCTCCCGACTGGATCGCCGAAGTGCTCTCTCCGTCAACGGCCAGCTACGACCAGATCATCAAGCTACCGGCCTACGAGCGCTCCGGGGTGCCGGAAGTGTGGCTCGTCCACCCCATCGATCGGACACTCAGTATTTACCGGCTCGAGGACAGGCGCTATGGACGGCCCATCATCCTCGAGCTGCGGGGCAAAACCCTAATCGACGCGCTCCCCGGGGTGAGCATCGACTGGGATCGAGCTCCGCCGACGCTTCCGTAGAATCAGCGGGCGACGCCGCACGCAGTGCCGTGACGGGCCGAACCGGTCTGTCGCTACCGGGCGGATCGCGCGCTGCAGTGGCCGCCGCTTCGGCCCGTCACGGCGATATTGCCCTGGCAATTGATGCCCGTCGCCGTTGTCAGAAGTCGGGTAGCAATCCGTATTCCGGAGGCTCGCGCTATGGGATGAAGGGCGCGCGCGGCTCGAAGCCGACGCACTCGACCTCCGGGACCTCGTCCTTCGCGATTGCCTCCAATGTCTTGCCGCGCTCTTTTTCAACTTCGAGCATGAGCAGAATCTTCCCGTCGCGCTCGATCGCCTGCTCGAACCGCTTCAGACGGGAGCTCGGAATCGACGCACCGGCCAGGAATCCCCCGAGACCGCTCACGGCGGCTCCCAAGAGTGCGAGCAACGGAATCGCTGCGCCGCCGAGCGCGAAGCCGAGCTGCTCGAAGCTCAGTATTGCAAGTCCAGCAAGTGAGCCGAGGACTCCTCCCGCGGCGAGACCGCGCGCGAGACCGGGAATAGCGTCGGTCCTGCCGCTGCCGGAGGGCGGCAGCTCATCGAGTCGAATGTCATGCCGGGCAACGACCATCATGCTCGACTCGTCCACGCCCGCGCGGTGCAAGACCGCGACGAGCTGCCGGGTCATCTCGACGTCAGACGATAGGAAGCAGAGGCGTTTCATCTCGAGTCGAGGCTCGGCCGCGGGACGCCGCTCCGAGCCGGAACTCCCCGGCGCGAATCGAGTTCCAGAGGACGCTTGCGCTATCATGTTTTTATTGCCTTACGCGACCCCCGAATCCCATGCCCAACTCTCGTGAGCCTTCCCCTGTAGCGGTCACGCGCGAGACTCGACTCGCGGACTACCGCCCCCCCGCCTTCCTCGTCGACACGGTGGCGCTCGACTTCTCGCTCGATCCACACGCCACCGTGGTGCGCTCCCGCCTGGCGCTGCACCGCAATGCCGCTGGCGGACGCGGCCAAGCTCTGCGCCTCGACGGCGCCGGACAGCCGGTACGCGCCATCGCGCTCGACGGCATCGCTCTCGGCGCCGATCGTTGGCGACTGGAGCAGGCAGCGCTCGTCGTCGACGACGTACCGGACGCTTGCGTCCTCGAGATCGAGACCCTCATCGAGCCCGCGGCCAACACCGAGCTCTCGGGCCTGTATGTCTCCAATGGCGCATTCTTCACCCAGTGCGAGGCCGAAGGTTTCCGCCGCATCACGTACTTCCCCGACCGGCCGGACGTGATGGCGCGCTACACGGCCACCCTCACTGCCGACGCCGAGGCCTACCCGGTGCTGCTCTCGAACGGCAATCCCGGTCCGGTCGAAGCGCTGCCGGACGGCCGCCATCGCATCACTTGGACCGACCCGCACCCCAAGCCCTGCTACCTGTTCGCGCTGGTCGGCGGTCGGCTGGTCGCGGTCCGTGACCGATTCA
>JBOHZT010000264.1:0-5076 GCA_050738535.1 Steroidobacteraceae bacterium
GCCTCCGGGGCGGATGGGTGTTTGCTTGACACCTTCATCCTACCACTCCGTGCCAACCTTCTTCTTTTCCTTCAAACCCTTAGCTCGCAGATGGAGCTGCGCTGCGGCTTAACTGAGCGCCATTCACCTCGGAGTGATCTACACGCGCCTGCGGCTGTATGCGCTCATCACGCTGTTCATATTCGCGCTGAGTGTCCTCGTCGCCTACCTGGTCGCGACCCGGCTGCAGCGCGAGATCTCCCGTCCCATCCTCGCGCTCGCCGGGATCGCCCGCTCCGTCTCGGAGAACCGCGATTATTCCGTGCGTGCCGCCCCGGCCGCCGGCAGCGAGCTCGGACTGCTCACCGATGCCTTCAACCACATGCTCACGCGCATCGAGGAGGGCCAGGGGCGGCTGCAGATCCAGCTGGCGCGCCTCGACCTGCTGCGGCGAATCACCCGCGCGATCGGTGATCGCCAGACGCTGATCAGCATCTTCGATGCCGTCCTCGGCACGCTCGAGAAGGATCTGCCGATCGATTTCGGCTGTGCCTGCCTGCACGAGGTCGGATCGGACTCCGTGACGCTCGCCACGGTCGGGGCCGGCGGCCGGACGTACGCCCCCGCGCTCGGCCTCGGCAGGCACGAGTGCATTCCGATCGATCAGAACGGGCTCTCGCGCTGCGTCGAGGGGCAGCTCGTCTACGAGCCGGACACCCGCGAGGTACGCTTCCCCTTCCCGAGCCGCTTCGCGCGCGCCGGACTGCACTCTTTGATCATCGCGCCCCTCCTCGTCGAGAGTCGCGTGTTCGGCATGCTCGTGGCGGCTCGCGCGGCGGATCATGCTTTCAGCAGCACCGATTGCGAGTTCCTGCTGCAGCTGAGCCAGCACGTCGCGCTCGCTGCGCGCCAGGCGCAGCTGCACGAGGCGCTGCAGCATGCTTATGACGACCTGCGCCAGACGCAGCAAGCCGTCCTGCAGCAGGAGCGCCTGCGGGCGTTGGGACAAATGGCGAGCGGCATCGCGCACGACATCAACAACGCGATCTCCCCCGTCTCGCTCTACACCGATACGCTCCTCGAGCGCGAGCCTCACCTCTCCGAGCGGGCGCGCGGATATCTCGTCACGATCCAGCGGGCAATCGAGGATGTCGCCGAGACGGTCGCCCGGATGCGGGAGTTCTACCGGCCCCGCGGTGAGCAGCTCGTGCTCGCGCGCGTCGCCGTGAACCGGCTCGTCGAACAAGTCGTGGATCTCACCCGGGCCCGCTGGAGCGATCTGCCCCAGCAGCGCGGCATCGTCATCCGGCTCGAGCAGGATCTCGCACCGGACTTGCCGGACATCATGGGTGCCGAGGTAGAGATCCGCGATGCGCTGACCAACCTCGTGTTCAATGCGGTCGATGCGATGCCCGAGGGCGGTGCGCTCACGCTGCGCACGCGCGCGGTGGCTGCCACCGGCGGGGCTCTCCCGAGCGCCCCGGATCACATCCGGATCGAGGTGACGGACTCCGGCGTCGGCATGAGCGAGGAGACCCGGCGGCGGTGCCTCGAGCCCTTCTACACCACCAAGGGCGAGCGTGGCACCGGACTCGGTCTCGCGATGGTCTACGGAATGGTGCAGCGGCACAGCGCGGCACTCGACATCGAGAGCGAGCTCGGCCGCGGCACCACGCTGCGGCTCACGTTCCCCATCCCCGAGCACGCGCCGGCCGCGGCCGAACGCGCGCTCGCTGCGCAGCCGGCGCCTGGGCGCCTCGCGATTCTTCTCGTGGACGACGATCCGATCATCCTGCAGTCCTTGCGCGACATCCTCGAGGAGGACGGGCACCGCGTCACGGCGGCCGACGGCGGCCAGCATGGAATCGAGGCATTCACCGCGGCGCAGCAGTCCGGAGCGCCTTTCGACGCCGTGATCACCGACCTCGGCATGCCCTACGTGGACGGCCGCAGGGTCGCGGCAGCGATCGGAGCGATCTCGCCGGCGACGCCGCTCATCCTGCTCACCGGCTGGGGCAAGCGCCTGCTGAGCGAGGGTGACATCCCACCTCACGTCGACCGGGTGCTCAGCAAGCCGCCGAAGATCCAGGACATCCGGACGGCGCTCGCCGATCTCGTCGGCTCTGGCCCGAGCGCCGCCTGATGGCCGCGTCCGAGCCAACCTCGCCGCCCGTGGCGTTGCTCATCGTCGACGACGAGGCGGCGCACACCCGAGCGCTGTGCGACACGCTGCAACAGGAGGGCTACGCGCCGACGGGCGTGCTCCGCGCCTCGGCCGCGCTCACTGCCCTGCGCGAGCAGCGCTTCAACCTCCTGCTCACCGATCTGAAGATGCCGGAAATGGACGGAATCGCGCTGCTGCAGGCGGCGCAGCAGATCGATGCCGACGTGGCCGGCGTCGTGATGACGGGCCATGGGACGATAGACACCGCGGTTCAGGCGATGCAAGCCGGAGCCTGCGATTACATCGTCAAGCCGTTCCGGATGAATCAGCTGTTGCCCGTGATCGCTCGCGCGCTCGAAGCGCGGCGCCTGCGCCGGCTCAATCGGGAGCTCGAACGCCGCATCCTCGAGCGCACCCGCGAGCTCGAGCTCGCCAATCGCGACCTCGAGGCCTTCGCGTATTCCGCCTCACACGACCTGCGCGCACCCGTGCGGCGGATCCAGAGCTTCTGCGAGCTTTTCATGGCCGACTACGGCGCCGAGATCCCCACGGCAGGGCAAGCGCTGCTGGAGCACGTGCACTCGGGCGCGGAGCGCATGGGGCACCTGATAGAGGATCTCCTCGATTTCGCGCGCTGCGGGCGCGCCCCGCTCGCGCGCGAGCGCGTGGCGATGAGTACGCTCTTTCGGGAGGTGCTCACCGAGCTCCAAGGTGACTCGGAGCTACGGGCGCGGCGCATCGAGCTCGACATCAGGGACCTGCCCGACTGCTGCGCGGATCCCGTCCTCCTGCGGCAAGTCGTCGTGAATCTCCTGTCCAATGCGCTGAAGTTCACGGCCCACCGCAACCCCGCGCGCCTCACGGTCGGCAGCTATCCGCAGGCAAGCGAGATCGTTTATTTCATCGCCGACAACGGCGCCGGCTTCGATACGAGCCACGCCGAGAAGCTCTTTGGCGTGTTCCAGCGCCTGCATTCGCAGGAGGAGTTCAAGGGCACGGGGGTCGGCCTCTCGATCGTGCAGCGCATCATCGAGCGGCACGGCGGACGAGTGTGGGGCGAGGGTCAGCCGGGCGAGGGGGCCAAATTCAGCTTCAGCCTGCCAGCGCCCGATCCGGCGCGAGCCGCTGCGTTCAGCTACCCCAGGTGATCTCGCCGTAAACGCTTCGCCCGATCTCCACGCGAGAGTCCGACGGATAGCCGTACTCGACATGGTACGGGTGCAGCAGGTTCTGGCCGACGACCGACAGCTCGAGGCGGTCCGTCACGTGCCATCCGAGCCGCAGGCCGAGCTCGAAATAACTCGGCACGGTCCCGACGACGGGTCCGTCCGTCGGCCCATCGTCCATCTCGAAGGCATCCACCCAACGCAGCGACGCATCCAAGGTCAGCCGATGCGGCAGGTCCATGCTCGAGCGCAGCGACACCTGATGCGGCGGATCGGCGGTCTCGTTGTGACCGCCCGTTGTGTCGGTCCCGCCCGGCTGCACACGCAGATCCTCACGCAGCAGGTCGTAGCCGGCGTGCAGCCGCCACCAGCCGAGCACCTGATAGGTGAGAGCCAGCTCGAACCCGTGAGTCTCGCCCTCGAGATCGTTCTGGAAATAGATGGGAAAGGGATACGGATAGAAGAAGGTGGTCTGCGTCGCGGAGGTGCTGCGCAGGTGGTCATAGTCGTTGTAGAACGCCGAAAGCGAGCCGGAGAGCCGGTTCCCGAGCACCGCGCGGTAGCCGACCTCATAGGCGATCAGCGTTTCGGAGACGAAATCCCGGCTACCGCTCAAATACGACACCGGGAATCGAAACGGCGCAGGCGCGTTGACGAGGCCGGTGGGCACGTCGAGATCGCGATCGTAGCGCGACGGCGTGCGCACGGCCCGCGAGACGGCCCCCCACAGGAACTGGGTCGGATCGAGGCTCCACTGCACTCGCAGGTCGGGCTCCACCTCGAACCCCGTGTAATCATTGTGCTCGAGCTTGGTGCCGGCCGTGAGCGTCACCCGCGGCCCGAGGCTCAACTCATCCTGCAGAAAGCCGCTGTAGAGATTGTGGTCGAGGACCGGGGGCAGGAACTGCACTAAATTGAGGTCCGTGTCGACCTCGTGAGTCCTGCGATACTCGAGGCCCCAGACGATCTGCTGTCTCGCACCCCAGTAGAAGTGATCCTGGAACTGCACATCGGAGGTATCGAGATCGTCCGTGAGATTCGAGGCGGGAAATCCCGTGTAATAGGGCGGAGCCGCCGGACTCGCCGGATACGGCTGCGCGAGGTGGGTGTGGTCGTAGTACGCCTGCAGGCTGAGGGAGGAGCCGCCGTCGGTGGAGTGCGTCCAGCGTCCGAGGACATTGCCGCCGGAGAGCGCCTCGCCACCCGCTGCACCCGTGCCGTCCGTGCCGTCGTAGTAATCGCCCTGCAGGGTAACGCGGTCGCGCGAAGTCGGGTCGGCATCCGCTCGAAACCCGGCGCGCGCCGTGTGCCACGCATCCCCGGCGTTCGCGCGGGTGCTCGTGACCTCATTGCCGAAATCCGTGTACTTCCCGTACGCCCGCCAGTACACGTCGGGCCCGGCCTGCCCGCCATAGCGCAGCACGCTTTGCTCCTGCAGCTCGTTGCCCGCAGCGGTCTTCGCGTACAGCCCCTGTGTGTCCTGCGCGGACTTGGTGATGATGTTGATGACCCCGTTGACCGCGTTCGCGCCCCACAGAGCGCTTCCCGGCCCGCTGATGACCTCGATCCGGTCGACGTCCTCGAGCGGATAGTCCTGGACGTTCCAGAGCACCCCGCCGTAAAGGGGGGTATAGACCGGCCGTCCGTCGATGAGGACGAGGAGCTTGTCCGCGAGATGCGTATTGAATCCGCGGGCGCTGATGGCCCAGTCATGCGCATTGATCTGCGCCACCTCGAGATTGTCCGCCAGGCGCAGCGCCTGCGGCA
>JBOHZT010000265.1:0-5068 GCA_050738535.1 Steroidobacteraceae bacterium
CAGCGCCCCGTTCGGCGAAGTGCCGAAATGCATGTGATAGAACGCGGGGTCTGCAATACCCGCGTCGTAGGGGAACCGGGCATAGAGCGCCCGCCCATGCGAGTCGCGCGGACCTCCCATCAGCTCTTTCAGTGCCGTGACCTGCGCGGCAGTCAGACAGTGCGGCGTCTTCCCGCCCCGGCAGGTGAGGATCGCCGGATCGAAGTGGCAGTCGCGATAGTCATCGATCATGCCATCGACCAGCCCATCGAGGCGGTCGCATTGCTTCAGCACGGCTTTCGCGACGAGCCCCAGGTCCGCCTCCGACATCACGCGGCTCAGGATCGGGCGGCCCTCGGCGTCCTTCGGCGCGGCGCGCGCGAGCACGATCTCATTCCATGCCTGATCGAGGTTGACCCGCGTGAAGCGAAAGGTCGGATCGCCCGCCACCACGCCGTCGAACGCGAGCGGCATGCGCTCGACCACCGTCATGGCCTGACGGCCGCCGTTCGAGCAACCGACGAAGTACGAATAGCGCGGCGCGTGGCGATAGAAGCGGGCGATCAGCGCCTTGGCGATCAAGGTCGCCTTATCCACCGCATTGTAGGCGTAATCGATCCGCGCCTGCTGATCGAGCGCGAAATGTGGGTCCATCATCGACCCGCTGCGGTGCCCGCCGTCAGTCGAGGCGACGGCGAATCCACGCGCGAGAGCGGGCGGGCGAATGCTTCCAAATACCGAGCCATAGCTCGGGCGCAGCACGCCGTCGAGCCCGCCGCCGCCTTCGAAGGCGAAGCGGCCGTTCCACTTCACCGGCATACGCACCTCGACGCCGATGCCGAGATGCTGGCCCTGTGCCCCCGTGCGCGGCCGGAGCGTCGCGATGAACAGGCAGTGCTCGGGAAGCAGATTCCCTCGTGAAGTGGCCGGCTGCTCGCCCGGGAGTGACCGAGCCGGGCCTGCCGGCACCATGCGGACCTGCTCGATCACGAGACGCGGCAAGTTGAACGAGCGCAAGGCCCGGCACCGTGCCGCCCACGAGGGCGGGGCGGCATCGGAAGGGCTTGCACTGCGAGCTGCCGCGGCGCTTGCCACTGAGCTCGCCCGCGGAGATGGAGACTCTGCCGCCGAGCGGGTCTGCGCTGCCGCGAGCAGCAGCAATACACCGACGAAGCAAGCTCCATGCAGCCATCGATGGGCGATCCGTCGCGCCTCATCAATCGATTGAGAGTGCAAGTGATTCCCCCCCCCCACTCGTGGCGCTCAGCTCAGCATAACACCCGGCGCCAAACCGAGCGCGACGCTCAGCCGCCGGGCGCTCGCGACTACCGCGGCGGGAAGGCCGGCACGTACCGGCTTGCCGAAGCGGGAGCGCGGCATCGTCACACCCATCGAGCCCACGACCGTCCCGCCCGCCCCGAACACCGGCGCGCTGACGCCGGCTATATTGATCGCGTCGTCCTCGTACAGAGCGTACCCGTGCTCGCGGATGAGCCGCAGCTCCTCGCGCAGCGCACGGCGTGACGGCAGCGGCCGGCCGCTCAACGGACCGAGCCGATCCTGCCGCAGCACCGCCTCGATGTCCGGCGGAGGCAGTTGCGCGAGGATCGCGCGCCCGAGCGATCCCCAGGCGAGCGAGATCTCGGAGTATGGCGCCAGGACGAGCCGCAACGGATGAGGACTCGCGACCGATTCGGCCACCGTCGCGATGCGCCTCGACGGCTCGTACAGGCTAAGCGAAGCCGTCTCCTTCCAATCCGTCCACAGCGCTTCGAGGAAGGGACGCGCAACGCGGTGCAGCGCGAACTTCTGCACGATGAGCGAGGCGAGGCGGAACAGCTCCGGACCGAGGCGGTATGCCTTCGGTCCCGCGCGCTCGATCAGATCGCGCTGCACCCAGAATTCGAGCAGCCGGTGCGCGGTGCTCGGTGCGAGCCGCGCGCGCTCCGCGAGGTCCTTCAGGGCGAACTCGCGCTCGCCCGAGGCGATGCAGCGCAACAGCTCCAGTGTGCGCGCGCCTGCGCCGCGGTTCTGAGCGTCAGCCGCCATGTGTCACTCGTCGGCTCCTCGAAGAAGAAGGGAACGCAATTATAGCTGCAATGATCCACCTCAGCCCCGGGCGGAGTCGTTGCCAGGCGCACCCAGCCCGGCGCCGGTCAGGCGCGTCCTGCATTGCGCCGGCCCATGCCTGGGGAGAAGCCGACAGGACAACGAATAAACGGAATCGACATTCCGCTTTCTTGTCTCGCGTCGCGGCCGGTGCTACGCTCACTATCAACGGAGGTACGCCATGGCGGCTACATCGGAACGTCCGACTCTCTCACCTTCCGTCTCTTCCACCGGCACGATCGTCGCCGGCGGGCCTATGCCGCAGTTCCGATGCATCGATGCGACGCCGCTTACAGGCGCCGCAGGTTGCGAGATCAAGGGCGTCGATACCTCCCGCCCGCTCGATCCGGAGGTATTGGCCGAGGTGATGCTCGCCTTCGAGCACTTCCTGGTCATCATGTTCCGCGGGCAGAGCCTCACGCCCGAGCAGCACAAGGCCTTCTCTCGCCACTTCGGCGAGATTACTCAGTTGCCGCAGGCGCCCACCTATGCCGGCCACAGCGACATGCAGGAGGTCCGGCGCGAGGCCGATGAGCCCGAGAACGTCGTGCCCTCCTTCGAGCACTTCCACACCGACAGCCCTTTCCTCGCCCGTCCTCCGCTGTGCATTGTGATGCGCGCGCTCGACGCGCCGAAGTATGGCGGGGACACCGCCTTCGCCAACATGTACCTCGTCTACGAAGGCCTCTCCGAAGGGCTGCGCAAGACGCTCGACGGACTCCAGGTCGTCTACTCCGGCAAGGACATCTGGGCAAAGAACGCCAAGCTCGCGCCGGACAAGCAGCTGCGCCTGCGCGATCACCATTCCTTTACCGAGGACCAGCTCGAGAGCGTCCATCCGGCCGTGAGGCGCCATCCGCGCACCGGGCGCAAGGCCCTTTACGTCACGACCGCGTACTTCAAGCGCTTCGTCGGCTGGAGCGAGGAGGAGAGCCGGGCGCTGCTCGCCTATCTGCAATCCCTACCCCAGCGGATCCAGTACCACTGCCGCATTCGCTGGCAGCCCGATACGCTGATCGTGTGGGACAACCGCTTCCTGCAGCACCGTGGCATCCACGACTATCGCGGCGAGCGGCGCCACCTGATCCGTACGACCGTGATGGGCGAACAACCGCTCGGTCCGTTGCCTACGATCGCCCCGTAGGCTGGCGAGGACCCGAAGAGCACGCGAGACTTCGCGTGCGCGGAATGGGGAGAGGTGCGATGAATCTCAGAAAAGCGGCCGGTCTCGCCGCGTCGATGCTCTTCATGTGGGCAGGCGCCTCGATCGGCACCCGGGCATTCGCGAATGAGCCCTCGCTCACCCCCGCCAGAGCATGCAGCAGCTTGCTGCACCTGCGAATTCCCGGATCCGACATGGTCATCACGCATGTCGATACCGTACCTACGGCGCCGGCCGGCACCGTGCGATCTGGTCCCGGACCGCAGACGATTCCGGTAGCCCTACCGGCGTACTGTCGCGTGAAGGGCATCATCGATTCCCATCGCGGTCCCGACGGTAAGTCGTACGGGCTCACCTTTGCGCTCGCGCTGCCCCAAGCGTGGAACGGCCGCTTCCTGTTCCAGGGAGGCGGTGGGCTGAACGGAGTGCTGAGACCGCCCCTCGGCATCGGGGCAACGGGAGACCGGCCGGCACTGGCACGCGGTTTCGCCGTGGTGTCGACCGATGGCGGTCACCGAGGGGCCGTGTTCGATTCATCCTTCCTGGTGGATCAGCAGGCGAGCCTCGATTTCGCCTTCAATGCCGTCCCCACGGTGACGGCGGTCGCCAAGCGACTGGTCGCGATCTATTACGGGCGCCCTGCGGCCCGATCCTATTTCGACGGCTGCTCCACCGGCGGACGTGAAGGCATGGAAGCGGCGGAACGCTATCCCGCGCTGTTCGACGGCGTGGTTACGGGCTCTCCGGCCATGCGCACCGGCTATTCCAATATCGCGCTCGAATGGGCAGCCGTGGCATTCAACCGGATCGCGCCGAAGAATCCGGCCACCGGCCAACCGATTCCGGGCGGCGCGTTCTCCGCGCAGGATCGCCAGCTGATTGTGAAAGGAGTGCTGGAGGCCTGCGACGCGCTCGACGGACTGAAGGACGGCATGATCTTCAACGTGCGGGCCTGCCACTTCGACCCAGCCGTGCTCACCTGCAAGGGAAGCAAGGCCCCAGACTGCCTGAGCCGGGCGCAAGTGAAGGCCCTGAAAACGGCCTTCGCCGGCCCCGTCACGGCGAGCGGGCGCCGGGTCTATGTCGGCCGACCCTATGACACCGGCATCGCGGCACAGGGTCCGGGCATCCCCGGATTCCTGCTGACCTCGACTGGGGGGCCAGTCGCCGGCGGCAAGCTGCCGCTCAGCATGGATGTCGCCGCCGAAGCGGCGGCCGTTCAGGCGAACCCCACGCAGCAGCTGATCGACACTGATCGCTGGACAAATCTGAGCAGCTTCGTCGCGCACGGGGGCAAGCAGATCTTCTATCACGGACTGAGCGATCCGTGGTTCTCGCCATTCGATACGCTCGATTATTACGAGCGTCTGGCGCGCGCCAACGGGGGACTCGCCAAGACGCGATCATTCGCGCGCCTGTTCCTCGTGCCCGGCATGAGCCACTGCCAGGGCGGACCGGCCACGCTCGATCGCTTCGATATGCTGACCCCGCTGGTCAACTGGGTGGAGCACGGCAAGGCGCCGGATGCCGTCGTCGCCACGGGCCGGGATTTCCCGGGCCGCAGCCGTCCGTTGTGCGCGTGGCCACTGCACGCGCAGTACAACGGCAAGGGCAATCCCAACGTGGCATCGAGCTTCGAGTGCCGGCGCTGATCACGTACCGTGACGCGTTTGCGCCGCGCCCGCAGCACTGGCATCGAGAACGGGCGGAGCAATGAATCCCGCGCTGAAGGCCCCGATGGGGGATGCGATGTTCATCAGTCCCATGACCAGCGAACGGTTCGCTACCGGCGCGAACTCGGAATTGAGCGCCGCGCAA
>JBOHZT010000266.1:0-5040 GCA_050738535.1 Steroidobacteraceae bacterium
TCACCGCGCAGCGGCTCTACGAGCTGGGATTGATCGACGAGGTGCTCGAGGAGCCGCTCGGCGGGGCGCACCGCGACGCGGGCGCCACGTCGCAGACGCTCAAAGCCGCGGTCATCCGGCACCTCGACGAGCTCGAGAAGCTCTCGATCGAGGAGGTCCGCGCGCGCCGCAGCGCGCGCATGGCCTCGATCGGCGTGTATTCCGAAGAAGTGGGGGAATGACCGGCGGGTTCGAGGCCCGCGTGGCGGCGAGCCTGCGCGCGCTCCTCCCGGAGTACCCGCGCGTCGCCCTGTGCGTCGCGGTGAGCGGCGGACTCGACTCGACGGCGCTGCTCACCGCGCTCGCGAGCCTGCGCGGCGTGCGCCGGCAGCTGCGTGCGGTGCACGTCGACCATGGGATCTCGCCGCATGCGCGCGCCTGGGCCGCGCATTGCCGGGCGCTCGCCGAGCGGCTCGGGGTGCCGCTCACGGTGCTCGCGGTCGGCGTGAGGCGGGTGAGGGGCGGCTCTCTCGAGGCCGCGGCCCGCGAGGCGCGCTATGCGGGGCTCGAGCGGGAGCTCGCGCCCGCGGAAGTCCTGCTCACCGCGCAGCATGCGGACGATCAGCTGGAGACGGTACTGCTGCAGATGCTGCGGGGCGCCGGCTTGCCGGGCATCGCCGCGATGCCGCCCGTCGCGCAGTTCGGGCGCGGCCGGCTCGCGCGGCCGCTGCTGCGGTTCGAGCGCGCCGACATCGAGGCCTTCGCGCGCCGGCGCGCGCTCGAATGGGTCGAGGACGAGAGCAACGGCGACGAGCGCCTGGATCGCAACTATCTGCGCCGGCAGGTGATTCCGGCGCTGCGCGCGAGATGGCCCGCCGCGAGCCGGGCCGTCGGCCGCACCGCGCGCCATGCGGCCGAGGGGCAGCGGCTCCTCGATCTGCTCGGCAGCGCCGATGCCGCAAGAGCCGCGATCGGCGCCGCGCTCTCGATCCGCGCCTTGCACGCGCTCGGTCCCGAGCGGCGGCGCAACGCGCTGCGGTACTGGATCGCGAGATCCGGGCACCCGCTGCCCGATACCCGGCGGCTCGAGGAGCTCGCGGGGCCGCTGCTCGAGGCGCGCCCCGATGCGCACCCGCAGGTAGCCTGGGCGGGAACGGTCGCCGAGCGGGACGGCAATCTGCTGACGCTCGGCGCGTCGGCGGACCCGGTGGCGCTCGAGCCGCACGAGTGGCCGTTGCGCGGCGTCCCGGTGCTCGAGCTCGCCCCAGGGCTCGGCAGGCTCGAGCTCGCGCAGGACCGGCACGGCCCGATCGATCTCGAGGCGCTGCCCGACACGGTGAGCGTGCGCTCGCGGCGCGGCGGGGAGCGCCTGCGCCCGCGGCGCGGGGGCCCGAGCCGCACGCTGAAGGCGCTTCTCCAGGAGGCGCGGGTGGCGCGGGTCGAGCGCGCGCGGATCCCCCTCGTGTGCGCCGGCGAGCAGGTGCTCGCGGCGGGTGACCTGTGGGTGGATGCGCGGATCCAGGCCGGCGCGGCAGCGCGCCGTCGGGGCCGGATCATCTGGCACCGCGCCGACCCCGCCGTTTGACTCGCGTCGCCGGGGGCGGCAGCAGCGGGGTCGCGTCGTCGGGCTTCGCTTCATCGCGGGGCGCCGTTGTGCTAACCTGTTTGCCCGTCGATTCTGCGGCTTAAGGGCCGCAGCCTCAGTGAAAATTCCGGCGGGTCCCTCAGGTCTCTCATGAGCCGTTTTGTTTTCGTCACCGGCGGCGTCGTTTCCTCGTTGGGTAAGGGGATCGCCGCGGCCTCGCTCGGCGCGATCCTCGAAGCGCGCGGCCTCAAGGTCGCGATGGTGAAGCTCGATCCCTACATCAACGTGGATCCGGGCACCATGAGCCCCTTCCAGCACGGCGAGGTCTTCGTGACCGCGGACGGCGCGGAGACCGACCTCGATCTGGGCCATTACGAGCGGTTCGTGCGCACCACGGTCGGGCGGAACAGCAACTTCACGACCGGGCGCATCTACGAGCGGGTCATCGCGAAGGAGCGGCGCGGAGACTATCTCGGCGCGACCGTGCAGGTGATCCCCCACATCACCGACGAGATCAAGCGCAGCATCGAGCTCGGCGCGAACGACGCGGACGTGTGCATGGTCGAGATCGGCGGAACGGTCGGCGACATCGAGTCATTGCCCTTCCTCGAGGCCATTCGTCAGCTCGGCGTGGAGCTCGGGCGCAGCCGCTGCGTCTACATGCACCTCACGCTGGTGCCGATCATCGGCGGCTCCGGGGAGATCAAGACCAAGCCGACGCAGCACTCGGTGAAAGAGCTGCGCGGGATCGGCATCCAGCCGGACGTGCTGCTGTGCCGCTGCCGCCATCAGCTCCCCGACGAGCAGCGGCGCAAGATCGCGCTCTTCACCAACGTCGAGGAGCGCGCCGTGATCTCGGCGGTGGACGCGGAGAACATCTACCAGATCCCGCTCCTGCTGCACGAGCAGCAGCTCGACGAGATCATCATCGAGAAACTGCGGCTCGACGTCCCGCCGACGGAGCTCGCCGAGTGGCGCCAGGTCGTCGCAGGCAAGGCGAACGCCGACGGGCACGTCGACATCGCCATGGTCGGCAAGTACGTCCAGATCCGCGATTCGTACATCTCCCTCAACGAGGCGCTGACGCACGGCGGCCTCAAGTCGCGCACGCGCGTCAATGTCCACTACATCGAGTCGACCGACATCGAGGCGCACGGCACGCGCGCGCTCGAGGGCATGGATGCCATCCTGGTGCCGGGCGGCTTCGGCGAGCGTGGGGTGGAGGGCAAGATCCAGGCGGTGCGCTTCGCGCGCGAGCGGCGCGTCCCCTACTTGGGGCTGTGTCTGGGGATGCAGATCGCGATCATCGAGTTCGGGCGCCACGTGCTGGGACTCGAGGATGCGAACAGCACCGAGTTCAACAGGGCGACGCCGCATCCGGTGATCGCGCTCATCAGTGAGTGGCAGGACCAGGCGCGCGGCTCGCAGCTGCGCGACGAGGCCTCGGGGAAGGGCGGTACCATGCGGCTCGGCGCGCAGGAGGTCTTGCTCGCCGCGGGCACGCGCGCCCGCGAGCTCTACGGCCGCGAGATGATCCGCGAGCGCCACCGCCACCGCTTCGAATTCAACAATCACTACCTCGACCGGTACCGGCAGGCCGGGATGCGCTTCTCCGGATTCTCGCAAGACGGTCTCGTCGAGGTGGTCGAGCTGCCCTCGCATCCCTGGTTCATCGCCACGCAGTTCCATCCGGAGTTCATCTCGACGCCGCGCGATGGCCATCCGCTCTTCACCGCCTTCGTGCGCGCGGCGTGCGCGCAGCGGCTCGCGCAGCTGCCGGTGGCTGCGGGCGCATGAGACTCGCCGACGCATGAGGCTCGCCGGTCAACCCGTCGGTCTCGATCGGCCGCTGTTCCTCATCGCCGGCCCCTGCGTCATAGAGACTCCGGCGCTCACGATCGAGATCGCGGGCGCTCTGAAGGAGATCACCGGGCGGCTCGGCATGCCGTTCGTCTTCAAGGCGTCCTTCGACAAGGCGAACCGCTCCTCGCGCGCGAGCTACCGCGGCCCGGGCATCGAGGCGGGGCTGCGCGTGCTCGAGCGCGTGAAGCGGGAGATCGGCGTCCCCGTGCTCACCGATGTGCACGAGGACACCCCGCTCGCCGAGGTGGCCGCCGTGGTCGATGTCCTGCAGACGCCCGCGTTCCTGTGCCGGCAGACGAATTTCATCCTGAGCGTGACCTCGCAGGGCAAGCCCGTCAACATCAAGAAGGGACAGTTCCTCTCGCCGTGGGAAATGCGCAACGTGGTCGACAAGGCGCGCTCCACCGGGAACGAGGACATCCTGGTGTGCGAACGCGGATTCTCGTTCGGGTACCACAATCTCGTCTCCGACATGCGCTCGCTCGCGGTGCTCCGGCAGACCGGCTGCCCCGTCGTGTTCGACGCCACCCATTCGGTGCAGCTCCCGGGCGGCGCCGGCACGAGCTCCGGAGGACAGCGCGAGTTCATCCCGGTGCTCGCGCGCGCGGCCGTCGCCGCGGGAATTGCGGGCCTGTTCATGGAGACTCATCCGGACCCGGCCGCGGCGCTCTCGGATGGACCGAATGCATGGCCGCTCGCGCGCATGCAGCCGCTCCTCGAGCTCCTCGCGTCGCTCGACCGCTCCGTCAAGGCATCGCCGTTTGAGGAGGCGCTCCTTGCGGGCGGCGGCTCATGAAATGGCTCGCGGGCGCATTGCTCGTCGTCCTGGTGCTGCTGCAGGTCCGCTTGTGGCTCTCCGGGAACGGCGAGCGGGCGCTGCCGCCGCTCGAGGCCGCGGTCGCGGCGCAGCGCGCGCAGAACGCGCAGCTCGCGCAGCGCAACAACCAGCTCGGGGCCGAGGTCCATGACTTGAAGAACGGCACCGCGGCGCTCGAGGAGCAGGCTCGTACCGACCTCGGGATGATCGGGCCGAACGAGACTTTCTTCCAAGTCGCGCCGCGTCCCGGCACGGCGGCATCCGCGGCCGATGCGGCCGATGCGGCCGATGCGGCGGACGCGGGAGCAGCGGCCACCCCCGCGCCTTCCGCGGCCCAGGCGGACCACTCGGTCGATGCCGCGCGTGCGGCTCGAGCCGCGGCCCCGCGGCCTGTGCGCTAAAGGCGGCGCGGGAGCCTCGATCCGATGCGCTATTGGCTCGTCATGCCGGCTGCGGGAAGCGGGAGCCGGTTCGGAGGATCCCTGCCCAAGCAGTACGCGGAGCTCGCGGGGCGGCCGCTCATCGCGTGGGCGCTCGAGCCCTTCCTGCGGGATGCGCGTTGCTCGGGCATCGTGCTGGCGCTCGCCGCGGGCGATCGGTACTGGAGTCGCGTGGCGCTCCAGGGCTTGACGTCGGTCGAGACGGTGCTGGGCGGCGTCGAGCGCGGGCAGTCGGTGCGGCGCGGACTCGAGGCGCTCGCGGGCCGCGCAGGCGCGGACGACTGGGTGCTCGTGCACGATGCCGCACGGCCCTGTCTGCCCCTGGCGGATCTCGATCGCCTGCTGGAGGCCTGTCG
>JBOHZT010000267.1:0-5025 GCA_050738535.1 Steroidobacteraceae bacterium
CGATGACACGGTCCCCGTCCGTCGCGAGGCTGACGGAGACCTGCTCCGGCAGCGCGCGAAAAATGTCGAGGAGCTTGCGGCCAGGCACCGTCACGTCACCCGGCTGCTCGACGCCGATCTCGTGCGCGGCGACGAGCTCGACCTCGAGGTCGGTACCGGTGATGGCGAGCCTGTTCTCGCGCGCCGAGAGGAGGACGTTCGCGAGAATCGGCATCGTCTGGCGGCGTTCGACCACGCCGGTGACGCTCTGCAGGGGACCAAGAATCGCTTCGCGAGCTGCCGTGATTTTCATAGTGCCGGTGGGAGACCCTTCGTCGCGCCGCTTCGGAAACTTCGGAATCTCTAACTTCAAGAGAGTTTATTGTAGGATCTTATAGAGCCTGTGGACATGGGGACAACTCAAATTGCAGCCGGCCGTTCAAGCACTTGAAGGTACCTCGGACCGTCGCGCACCTCTGGGTCATTTGCCGTGAGCCTGTGCGCGGCCTGTGGGTAAATCCGCGGGCCGCAGTTATCCCCAGACGATCCACATCAACCCGTCAAGGTTCTCAACAGGTTCGAGTAGTCCTCGCTCACGCGCTGCTCGGACCCGCGCAGTTCCTTGATGCGCCTGCAGGCGTGCAGCACCGTCGTATGGTCGCGTCCGCCGAACGCATCGCCGATCTCCGGCAGACTGTGGGTCGTCAGCTCTTTGGCGAGCGCCATCGCGACCTGCCGCGGCCGTGCCACCGACCGATTGCGCCGCTTCGACAGCAGGTCTCCCATCCGGACTTTGTAGTAATCGGCCACGGTCTTCTGGATGTTGTCGATCGTCACGAGCTTCGCCTGCAGCTGCAGGAGGTCGCGCAGCGCCTCCTTCGCGAACTCGAGCGTGATCGGGTGACCCGTGAAGCGCGAATTCGCGATGACGCGCCGCAGCGCGCCCTCCAGCTCGCGCACGTTCGAGCGCACTCGTTTCGCGATGAAGAAGGCGACCTCCTCGGGAAGCACCACGCCCGCGGAATGCGCTTTGGTCATGAGAATGGCGACACAGGTCTCGAGCTCCGGCGGCTCGATCGCCACCGTGAGCCCCGAGCCGAATCGCGATCGCAGACGCTCCTCGAGGCCGCCGACCTCCTTCGGGTAGCGGTCGCAGGTGAGGATCACCTGGTGCTGGCCTTCGAGGAGCTCGTTGAAGGTGTGGAAGAACTCCTCCTGTGAGCGCTCTTTGTTCGCGAAGAACTGGATATCGTCGATGAGCAGCGCGTCGAGCGAGCGATAGGCCGTCTTGAACTCGTTCATGCTGTTGTGCTGCAGCGCGCGGACCATGTCGCCCACGAAGCGCTCGGAGTGCACGTAGGCGACCCGCGCCTCCGTGTCCCGCTCCTTCACGAAATGCGCGACCGCATGCATGAGATGGGTCTTGCCGAGACCTACGCCCCCGTAGAGGAACAGCGGGTTGTAGGCACGGCCGGGATTCTCCGCCACCTGTCGCGCGGCGGCCTTCGCGAGCTGATTGCTCTTGCCCTCGACGAAGGTCGCGAACGAGAAATCCGCGTTGAGTCGCGCGCCGATCACGATGCCCTCGGCGCGCCGCGGCTTGATCGGGTGTGCGAAGGGAACAGGCGCCTGCGGCGCGGGCGTCCGCGCTCGCGAGCCCACCTCTACCGTGACGATCGGCGCGCCGTTCGCCGCGTCGCGCAGTAGCTCGCCGAGCCGCGGCAGCAGATTCGTGTTGACCCAGTCGACGACGAAACGATTCGGCGCCAGCAGCTTCAGCGCGCCGACCCCTTCCACCGCCTGCAGCGGCCGTACCCAGGTGTTGAACTGCTGTTCGGGCAGCTCGGCTTCGAGCGCGCTCATGCACCGAGACCACAGCGAGCCCTCCACGAGCGTTGCCTCCGGCGACATTCGACTGGCTTGGCGGAAAAAGGAGGCGCAGTCTATACCCGTGCGCGCCCCGCCTTAAAGTGCGGCCGTGTTGACAGCCTGTAGGTGAACGGCTTAGCCTTGCCGCCCTTTTCACGACGGTGATTGCACGTCGGGGCAGGCGCGGCGCCTCGTTGCGCGCAGCCCCGCTCGCGACGTCCCGAGACGCCCACACCGTAGAGCCCACGGACGATGAAGCGGACTTATCAGCCAAGCAAAGTGCGCCGCAAGCGCACACACGGATTTCGCGCACGAATGGCGACGGCGAATGGCCGGAAGGTCCTCGCGCGGCGGCGCGCGAAGGGTCGCCGCAAGCTCATTCCATAAGCTAAACTCGCGTGGCATCCCGAGGCGCCGGCCTCGAGCGCCTGAGGTTTTCCCCCCGACGCCGCCTGCGCCGGAAATCCGACTTCCAGGCTGTCTACTCCCGTGGCCGGCGTCTGGGTGACGGCTTGTTTGCGATGGTCGTGCGCCCGAGCGGCTCGGACGCCGCGCGGCTCGGCCTCGCGGTCGCCACGAAGGCGGCCGGCAACTCGGTGGAACGTAACCGGATCCGGCGAATCATTCGAGAGACGTTCCGCCTGCGCCAGCGCGAGCTGCCTCGCATGGATGTCGTCGTGAGCGCGCGCGCAGCCGTTCGCGGCGCGCGGAACGACGTGCTCCGGACGAGCCTGAATACACTGTGGGACAGATTGATACAGCAATGCGCTTCCTCGCCGAGCTCCTGATCCGGCTCTACCAGTGCACGCTGAGCCCCATGCTCGGACCCGCGTGCCGCTTCGAGCCGACGTGCTCCGAGTACGCGATCGAGGCGATTCGCCGTTTCGGGATCCTGCGCGGCGGCTGGCTCGGCATGCGCAGGCTCGGGCGCTGCCATCCCTTCCATGCAGGCGGGTACGATCCGGTGCCGCCCGCCGACTCCGAGCTCCACGCCTCGCATGGCCCACGGTGTGCGCATGAGCCGCGCCACTCGACTCTCGGATCATGACCGGCAACTACCCGCGCTTCCTCCTCTGGTGCGCGCTCGGGCTCGCGCTGTGGCTCAATTACCAGGCCTGGATGCACGACTATCCCCCTCCGCGGCCGGCGCCGAGCGCGCCCGCCACGGCGGCGTCGGGCTCGTCAGCAGGATCCGGCGAAGCCTCCTCGGATCTCGGCGCGAGCGTGCCGCAGGTCCCCTCGAGCGGGACCCAGGCGCCAACGGGTAAGCACGCCGCTGAAGCCGCCGCGCCGGCGGCGGTCCCGGCGTCGAGAAGACTCACCGCCTCTTTCAAAGGGCCCACGGTGGACGTGCGGACGGATCTGCTCGACGTCCACATCAGCCTGAAGGGCGGCACGGTCGTCCGCGCCGCTTTGCTCGCGTATCCGCGGGTCAAGGGTCAGCCCGAGCCGGTGCAGCTCGAGAATCACGCGAGCCCGGATAGCCTCTATGTGCTCGAGTCCGGCCTCACTGGGCCGGATCATGAGCCGCGGCCGACGCACCTCGCGGCCTTCACGAGCCCAGCGACGCAGTACACGCTTGCCGCCGGGAGCGACGAGCTGCGAGTGCCGCTGACGTGGAAAGGCCCGGACGGCGTGACGGTCACCAAGACGTTCACCTTCCGCCGCGGCAAGTATCAAATCGGCCTCGACCAGACGGTTGAGAACGGGTCAGGCAAGCCGTGGGCCGCCGCCCCCTATGCGCAGATCATCCGCTACGAGAAGCCCGTCCACGGGTCCTTCATCAGCCACTACGCCGACGTCGACCGCTACTCGTTCGAAGGGCCCGCACTCTACGACGGCACGAAGTACCGCACGCTCAAGATCTCCAAGACCGAGAATCAGCATCTCGCGCTCGAGGTCACCGGCGGTTGGCTCGCCGCGCCGCAGCATGATTTCGTCTCGGCGGTCATTCCGCCGCAGGGCAAGAGTTTCCACTACACCTTGAACGTCAGCGGGAACGAGTACGCGCTCGCAACGGCCGGACCGATGCAGACGGTGAAACCCGGCACGACGTTGAGTTTCCCGTTCAAGCTTTTCGTCGGTCCGACGCTGCAGTCCGCGCTGGCCGCGACCGCACCGCATTTCGACCTGGTCGAGAACTACGGCAAGCTCACCTTCCTTGCCAAGCCCCTTTTCTGGCTGCTGCAGAAGGCGCACGCGCTGCTCGGGAACTGGGGCCTCGCCATCATCCTCGTGACCTGTTTCCTGAAGCTCCTCCTCTATCCGCTCTCGGAGACCAGCTACCGGTCGATGGCCAAGATGAAGGCCCTCACGCCGCGCATCAAAGCCCTGCAGGAGACTTACAAGGGGGACAAGGAAAAGAGCAGCCGCGCGATGATGGAGCTCTACAAGCGCGAGAAGGTGAACCCGGTCGCCGGCTGCCTGCCGATGATCATCCAGATCCCGATCTTCTTCGCGTACTACTACGTGCTGCTCGGCAGCGTCGAGATGCGGCAGGCCCCATTCTACGGCTGGATCCACGACCTGTCCTCGCGCGATCCGTATTTCATCCTGCCGGCGATCATGGCCGCCGCCATGTTCATCCAGTACAGGCTCAACCCCGCGCCCGCCGACCCGACGCAGGCGAAGGTGATGATGGTCATGCCGCTCGCGATGTCGGCGATGTTCGCGCTCTTCCCGGCCGGCCTCGTGCTCTACTACCTCACGAACACCATCCTCAGCATCGCGCAGCAATGGAGCATCAACAAGCGCATGGGGGTCGCTGCGCAGCAGCGCAAAGCCTGACGCCGGCGCGCGGCGTTCCAGCGCGCGCGGCCGCTGCCCGGCCCGGCGCCCGGTAGAATCGCGGCCGTCATGACGCCCACCGACACGATCGTGGCCGCGGCCACGCCGCCGGGCCGCGGAGGCATCGGCATCGTGCGGCTCTCCGGTCCCGCCGCGCCGAGGATCGCCGCGGTCCTCACCGGGCTCGAGGGCGCCTCACTGCCGCCGCGCACCGCCGTGCGTGCCCGCTTCCTGGATGACGACGGCGGCGCGATCGACTCCGGATTGGTGCTGCGCTTTGCGGCGCCGCGCTCGTATACCGGTGAAGAGGTCATCGAGCTGCACGGCCACGGCGGGCCGGTGATCATGGAAGCGCTCGTCGCGCGCGCCGTCGCACTCGGCGCCCGCCAT
>JBOHZT010000268.1:0-5014 GCA_050738535.1 Steroidobacteraceae bacterium
ACCTTGAGCCGCGATACCTGGCTGCCGCCCGAAGCCGTGCAGTATGGCGGTCTCTACCAGCTGCAGCAGCAATCTTTCCGAAGCCTGCTCGTGGTGCTCATTGCCGCTCTTCTGCTGGTCTTCACGGTTCTCGTGATCGAGTTTCGTTCATTCTACGAGCCTATCGCGATCGTCTTCGGTGCGGTGCTGGCGCTCCTTGGGACAATGCTGGGACTGTGGATCGGCGGGATCACGCTGAATATCGTGTCGTATCTCGGAGCGATCATCGGCGTTGGGATCGTCGCCAAGAACGGCATCCTCGTGCTCGACTATTTCCGCCAGCTGAGGGCCGAGGGCGTTGAGCTGGTCGAGGCCCTGGTACAAGCCGGCCATCGCCGCCTGCGCCCGGTGCTCATGACCTCCCTTGCCGCGGCGCTCGGTATGCTGCCGCTCGCCTACGGTGCGGGCGCAGGGGCGCAGATGCTGCAGCCCCTCGGAGTCGCCGTCATGGGGGCGCTCTTCTTCTCCGTAGTGCTATCCTTGATCGCCACACCCGTGGTGTACTACGTGCTGATCGAGATGCACGGAAGGCTGCTGGGTGGACTTCAGCGGCCGCTGGTCTCGGGGCCTTCCTGAAGGCGGGCAGAAGCCAAGCGCCGTGCTCCTGAAAGTCGCTGCCGTCAGCGACGCAAGCGTCGCGGCAATTGCACGCGAACTCAAAACGGCCGAGCGAGAAGCATCGCGAGCGCCGCGTGCGCCTGCTCGAGCGAGGCCCGAAGCTGGATCTCCTCCGCCTGGGTTGCCAGGGCGTTGGAGTCGACGCGGGCGTAGTCTGCGAGACTCAGCGTCCCGCCCGCCAGACTCTCCTTCGCGGCGGCCGCCGCGCGGTCAAGCCCCGAGAGTCGCGCATCGAGCGTCTTCAGCTGCCCCTGCATGATCCGCACAGCCGCCCGCACCTGGTCGGCTTGATTCGCCGTCTCGTCGAGGCGGGCTTGGTAAGCCTGATGGAGGTACGCACGGCTCGCACGGCCGACGGCGATCGGTCCCCGGTTACGATTGAAGAGCGGCAGTGTGAGCGTCACGTTGAAGCCGATGCTCTGGATGCCCTCTTCCGCGCTTCGCGACTTCGTCACTCCGGCGTTGAGGAGCGGAAACTGGGCGAGAATCGCCTCGCGCAGCTGCTCATCCTCGCTGTGATAGCCGGCTTGCAGCGCAAGGAGGTCGGGTCTGCGGTGCGGCAGGGCGGTAAGGGCCGAGCGGTACTGAGCGGTCGTCACGAGTTGCTCGCTTGGGGCGCCCCGCAGCCGAAGCCGAACGTCGGGAGCGAGCCCCAGGAGTTCATTCAGAGCGTGACGAGTCTGGTTGTCCTGTAGCTCGAAGCTGCGCCACTGCACCTCGGCCGAATTCAAGGCGATGGAATCGGCGGTCACCTCGCTGACCGTGACATAACGCTGCTTGAGCTGCGTCTCGTCCCGGCTATAGACCTTTCCGAGTAGCGTTCGTTGGCGATTCAACACACCGCGCAATTTGGCGAGCGCCTGGGTTTCGATGAAGAGCTCCCGGGCCCGCTCGGCGACCTGCCACTCCTGCCAGAGGATCTCGAGATTGACCTGCTTGAGATGCGCCCTGGCGGCGCCCTCGGCCGCGCCTCGGGTGACCAACGCATGAATATCTTCCATGAGCGTTGCGCTGTATCCGGTAAAGAATGAAGACTTCGAGAGTCCCCCGGAGATCTGCGGATCAGGAAGGAGGCCCGCTTCGAGCAATTGCGCGCGGGCCACGCCCGCTTGCCGTCGCACGGCTCGCAGCCGCGGATTGTCGGCCACCGCGAGCGTCACCACGTTCATCTCCGTCAGGCCTTTCCCGGGATCGAGCGGTTCGGGCTTGAGCCCCGGGACAGCGAAGGTGCTTACCGGCACCGTGAGGGCCGGCGCACGGGTGAGATCGGGCTGCGTGGGCAGCGGTTGGGAGTGATACATTGCGCAGCCGCAGAGAAGCGATGCGCAGCCTGCGACGATCCCGAGCCCACCTCGTCGGACCAGCCCGGTGCGGATACGTCGGAGAAGCCGTGCAGCGCAAGGAAGTGCGGCTCGCCTCATGTGCGTTCCTCCCGCGCAAGCTGCTGCCGGCGCCAGTGCACGTACAGCGCCGGAATCAAGTTCGTGCTGCGGATTGCGCTCCAGGCGAGACCGCCGAAGATGACTACCGCAAGGCCTTGCTCCGGGGCAGCACCTTGGCCAAAGCCCAACGCCAGGGGCAACATCCCCAGCATCGCGGTGACCGCGGTGAGCACGATCGGGCGGAAACGCACCTGGATCGCCTCGCGCACCGCCTCCTCGACCGCCATGCCCTGCCCTTCGTTGTGCTTCGCCCGGTCGAGCAGGACGATGCTATGGCGGAGGCCTATGCCGATCAGCGTGAGAAATCCGATGATGCCGATGGCATTGAGCCCCACCCCGCTTACGATGAGCGCGATGGTGCCCCCCGTGATGGCGAGCGGGATCTCGAGCAAGAGGATTCCCGGGATGAGGAGTCCATCGAATTGCAGGATGAGAATGCCGACCATGAGGAGAAAGGCGGCCACCACCGCGATGAGAAGACCGAGCGCCGCCCGCTCGATCTCGGCATAGAGGCCTCCGAAGGTGACGCGGTAGCCGGGAGGCAGCTTCAAGCCCGAGAGAGCCCTGCGCGCTGCGGCGATCGTGCCGCCGAGGGTTCCAGTCGGCGTCGCCAGGATATCGAGCGCCCGAGCCCCAGCGATATGCCGGATTTGATTCGGTGTCTGGACGAGGTCGAGGCGGGCCAAGGCACCGAGCGGTGTCCACCCGTCGGTGCGGATCGGCAGGCGCGAGAGCGCCGCGAGCGATGTGTCCGACGCATTGGCAAGGCGCATATAAAGGTCGAGCGGAACGTTGCCATCGGGAACCTGCGCGAGAACTTCGCCATTCAGAAGCGGGTCGACCTGGGCATACAGCTGCGCGGGCGTAAGCCCGTAGCGGGCCAGCGCGCTGTCTCGAGGCTCGATCTGCAATTGCGTGACCGGATAGCCGTCATTGTCGAAGAGGCTGGAGAGTGCCGGCACGCGACGCAGACGCGCCGCGACCTCCCGCGCCACGGCGCGAAGCTCGCGCACGCTGCTGCCGAAGACGTGGATCACGAACGGTTGCGGAAGGCCGGAGAGGCTCTCGCCGAGCCGCTCGATCGTCGGGGTATCCACCGCAAGCTGCACGCCGGATAGCTTCGACTCCCGCTGGACTCTCAGGCCGATCTGATCGAGTGCATTGACGCTGACACCGGGCTTGAGGACGACCATCAGCTCGCCGGCGTAGGCGGGCTCGGTGTACGTCGTGCTTGCCGAGGAGCCCATCCGCGCGTAGACGTGCGACACCGCCGGATCGGCAAGCAGCCGATGCGTCATCGCGTCCACGGCCGCCCGCGAATCGAGCAGAGAGCTGCCGGGAGGCAGGCAGAACGACTCGAGGAGTACACCCTCGTTCGGCAGCGGCAAGAAATCGACGGGCACGAGCAGCAGCCCGACCAGGCTCAAGACCAGCACACCGAAGGTGATCGCGAGCGAGAGCCGCGGCCCTCGCGAGACGAGATGGAAGAGCCGCTCGTTCCAGAGCCGCACCCATTCGAGCGCGCGACGGCCGCTGCGCGTGCCCGTACGTGCACGCGCCTGGATGAAGCCGAGCCCCAGGGGGATGAGCGTAAGTGAGACGAGAAGTGAGGCAAGTAGCGCAAAGATCATCGCGAGCGAGAACGGGATGAAGAAGAGACCCACGAGCCCGCCGACGAAGAGGAGCGGTACGTAGATCGAGACGTTGCTCAGCGTGCCGGTGAGATCGGGGATGACGATCCGTCTCACACCGCGCCAGATCCCCTCCCAGTGTCCATCGCCTACCTCCCATTGGTGGTAGATGCTCTCGAGCACGATAATCGCATCGTCCGCGAGCAACCCCACGGCAACCGTGAGCGCGCCGAGCGTCATCAGGTTGAGGTCCTGGCCCACGAAGTACAGCGTCGCCACGGCGAGCGCGAGCGACATCGGGATGCTGAAAGCCAGCACCCAAATGCCGCGGCCGGCCCCGAGGACCCAGAAGAGCACCGCGACCGCGAGTGCCATGCCGATGAGGAGGTCCCGCCCAAGGTCGACGCCGATGACGTGAACGATGTGACCCTGGTTGTACGATTGAACCCAATGCACGCCACGCGGCAACTGATTCAGCGTCTCGTCGAGAGTGGCTTGCACAGCCTGCGTGACCGGTGTCGTGGCGGCACCGGGCTGCTTGATGACGGTGAGCGCCACGCTCGGCCGGCCATCGAGCGCGACGGCGTTGTGCGTCGGGATTGCCTCGCGCACGACACGCGCGAGATCGCGAAGGGGGATCGGTCCATGCGGACCCGGGACCGGAATGGCCTCGACCTGTGCGGCATGCACCGGCAGATGTCGGACCTCGATCAGCACGTCGTTGTGGCCCTGCCTCGTGTAGCCCGCAGGCGCAAGCAGAACTTGGCTCTTGACAGCTTGCGCGATGGCACTGACCGAAACGCCGTAACGGCGCAGCGCGCCGAGGTCCGGCTGAATCCACAGCGCTTCATCGCCCGCACCGTAGACGTTCACGTACTGCACGCCGGGTAGCGCTCGTAGGGCCGGCGCCACATCGGCGAGCACGGCGCGCTGCACCTGCGCAGGCGCGATGTCGGTGGGAATCTGCGCAGTGTAGTCGGCCACCTCGTCGATGGCGTTCCCCATGATCTGCGCAAGCGGATTCGCCGACGGCGGCAGTGCTCCGCGCGCCCGATCGATGGCGCCATTGACCGCCTGCAGGTCGAGTATGGCCGAGGTGCCCTCTCGGAAACGCACGTCGATCTCAATGATCCCATTACCCATCCTCGAGCGGACATTTTGCAGGTCAGGAAGCGTCAGGATCTGACCTTCCAACGGATAGACGAGGAGGTTTTCGAGCTCGCTGGCGGTCGTCCCGGGAAGGTGCGCGATGACGCTGATCTGCGGGAAATTGAACTGCGGCAG
>JBOHZT010000269.1:0-5005 GCA_050738535.1 Steroidobacteraceae bacterium
GATCCGGCACCTCATCTCCGGGGACGGCTTCGAGCAGGAATGCCTGAAGGAGGTGCAGTTCGTGGAGGCGCTCGTCGCGCTCGCACCGCAGCTCGCCGCGCTCGAGCGCCCTTGGCTCGGGCCCTTTCGCACGGCGGACCACGAGCTGCTCTTTCCCCACGCCGCGGGGCTCGGCAGCATCGCCCTCATTCCGCTCGCCCGGAGCGGCCAGCTCGAAGGGCTGCTCGCCTTCGGCAGCACCGACGCGTCGCGCTTCACGAGCGATCTGGCGAGCGACTTCCTGGCGCATCTCGGGATCATCGCCGACGTGTGCATAGAGAACGCGGTGAACCGAGCCCGGCTCGTGCGCAGCGGACTCACGGACTATCTCACCGGCTTCCACAACCGGCGGTACCTGCACGCGCGGCTGTGCGAGGAGCTGGCGCGGGCGCAGCGCACCGGCCAGTCGGTCGCCTGCCTCATGATCGACGTGGATCATTTCAAGCACATCAACGATCGGTATGGCCATCTCGCCGGGGACGCCGTGCTGCGGGAGGTGGCGCAGAGGATCGACGGAGAAATGCGCCTCAGCGATACCGGAGCGCGCTTCGGGGGGGACGAGTTCGCGATCGTCCTGCCGGACGGCAGCGCTGCGGACGCGGTGACCGTCGCCCGCCGGGTGCTCGCCGCCCTGCGCCGCGCGCCGATCGAGATCGCGCCGGGCGTCGCGGAGGAGGTGACGCTCTCCGTGGGTGTCGCGGTCGCGCTGCCGGCGCCGGCGACTCGGGACTTCAAGTCGCTCGCCGATCGATTGATGGCCGAGGCCGATGCGGCTCTGTATAGCGCCAAGGGCAGCGGCCGCAACGACGTTGCAGTATCGGAGGTCACCGTCGCATAGCGGCGACGGACGGCCGGGAGGGCGGTGACCGGGCTCTCGATTTGGGCCGCCGGGGAGGACGGCTCCTGACCTCGAGCGTATCCCTTGTGTCAGACTGAGCGGTGCCATGACCGACCTCATCGACTCCGAGGGATTCCGCGCGAACGTTGGCATTGTGCTGATGCGTGGTGATGCGCGCGTCTTCCTGGGCAGACGCATCGGCGGCGCACGCGGCTGGCAGTTTCCGCAGGGCGGCATGCGCGCGGGCGAGGATCCCGAGCAGGCTCTCTACCGTGAGCTCAACGAGGAGACCGGGCTCGCGCGGGAGGACGTGACGGTCCTCGGCCACACGGGCGAATGGCTGCGCTACCGGCTGCCTTCCCGGTACATCCGGCGCAACCGCCAGCCGCTGTGCATCGGCCAGAAGCAGCGCTGGTTCCTGCTGCGGCTCGCGCGCGACGACGTGCGGTTCGAGCTCACCACGCACGCCACGCCCGAATTCGACGAATGGCGCTGGTCGGGCTACTGGGAACCGGTGCGGGAAGTCATCTATTTCAAGCGAGCGGTCTACGTTCAGGCCCTGAAGGAGCTCGCCCCGCTCGCCGTCCCCCATGGTCCGCCCGCTGCGCCCGCCTGGCTCGACCGCTTCGCAGGCTCCGACGGAGTCCACGGAGGCGGCGATGCGATCGAGTCCGGCTGAACCCCCGGATGCAAGCCGGGGCATGAGCGACCCACCCGCGAGCCTCGTGATTCGCAGGGCGCCTACCCTGCGGGGGAGGCTGCTCGTCTGCGCGGCCGTCGTCGCGGGAGTGATCGCTTTTGGGGGGCTCTACGAGCTCGGGCGCTACCGGGGCGGTTACGACATGCTGACCGCGGCGCGACAACGTTCGGAGCTGGTCACGACGAAGGCGCAGCTCGAGGCGGCCAACCGGACGCTGCGCAAGCAGGTCGCGGAGCTCGATGCGATGCGTGTCGGGCGCACGGAGGAGCGCGCCGCGCTCGCCCACACGATCGGAGGCCTCCAAGCGCAGGTGGCGGCGCAGGCGGAAGAGCTCACCTTCTACCGCGACGTGGTTTCGCACGGCGGCTCGCGGGCAGATCCGGCGATCGGTCTGTCGCTCACCGAAGTGAGGATCTCGGCGGCTCAACCGCCCGGACACTTCGACGTGCACCTCACGCTGCTGCAGACGGCGCACCCGCAAGCGCCGGTGAGCGGGTCCTGGCAGCTGCGGGTGGAGGGTCGGGCGAAGGGGAAGGCCGCGACCCTGGACCTTGCCGCGCTCGGCGCGCAGGGGTCTCGCCAGCCGTTCGCGTTCCGCTACTTCCAGACCTTGGATCAGGTCATCGCGGTGCCGGCCGGATTCAAGCCGCAGCGCCTGACGATCGAGGTCGACGAAAAGGGCGAGAAGCGGCCGATGCCGCTGATCCGGACCTTTCCCTGGCGGGTGGAGAGTCCTTGAGGGCCGGGGGCCCTCGACCGCAGAAGAGTCCCTGGCTGGAGGAGCGCACTATGTGGAATCGTGAATCGAGGCGCGGTGAGCGGATCTGCGTGCTGATCAGCAAGAGCACGCGGATCCACGGAGACATCGATTTCGAGGGAGGGCTGCATCTCGACGGCCAGGTCACGGGCAGCGTGCGGGCCGGCGGGGCGGCCGGATCGCTCCTCTCGGTGAGCGAGTCCGGCTGCATCGAGGGCGGGGTGGAGGTCGCGAACCTCATCCTGAACGGTACCGTCAAGGGAGACATCCACGCGAGCGAGCGGGTCGTGCTCGGGCCGAGCTCGAGAGTCGAGGGGGACGTGCGTTACGGCACGATCGAGACCGCGCCGGGAGCGGAGATCGTCGGGCGCGTGGCCCCGGCCTGCGAATCGTGCGCGGGGCCCGAGCGGGGCGGGGTCGACGCGCCGCTTTGACCGGGGCCGGCGCCGCTCTTAAACTGCTCGAATGGACGCCGCGACTGTCTCGATGCCTCAAGATCTCCTGCCCCCGCCGCTCGTCTTCACGGATGCCGCGGCGCGCAAGGTGAGCGACCTGATCCGCGGCGAGGGCAACCCGAAGCTGATGCTGCGGGTGTTCGTTCAGGGCGGCGGCTGCTCCGGGCTGCAGTACGGATTCGAGTTCGACGAGGAACTGCAGGACGGGGACACTTGCGTCGAGAACCAGGGCGTCAAGCTGCTGGTGGATCCGATGAGCGTGCAGTACCTCTCGGGCGCGGAGATCGACTACCGCGAGGGGCTCGAAGGCGCGCAGTTCGTGATCCGCAACCCCAACGCCACGACGACCTGCGGCTGCGGATCCTCATTCACCGCCTGAGCGGTTCCGTGCCGACTCCCCCGGGCGAAGCCCTGAGCGAGCTCGTGCGCGGCACCGAGGAGGTGCTCACGCACAAGGATTTGCTGCGCAAGCTCGCGCGCGGCAAGCCGCTCACCGTGAAGGCCGGATTCGATCCGACCGCGCCGGACCTGCACCTCGGGCACACCGTGCTGCTCAACAAGATGCGCCAGTTCCAGCAGCTCGGTCACGAGGTGGTTTTCCTGATCGGCGATTTCACGGGCCTCATCGGCGATCCCACCGGACGCAACGCGACGCGGCCGCAGCTCACCCCGGAGCAGGTGCAGGAGAACGCGCGCACCTACGAGCGGCAGGTCTTCAAGATCCTCGACCCGGACCGCACGCGAGTCGATTTCAACTCACGCTGGCTCGCGGCGATGCCGGCGCTCGAATTCGTGAAGATCGCCGCACACGGCACGGTCGCGCGCATGCTCGAGCGGGACGAGTTCGCGAAGCGCTTCAAGGCAGGCCAGCCCATCGCGATCCACGAGCTGCTCTACCCGCTCGCCCAGGGCTACGACTCGGTCGCGCTCCGCGCCGACATCGAGCTCGGCGGCACCGACCAGAAGTTCAACTTGCTGGTCGGCAGGCAGCTCCAGGAGGCGTACGGGCAGGAGGCCCAGGTCGTGATGACCCTGCCGCTGCTCGAGGGCATCCACGGCACGCAGAAGATGTCGAAGTCGCTCGGTAATTACGTCGGCATCGCCGAGAGCCCGGATGTCATGTTCGGCAAGCTGATGTCGATCTCCGATCCGCTCATGTGGCGATATTTCGAGCTGCTCTCGTTCCGACCCCTCGCGCAGATCGCGGGGCTCAGGCAGGCGGTCGAGGACGGCCGCAATCCCCGCGACGTGAAGCTCCAGCTCGCCCGCGAGCTCGTCGAACGGTTCCACGGCGGCGAAGCCGCGGAGCGCGCGGAGTGCGACTTCATGGCCCGCGTGAGCGAGCGGAACGTGCCGGAGGATCTGCCCGCACGGCCCGTCGGCGTGGATGCCGGCGGCATACGGCTCGCGAATCTCCTCAAGGATGCGGGGCTCGTCGCCAGCACTTCGGAGGCCTACCGGAAGATCGGCGAGGGCGCCGTGCGGATCGACGGGGAGAAGGTGAGCGACCGGGCGCTCACGCTCGCGGCGGGCGCGGACCACGTGTTTCAGATCGGGTCGCGGCGCTTTGCTCGGCTGAGGCTCGAGCGGAAGGCGTGACGCGGGGGTGTTCAGAGCACCGCGCCGGGGGCCGTCACGGCGCCGCCCGGCGCTAACTACCGCCGGGCACCGCAGCGTGCCGGGCCCGCGTGCCGCCGGTTACCGACGAGGAGGCCCGAGCGCGTTGACAAGGGGCCTGCGAGGGCTATACTGCGCGCCCCTCGAGACGGCTGTTGCACCGCGGTGAGCCGCGAACAAAGCCGAGTTCGAGGTTGACGGAAGAGGCCTTGGGGCTATACTTCCGCCCCCTTTCGAGATGCCGCGTGAGCGCGGTGCGAACTGCCTGGAGCGATGCGCGCCGAGCGCGTCGGACCCCGCGAGAGCGGGGGCGAGGCCCCAGGAACCCACCCGGTCCACCGCGGCCGGGGCGCTCTTTAAAAGTTTGGCAGGTAATTTGTGTGGGGACTCGCGTCGAGCCTAACGAGGCATCAGACCGAGTGACCATTTTGTCCAGCAAGTAGTTGGGCCTTTGGATGCTCGGTGCTTAGAGCTCAAAGCCTTTAAGTGAAGAGTTTGATCCTGGCTCAGATTGAACGCTGGCGGCGTGCCTAACACATGCAAGTCGAGCGGTAACAGGTGTAGCAATACATGCTGACGAGCGGCGAACGGGTGAGTAA
>JBOHZT010000270.1:0-4984 GCA_050738535.1 Steroidobacteraceae bacterium
CCGCGAAGCGTACCAGCTGCGGATCGGCCGTGACTTCGTCCGGGAGCGCCGCGAGCAGCCGGTGCTCGAGACGCACGTGGCGCAGCCGCATCGCGCCGATGGCGATCGCGGCCGCGGCGAGCCCGATCACCGCGAGCACGAGCGCCCACTGCCAGCGCGAGCGCCGGGGCCGGGAGCGCTGGGGCCGCGCACGACGCGGCTGCGGGCGTACGACCCCTGGGCCTGACGCAGTTCTGTGGATGGGACGCGGAGTGTTCATCGAGCGTTGCGATCCCGCGAAACGAGCGGACGGACGCGCCGCCGGCACGGCCGCAGCCATTGCGCTAGTATGATAATGGTGACTTGGATTTCCTGCAGATGAGCAACGGCACCGATCCCTCGCTCGAGGAGGAACAGCTCCATCCGCGCTCGCACCGGCTGATCCGCCACCTCGCGCTCGTTTACGTCTGCGGCGCGCTCGTCGTCGTTCTGTTTTTGTGCTGCGCGCTCCTGCCGCACAGCTTCGTGCCGCGGATCGGCGCCATGGCGCGCGAGTGCGTCACGGGCGGGCTCGGTGCCATGGTGCTGCCGGCGCTGCTCGTCACGCTGACGGCGCTCGCCGGCACACTCGCTTTGACGCGGGCGCGCTTCCGCTTCTCCCTCCTCGAGGCAGAAGCGCAGAGCGCGAGCGGCGGCCGCCGGCTCGAGCGCGGAGACGATCCGGGATACGCCGGGCGCCAGGGTCAGGCGCTCATCATGACGGTCGGAGCCGTCGGGGTCTGGATTGCGATCCGGTTCATGTGGCCCAAAGCGGCGTCCGCGCATCACGCGGCGCACGCCGACATCGTGGCCGCGTTCGTGTTCGGGCTCGCCTTCGTCTCGCTCGTGTGCGAGCGGGTCCTCAATGCCTTTCCGGCGCCGCAGCTTCCCGAGGCGCCGACGCTGCGCCGGCTCCTCCTGCTCACGACGCTGATCATGGTGGCGGGGGCCTGCATCGAGATCGGGCGCGGCGCGGCGCTCGCCTGGCTGCGCTGGCCGGAGCTGGTGATCATCTGCATTTGCGGGGTCACGGCGGCGGAGCTCGCCACCCGGGCGCTCGCGCGCATGTTCCTCCCGGCGCGTGTGCCGCTCGAGGCGCGCGCGGTATCGGACAGCCTTCTCGCGGCGCTCGTCACGGGCGGCCCGCGCGCGCCGGGCAACGTGCTGCGCACGCAGTTCGGACTCGACTTCGCCCGCAGCTGGGCGCTCTCGTTCCTCTCCGCCGCCATGCTCCCGGCGCTCTTCGGCACGGCGCTCCTGTGCTGGGGCCTCTCGGGCGTCAAGCTCGTCGATCTGCACCATCGCGGGATCTACGAGCGGCTCGGCGCGCCCGTCGCGGTGCTGCATCCCGGGCTGCACCTGATCCTTCCCTGGCCGCTCGGGCGGCTGCGGCTCGTCGAGTTCGGCGCCGTCCATGCCGTCCCGATCGGCGTCGGCGAGTCGAAATCGATGTTCGTCGAGACGCGCAAGCCGATCGGCGCGGAGGCCGTACCGCCCGTCAGCCTCAATCGGCTCTGGGTGACCGCGCATGCGGACCAGGCTCACTACCTCGTCCCGAGCAAGGGTGCCGGAGAGCAGAGTTTCCAAAGCGTCGCGACCGAGATCTATGTGCTCTACCGTGTGGGCCTCACCAACACCGATGCGCTCGAGTCGGTCTATACGGTCGCGGACCCCGAAGCCCTCATCAAGGCGGACGCGAGCCGCCTGGTGCTGCGCTACTTCAACTCGCGCACCCTCGAGCAGGTGATCGGGGCGCAGCGCGAGAACGTGGCCGGGATGCTGCGGACGCAGCTGCAATCGGATCCGGATATCCGCGGAACCGGCATCGACATCGTCAAGGTCCTGATCGAGGAGATCCATCCGCCCGCGGGCGCGGCCGCCGCGTACCACGAGGTGCAGGCCGCGAGGATCAATGCGAGCGCCAGCATCGCGAACGAGCGCGGCCGAGCGAAGCGCACCGCCGGCGTCGCCGCCGAGGAAGCGCACGAGCTCGAGACCGTGGCCGTCGCCCGTGCCTCGGAGACCATTCATGCCGCCGATGCGGCCGCCTATCGCTTCGGTGCAGATCACCGGTCGTACGACGAGGGTCGGCATTCCTTCCTCTTCGAGCGGCGTCTCACGACGCTCGAGGCGGCGCTCGCGCATTCGCACATCACCCTGGTCGACGACCGTCTGAAGCCCGATCAGCTCCCCATTCTCGATCTGCGCGCGTTCGCGCCTGCGCCCTCCGGCTCCGGCGCGGGCGCCAGCGAGGGCGGTTCCGGGAGCGCGAGCGCGGCGGGCCTCGGGAGCGGCACGGGCACGGGCACGGGCACCGAGATGCCGCCGCTCACGCCGCCCATCATTCCGCCGTCCGATTGACCCGGCAATCCTCTTTCCACGACTGCGAGCGCCCAAGAGCATGTTCTTCAATTCCCCTCCCGGCGATTCCCCGGCGGACGGCTCCCCGCGCGGCCCGCGCGCGCGGCGCCTCGGCCCGCAGCTGCGCATCGGTGTCTCGGTGCTCATCCTCTGCGCCGCGATCGCCGCCGCCTGCATCGTCATGGTGCCGGCAGGGGAGGCCACGGTGATCACCCGGTTCGGGAATCCCATTCGGGTGGTGACCGAGCCCGGCCTGGCGTGGAAGCTTCCGGCGCCGATCGAGAGCAGCATTCCCGTCGACCTTCGTCTACGTACGACGTCCACAGGCCTACAAGATGTCGGCACGAGCGATGGCCTGCGCGTGCTCGTGCAGGCCTACGTCGCCTGGCAGGTGCCGGACGATCCCGAACAGGTCCGTCAGTTCCTGCGGTCGGTGCGCAACCAGCCGAACGAGGCGGCCGAGCAGCTGCGCAGCTTCATCAACGCGGCGCTGCACATTACCTCGAGCAACTTCAAGCTGAGCGATCTCGTCAATCTCGATCCCAACAAAGTCAGGCTCAATGCGTTCGAGGAGCAGCTGCGCGAGGAGATCGCGCCGCGCATGCTCAAGGTGTACGGCATCGATGTCCGGCAGGTCGGCATCGAGCGCATGACGCTGCCCGATCAGACGCTCGCCGCCACCGTGGCGAGGATGCGCGCGGAGCGCGAGACGGTGGCGGCCGAAGTCACCGCCGAGGGCCTGCGCAAGGCGGCGGCCATCCGCGCGGACGCCAATCGGGACGCGCGGGAGGTCGTGGCGACGGCGCGCGAGCAGGCGGCTCGGACCGAGGCGGACGCCGAGCAGAGCGCGGCTCTGATCTACGCCAAGGCCTACCGGAGCGACCCCGGCCTGTACACGACGCTGCGCTCGCTCGACGCCTTGAGCAAGATGATCGGGCGCAACGCGAGCGTGGTGCTGCGCACGGATGCAGCGCCTTTCAAAGTGCTGGTCGACGGGCCCGCGGGACTCGACTCACCGCCGGTGACTGCGTCCCGAGCGGCGCGCAAGCGGGCCGTGAAATCGAGCCATTCCGCGCGGACCCTGGCTCGCGACCCCGCGGTGGCCGAGACCGGCAAGCCGGCGCCGTGAGCACCGTTCTCGAGCCGCCCGCACCGCAGCAGGCATCCGTGCCGCCGGCCGGGCCGCCGCCCCCGCCTCCACCAGGTCCGATCGCGCAGTCGGTGGCGATCGGGTTTCGTGCCGTGTATGCCGCGGGCCTGCTGCTGCTGCTCCTGTGGGCCGTGAGCAACGTGCGGGAGATCGCCTCGGACAGCCAGGCCGTCGTGCTGCGCTTCGGGCGCATCGTGCGATCTCAGCAGGCGGGGCTGCTCATCGCATGGCCGCGTCCGATCGAGAAGGTGGAGCTGCTGCCCGGTCCCGAGCGGCAGCTGAGCCAGGGCGTCTCGGTGCTCCCGTCGTGGAGCGAGCAGTCGCAGTCGCTCGTCGGCCCGTTCGGCCGCTCGCAGGGCATGCCCGAGAATCTCTCGGCCTACATGACGGGCGATGGGAACATCGTGCTCCTCAACGCGACGCTCATCTATCGCATCATCGACCCGATCGCCTATGCCCTCGAGCAAACGCACGTCGCGCCGGCCTTGAACCGCCTGTTCCGCGCGACCACCGTGCATGTGACGGCGGGTCGCGATCTCAATGATTTCCTGGTCGTCGAGAATCCCACGCCGGGGAGCACGGGACAGGCGGTCATGGCCTTGCGGGTCGAGGTGCGCAATTCCCTGGTCGATACCATGAACGTGCGCCTCGCGCAGCTCGCCGCGCAAGGTGCCTCTCTAGGAGTGCACATCGAGCGGATCGATATGACGCCCGCGCTGCCTCCGGAGGCCAAGACGGCGTTCGATGCCGTCCTGCTTGCGACGGAGGCCGCTGACCGCGGGGTCGCGCAGGCCCGTACGGATGCCGAGCGGCGCAGGCAAGCCGCCAACCAGGAACGCGACCAGCTGTTGAGTGCAGCCCAGGCGACCGCCGCGGAACTCGTCAGCACCGCTCACGTCAAGACGGCGCGCATTCTGGCGCTCGCGCAGCAGGAGACTCCCGAGACGCGCAAGCCCTTGATGCTGCGCGAGTACCGTGCCCAGATGTCACAGATCATGAATCGCCTGGGCTCGGCCGTCTTGATCGATCCCAAGAGTGGCGTACGCTTGGTCTTACCCGGCAAGCAGCAGCACAAATGAGCGCAGCTCCCGACACCTCGATAGGCGCAGCCTCCGACCCGTCCTGTTGCGGACCGACGATCGTTCCGCTGCCGCCCGGGGGCGTGGGTCGGCCCGTCGCGCTGCTCGATCGGGCCGAGCGCGTGTTGCTCGGGCTGCGCCTGACGCTCGCCCTCGCGGCGCTGTGCCTGCTCATCGTGGCGGCGGGCATGCGGCTCCTCATTCCCGGCGGGGCGGGAGTGGCCGAGCTCGTCGCGGGCATCTCCGCGGCGCTCGTCGCCGTCCCGGTGTTCGTCGAGGCCTGGCAGAGCCTGCGGCGTCCGAGCCTGCACGGCATCACCGACCGGCTGGTCGCGCTCGCGCTCATTGCGGCCTGGGCGACCGGCGATCTCATGAC
>JBOHZT010000271.1:0-4982 GCA_050738535.1 Steroidobacteraceae bacterium
ACGTGGATCTGGTCTGCCAGCTCGGATCCCCGCACTCCATCAATACCTTTGTACAGCGGGCCGGCCGCTCGGGGCACGCGGTCGGCGGACTCGCGAAGGCGCGGCTGTTCCCGCTCTCGCGCGATGACCTGGTGGAATGCGCGGCATTGCTCGATGCCGTGCGGCGCGGCGAGCTCGACCGGTTGCGGGTTCCCGCGGGGCCGCTCGATGTGCTCGCGCAGCAGATCGCGGCGGAGATCGGCATGCGGGAATGGAGCGAGCAGGCGCTCTTCGAGCGCTACCGCTCAGCCTACCCGTACCGGGAGTTGAGCCGGGCGCAGTTCGATGAAGTCGTGCGCATGCTGGCCGAGGGGTTCAGCACGCGCCAGGGCCGGCGCGGGGCGCTCGTGCACCGCGATACGATCCACGGCGTGCTGCGCCCGCGGCGCGGCACGCGCTTGGTCGCAGTTACCTCGGGCGGCGCTATCCCGGACACGGCCGACTACCGGGTCGTGCTAGAGCCTCGCGGGGATCTCGTCGGGACGGTGAACGAGGACTTCGCGGTCGAGAGCCTGATGGGCGATATCTTTCAGCTCGGCAACACCTCGTACCGGATCCTGCGCGTCGAGCGGGGCACCGTTCGAGTCGCGGACGCCGAAGGCGCCCCGCCTTCGATTCCTTTCTGGCTCGGCGAGGCGCCGGGCCGTACGGACGAGCTCTCGAGCGCGGTGTGCCGCTTGCGGCGCGAGCTCGAGGCGCGGCTCGCGGTTTCGCGTGAGTCCGCACTCGCGTGGCTCGCCGCTGCCGGAATCGGCGAGTCCGCGGCCTTGCAGCTCGCCGACTACCTTGCCGCCGCGCGCGCCGCGCTCGGCTGCCTTCCCTGCGACGCCACCGTGGTGCTCGAGCGCTTCTTCGATGAATCGGGCGGCATGCAGCTCGTCATCCATGCGCCGTTTGGCAGCCGCGTGAACCGCGCCTGGGGCCTCGCGCTGCGCAAGCGATTCTGCCGGACCTTCAACTTCGAGCTGCAGGCGGCCGCGACGGAAGACGGCATTCTGCTGTCGCTCACGGCGGCGCACAGCTTCGAGCTCGCGGAGGTGGCGCGCTACCTGCGCTCGGCCACCGTGCGGCACCTGCTCAGGCAGGCCGTGTGCGCGTCCCCGATGTTCACCACGCGCTGGCGCTGGGCGGCGGCCGTCGCGCTCGCGTTGCCGCGCTTCTCAGGCGGGCGGCGCGTGCCGCCGCAGATCGCGCGCATGCTGGCGGAGGATCTGCTCTCGAGCGTGTTTCCCGATCAGACCGCCTGTGCCGAGAATCTGCAGGGCGAGCTCGAGATTCCCGAGCATCCGCTCGTGCGCCAGACGCTCACCGATTGTCTCGAGTCCGCCATGGACATCGAGCGCCTCGAGGCGCTGCTGCAGCGCCTCGAGCACGGCTCGCTCGATGTCGTCGCACGCGACCTGACCGAGCCCTCGCCGCTCGCGCTCGAGCTGCTCACGGCGCGTCCGTACGCATTCCTCGACGATGCGCCGCTCGAGGAGCGCCGCACGCAGGCGGTGATGAGCCGGCGCTGGCTCGATCCGCAGTCGGCGGCAGACATCGGCAGGCTCGATGCGCAGGCGATCGCGCGGGTGCGGGACGAGGCTTGGCCGGATGCCGCGAGCGCCGACGAGCTGCACGCTGCGCTCGATTGGCTCGGCTTCCTGACGGAGCAGGAGCTACGGCGCAATCCCGCGTGGGGCCCGCTCGCGGATGCGCTGCGCCGCGACGGGCGCATGGTGCAGATCGCGAACCCTGCGGGCGCGGTGCTCACGATCGCCGCCGAGCGGCGCGCGCTGTTCGAGGCGCTGTTCGGCGAGCGCTCGGCGGAGGCGCTCGTGCAAGTGATTCGCGGGCGCCTCGAGGGGCTGGGTCCGGTCACCGCCGCCGATCTCGCCGCGGCGCTCGCTCTGCCGCAGGTTGCCGTCGACACGGCGCTCGCCGCGCTCGCCGCCGAGGGGTTTGCGCTCGAGGGCCGCTTCACGCATTCCGGTGCACCCCGTGCCGCGCACGCAGGCTCGGCGCCGAAGGAGTGGTGCGAGCGCAGGCTCCTCGCGCGCATCCACCGGTACACGCTCAAGCGACTGCGCGCGGAGGTGAGCCCGGTGCCGGCGCGGGATTTCCTGCGCTTCCTCGCGGACTGGCAGCGCGTCGCGCCGCAGGCGCGCATGCAAGGGCCCGATGCGGTGGGACAGATGCTCGCGCAGCTCGAGGGCTTCGAGGCGCCCGCCGCGGCGTGGGAGTCCGAGATCCTGCCCGCGCGGCTTCGCGAGTACGATCCCGCGTGGCTCGACGAGCACTGCCAGGCGGGCCGCTTCGTGTGGGTGCGGCTCGGCTCGCGCGGCGAGGCCGCGATGCGCGGCGCGGGCAGGGGCCGAGGCGCGGGCGCAGGTCCGGTGCGCTCGACGCCCGTCGCGCTGCTCGCCCGCAGGAACGTACGACTGTGGATGGCGCTCGCGAATACCGCTTCCGGCCGGGCGCTCACGGCGAGGGCCGCGGCGGTGAGGGATTGCCTCCATGAGCACGGCGCATCGTTCTTCGACGAAATCGTGGAGGGTGCGCGGCTGCTTCCCGTGCAGGCCGAGGAGGCGCTCGGCGAGCTCGTCGCGGCTGGGCTCGTGCACTCCGACAGCTTCCGGGGTCTGCGTGCGCTGCTCATGCCGAAGGACGCAGGGCGCAGGAGGCGGCGCCCAGCGCTCTACGGCATGGCGGACTCGGGACGCTGGACGCTCATCCGCACAGTGGCTGCCGGCGAGCGCGGCGCGGCGGTGGAGCATTTCGCGCGGACGCTGCTGCGCCGCTGGGGCGTCGTGCTCTTTCAGCTCCTCGCGCGCGAGCCGGCTTGGGCGCCGCCCTGGCGCGAGATCCTCGCCTGCTGCCGTCGGCTCGAAGCACGCGGCGACGTGCGCGGCGGCCGTTTCGTCGAAGGGCTCACGGGCGAGCAGTTCGCGCTGCCGGAGGCGATCGGATTGCTGCGCGAAGTGCGCAGGCGCCGGGCAGCCCAGAAAACGCCCGCAGGCGGCGCACCGCCCGATGGGGAAATCTCGATCTGCGGCGCCGATCCGCTCAATCTCATTGGCGTCTTGACCCCGGGCGCGCGTCTTCCGGCGCTCACCGTCAATCGCGCGCTCTACCGCGGCGGCGTGCCCATTGCAACGCTCGCGTCCGGCGGCGTGCAACTCCTCGAGCGCCTCGACGGCGGCGAAGCCTGGGACGCGCGCACCGCCGTGCTGCGTCGGCGCTGACTGACAGCGCGATGGCCGCTCGTGCGCGCCGATCGGCGCGTCACGGCAAGAATCTATTGAAATCCCCCCGGTCCGACCCATTGAAGCGCACGAGCGGCGCCGCTGTGCACCGCGCAGCTCGAGCGCGCGCGGCTAGCGTGACAAGTTCTTAAGCGCGCTGCGCTGCAAGGACTGCCACACTGAATTCGGGGTCTGGACGCTCTCCGCGTCGCCCGTTTGCGACAGGTGGGGTCCGGACCTCGGAAATTGCTGGTGAGGTACGGGCTTGTCTGAGAATGCATCGAGTGCTCGTCCGTCAATGTTGGATCGGCGTTGTCATCGCCGCTTCGGTCCTCGCTGCGAGCGCCATGGCGGCCGGCACGCGGTCACCTGGCCCTGCGCCCGCTCGGACCGCGCCGCGCGCGGCTGCGCTGAAACGCGGGGCTCAGGCGAAACGCGCGGCTCCGGCCAAACGTGCGGCTCGGGCACGGCGTCCATTCACCTACGCGGATGTCGTGCGCCTTGCGCGGGAGCGCGCGGCGCAGCCGTTCCACGATCGCGTTCCTCATCTTCCCTCGAGCCTGCTGCATCTCACCTACGATCAGTATCAGCAGATCCGCTTCCGCGGGCAGGACGCGCTCTGGCGCCATCAATCGCTGTTCGAGGTGCAGTTCTTTCATCGCGGCTTCAATTTCGACAGACGGGTCGACATCTCGCAGGTGGTCAACGGCGTCGCCGCGCCCGTGCACTACGACCCGCGCTGGTTCGACTTCGGCAAGCTCACGGCGCTCGCGCACAGCCTCCCGCCGCATCTCGGCTTCGCGGGATTTCGGATCCACTTCCCGCTGCAGACGCCGTCCTACAAGGACGAGCTGATCGCGTTCCTCGGCGCCTCGTATTTCCGCGTGCTCGGCCGCAACGAGGTCTACGGCCTCTCGGCGCGCGGGCTCGCCATCAACACGGCCTCGACGAGCGGCGAGGAGTTCCCCTGGTTCACGAACTTCTGGCTGGTGAAGCCCGCGAGCCCGCAGCAGGACACGCTCACCCTCTACGCGCTGCTCGACAGCAGGAGCATCACGGGCGCGTATCGCTTCCAGGTGCGGCCCGGCGAGATCACGCAGGTGCGGGTGACCTCGGAGCTGTTCCCGCGCACGAGCATCGCGAAGCTCGGCATCGCGCCGCTCACCTCGATGTTCCTCTACGGGGAGAACCCTTCCAGCCATCGCTATCACGACTATCGTCCCGAGGTCCACGACAGCGACGGCCTGCTGATGCAGACCGGCTCCGGCGAGTGGCTGTGGCGTCCGCTCACCGATCCGAAGGCGCTGCAGGTGAATCGCTTCATGGATCAGAATCCGCGCGGCTTCGGGTTGGTGCAGCGCGACCGGAACTTCGATCACTATCAGGACCCCTCGGCGCAGTTCGAGCGCCGACCGAGCTACTGGATCCAGCCGCTCGGCAAGTGGGGCAAGGGCGGCGTCGAGCTGGTGGAGATTCCGACGGACGAGGAAATCCACGACAACATCGTCGCGTACTGGGTTCCGGCGCAGAAAGTGGAGGCCGGCAAGCCGCTCGAGTTCGACTATGTGCTCTCCGCCTATCTCGACTCCTCGGTCTGGCCGCCCGGCGGCCGCGTGATCGCGACGCGCACGGGACGCTTCTCGCTCAATGGATCGGGCAAGCCGTCGAGCGATACCCGGCAGGTGATGATCGACTTCGCCGGCGGCGCGCTCGCCGGCT